>JAAYEA010000130.1 GCA_012689325.1 Chloroflexota bacterium
CACGCCGTAGAGGTCGCGCAGCAGCCAGCGCCAAAAGAGGCCGATGGTGGTGCTGCGGACGTGCTTGAGGTAGGGGAGGGCGCGGCGGGCGCGCTCCAGCGGCTCCATCTGCGGGTCGGCCAGCTCTTGCGGCAGCCCCTCGCGCGTCACTTCGTATGGCGGCAGGCCGGAGGAGACCAACTCGATCCAGAGGTGGTGGTAGAACAAGAGGTCCGCCAGGTTGTCAGCGGCGGGCCGGTCCAGCCGCAGGTGGCAATGCGGGTCGATGACCCGCGCCTGGTCCAGCGCTTCCTGAATGGCTTGCTTGGTTCTGCTGATCACCCTGCCTCCCGCAAGTTGGCGCCTGCCAGCGCCTATCTCGTCCACAGGCCCTCGCTCGCTTCCGCCCACCCTGGCCCGGGCGAGTCGTTGCGCAGCCGCAGCCAGCCGGCGGCGATGCGCGCCCGCGTCTGGGCCCAGCCCCGCACGCCGCGGGTGGCCCCGGCCTCCTCGACGCAGCTTGCGCCCGCGGCGGCGGCCACGTTCAGCGACTCGCTGGGCGCGCACCCGTGCAGCCAGGCGGCGAGGAACCCGGCGATGGCGGCATCCCCCGCGCCCACGGTGCTGGCGACGGTGCGCGGCCGGTAGGGCCTGGCCCAGAGCTCCTGCCCTTGCCACTGCTTCAGGCTGCCCGGCGCGCCGCGGCCCAGCTCCCCCAGCGCCGCCGCGGCCCGCAGATAGAGGCCGCGCGTGCCCAGCTTGAGCAGCACGACCCGCGCCCCCCACTCGAGCGCCTGCTCCGCCAGCGCGCGGACGAGCTCGGCGGGCAGCGCCTCCAGCATCCCCGCCGCGCCCACGCGCCGCTCCGCGGCCTCAAAACCAGCGCGATCCAGCATGAACCACAGCTCCTCGATGCTGGGGACAAAGAGGTCCACGAAGGGCAGCGCGTTGCGGAGCACGGCGCGCCAGTCCACCTGGCCGCTGGGGCCGGCGGGGTCGGGCATGGCCAGGTCCAGCGAGGTGGTGGCGCCCACGCCCTTGGCGCGTTGGAACATCTCGGCCAGCTCGCGGCCATCGTCCAGGTAGAGCCGCCGCAGCAGTGGGGGATAGCCCAGGTGAAACAGCCGGGCCTGTGCCAGGAGGTCGTAGCGCACATCGTCGGCGCCAAAGGTGTCGTTGGCGCCGGGGCAGTGGAGAAAGGCGCGGTCCACCCCGGGCGGGTTGATCACCACGGTATAGGAGCTGCTTTCGCCCGGGACGACCACCATCCCCGCCGCCAGCGCGGGATCGTAGCCGCGCACGATATCGAGGATGGCGCGGCCAAAGAGGTCGTCGCCGATCTTGCCCATCAACTGGGTGTCCACGTCCAGGCGCCCCAGGTTGATGCCGGTATTGGAGACAGCGCCGCCGGTGGAGAGCGTCATCGCGCCCACCTCCGTCAGCCGTCCAGGGGCCACATAGTCGCCCATCCCGTCGCCGGCGTGGGATGTGAACTGGGGGATAAGGTCCAGGCACAGGTGCCCGGCCACGATCGCGTCGGCCATGATCCACCTCAACACAGGTTAAGTCGAGTGTACCATCTTGCCGGGGCAGCGTCAAGCATTGACCGCCCGCCCGCTCGGTGCTAGAATGCGCGCGGAGGTGGCAGGAGACGACCCATGTGCAGCGGAAGATCTCTCAGGTGGTGGCTGGCCCTGGCGCTGGCCCCGGCGATGGCCGCTCTGGCCCTTGGCCTCACGGGGAGCCAGGGCGCGGCCTGGTGGCTGTGGCGCGGCGACTCGGCGCGCGCCGGGCTGGCCTATGGCCAGGCCCTGGCCGCCTATCGCGCGGCCTCCGCCTGGAACCCCGGCGACGATCTTCCCCATCGCCGCGCCGGGGAGATCTACCTGTTGCAGGGGCGCTTGGAGCTGGCCGACGAGGCGCTCTGGCAGGCCTACTTGCGCGATCCCGCGTCGCTCGCGAACCTGGCGGCGCTGGGCGAGCTGAGCCTGGCCCAGGGGCAGCCGGCCCAGGCGGCGACGTGGTACCGCCGCGCGCGCCAGCTCGCCCCCGGCGACCTCGCCACGGCGCAGGCGCTGGGGCGTGCGCTGCTGGCGGCCGGCCAGTGGGACCAGGCCGTCGCCGCCTTCGGGGACGCCCTCTCCCTCGCCCCGGCGGACCCGCAGGCCCGCTATTATCTGGGCCTGCTGCTGGCCTCGCGGGACGTCGCCGCCGCGCGAGCGCACCTGCAGGGGGCTATGCCGGGCGAGTGGGCCGCCCAGGCCGCCGACCTCCTGGCCGCCCTGGACGAGAGCGAGCGCGCCCCGACCCCGGCGGTCCGAGCCGCGCTCTTGGGCGTGGCCTACCTGCGGCAGGAGCAGTGGGGGCTGGCGGAGGCGTCGCTGCGCGAGGCCGCCGCGGCCCCGGCCGACCAGGCCGAGGCGCTGGCCTTCCTCGGCTATGCGCTCTATCAGCAGGGCCACCTGGCGGAGGCGGTTGACACGCTGCAACGGGCGCTGGCGCTGGACCCGCGGGACGGCCAGGCGCGCCATTTCTTGGCCATGGCCTACCTGCGTCTGGGCTGGCCGCTCCAGGCGCTGGAGCAACTGGCCGCGGCCTATGCCGCCGACCCCGCCAGCCCGGCCATCGCCGCCGAGATCGCCGGCGCCTACGCCGAGACGGGCGCCTACGACTGGGCCGAATCGTGGCACGAGCAGGCGGCCAAGCTCTCCGGCGGCGACCCGCGCTACCTGCTGTTGCAGGCGGCTTTTCACGTGAACCACGCCTACCATGTCCAGGAAAAGGGGCTGCCCGCGGCGGAGCAGGGGCTGGAGGCGCTGCTGCCCCAGGCGTCGCCGGAGGAGGC
>JAAYEA010000131.1 GCA_012689325.1 Chloroflexota bacterium
GCGATCTGCTCGCGGACGGCGGCGGTGGCGGTGCCGCCGGGGGCGGATTTGTGCTCCACCGCGGCGCGAAAGTCGAACACGGCGTACACGTCGGCGCCGAACGCCGGCGAGATGGCGGCGAACTCGGCGGGGGTCAGCTCGCGCAGCCGCACGCCCCGCTCCTCGGCGCGGCGCACCGCCTGCCCCACCCACTTGTGGCTCTGGCGGAAGGGGACGCCCCGCCGCACCAGGTAATCGGCCAGGTCGGTGGCCAGGAGCCCATCGTCCAGCGCCGCCGCCATCGCCTCGGCGTTCACTTGCAGCGTGGCGATGGCCCCGGCGGCCACGGGCAGCGCCAGCGCCATCGTCTCCACCGTGTCAAAGAGCCGCTCCTTGTCCTCCTGCAGGTCCTTGTCGTACGCCGAGGGGATCCCCTTGAGCACGGTCAGCAGCGCCACCAGGTTCCCCACCAGCCGCCCGGTCTTGCCGCGCAGCAGCTCCAGCGAGTCGGGGTTGCGCTTTTGCGGCATGATGCTCGAGCCGGTGGAATAGGCCTCGTCCAACTGCACAAAGCGGTACTCCGCCGAGCACCAGATGATCAGGTCCTCGGCCAGGCGGCTGAGGTGGACGCCCAAGAGCGCCGCCCAAAAGAGGAACTCGGCGATATAGTCGCGATCCGAGACGGCGTCGATGCTGTTGGCGGTGATGCCTTCGAACCCCAGCTCCGCCGCCAGCGCCGCCCGGTCGATACCGAAGGCGTGCCCCGCCAGCGGCCCGCTCCCCAGGGGGCAGACGGACGTCCGCCGCCGCAGCTCGCCCAGCCGCTCGCGGTCGCGCTGGAGCATCCAAAAGAAGGAGAGCAGCCAGTGGCTAAAGAGCACCGGCTGCGCCTGTTGCACGTGGGTATAGCCGGGCATGAGCGCGTCCAGGTGGGTTTCGGCCTGGGCGACGATGGCCCGTTGCAGCGCCGCCAGCGCCTCGGCCAGCTCGTCGATGCGCCGCAAGAGGTAGAGCCGCGTGTCCGTGGCCACCTGGTCGTTGCGGCTGCGGCCGGTGTGCAGCTTGCCCGCCGCCTCGCCGATCAGCTCGCCCAGCCGCCGCTCCACCGCCGTGTGAATGTCCTCGTCCTGCAGGCGCAGGTCGAACTCGCCCGCGGCGAACTCGCTCTGGATTTTGCTCAATCCACCGATCAGGAGGTCGCGCTCGGCGGCGGTGATCAGCCCCACCTTCTCCAGCGCGCGGGCATAGGCGATGGAGCCGGCGATGTCGGCCTCCCAGAGCTGCCAGTCAAAGCCGATGGAGGCGTTAAAGCGCTCCATCAGCGCGTCGGTGGCCTTGCTGAACCGCCCACCCCACATCTTGGACATGGTCTGCCTCCACGATGGAATGAAACCACGAATTCGGGGGGGCGAACACAAGGAGGGCGATCACAAGCCCGGAGGGCGATCACAAGGATCGCCCCTACAATGCGCCTGGTAGGGGCGAACCTTGTGTTCGCCCTATCCGGCGTTCGCCCCGTCCGGCGTTCGCCCCCGCCGCATTAGGAGGGCGATCACAAGGATCGCCCCTACGATTTCTTGGCGTAGCTGGACGCGCCGGTGCGCTCGATGTCCAGCAGGGCCTTGACCGTGACCGGCAGGCCAAAGAGGTTGATGAACCCCTCGGCGTCGGACTGGTCATAGACGGCGTCCTCGCCAAAGGTGGCGTAATCGGCGCGGTAGAGGCTATAGGGCGACCAGCGCCCCGCCACGGAGCAAGCGCCCTTGAAGAGCTTGACCCGCGTCACGCCGGTCATATTCTCCTGGGTCTTGGCGACAAAGGCCGAGAGCGCCTCGCGCAGCGGGGTGAACCACTGCCCGTAATAGATCAGCTCGGCCATGCGCTGGGCGACGACGTCCTTGTAATGCAACGTCTCGCGGTCCAGCACCAGCGCCTCCAGCGCGCGATGCGCCGCCACCAGGATCGTCCCGCCGGGGGTCTCGTAGACGCCGCGGCACTTGATGCCCACCAGCCGGTTCTCCACCATGTCCACGCGGCCCACGCCGTTGGCGCCGCCGACCTGGTTCAGGCGGGTCATCAGCTCCACCGGGCCCA
>JAAYEA010000132.1 GCA_012689325.1 Chloroflexota bacterium
GGACACCATGCTCAACCTGGGGCGGGATATGCCCATCACTGAGCTCTTGTGCGGCGCGCTGGGCGGGGTGGCCGTGGCCCTGCTCGGCGGCTGGGATGTGAGCCGTCGGGAGGCGCTGTAGGCCGTCCCTGTCCAGGCTTCCGGTCCCGCATCGGCCGTGCCCCTGCCGGCTCCGTGGCGCGTCCGAATCGGCGCGCCGCGAGTCGGCGGGGGCGCGTCATTGCCTGCGGATTGCTGGGGTCGGGCTGGACGAACGCGGATCGAAGACGATCCCTGCCCCCATCCAGGGGTCGTACCACCGGGCGTTGTAATCATACAACCCCAGGGCGCTGTCGTAACGCTGGCCGGTGAAGAGCCGGTCCGTGGGCACGGCACCGGACTGGTACCCGATCTCCCCCCAGGGCCGGTAGCGTATCTCGCTCTCGATGTTGGTCCCCGCGGCGTTCACCACCACCGAGGTGCTCCCCAGGTGGTCTGTCAGCAGCCAATAGAGCGCGCCATCCTGGCGCATGGCCCCCCGTCTGCGGGGCGCCCGCTGGCCCGCATGGTAATAATACTTGGTGACCACACCCCCCGTCTTTTCGTAATACCCCCCGATGCGGATGGTCGTGGTGACGCCCACGGTGGCCTTGACCCGGTTGCCATCGCCGTCATAGGTAAAGGTGGCCGAAACAACCCCCGAGACGCTCTCCAGTCGGTTGGCTTCATCGTACACGTATGTCCAGGTGGGGCCGCCCGGCAAGCTCCGCGTGATCATGTTGCCGTTGGCGTCGTAATCGTAGGTGTTCACATAGTTGCGCGAGCCGGCAACGATCGCCCCCTCGACATTGCCCACCGGCGGCGTGTTCTGGCCCGTGAACGTGATCAACTGCGTGACTCCCAGCCCCGTCCCGTTTTCGTAGAGGGTCTACCTCGCGTGGGTCCCCGTCAGGTCGTAGGGGCGTGCTGCTTGTACACGTTCACAGTGCTGCCGCCTTGGCCATGCGGTCGCCTGCGATGGGCGGTGGGGAACCCGCTCAGTATCTCACAACACATTATGACGCAGGTTGAGGCCCATGTCAAGCGCAAAAAAAGCCCGCCGGAGATGCGGGTCTCCGGCGGGCCGTGTCCATAACGAGCGATCGAGCGGCGTTTACCGCTTGATGTTGTAGAACGCCTTCATCCCTGGATAGACGGCGTTATCGCCCAGCGTGTCCTCGATGCGCAGCAACTGGTTGTACTTGGCGATGCGGTCGCTGCGGCAGGGCGCGCCGGTCTTGATCTGGCCGGCGTTCAGGGCCACCACCAGGTCGGCGATGGTGGAATCCTCGGACTCGCCGCTGCGGTGGCTGACCACGGCGGTCCAGCCCGCGCGCTGGCTCATGGTCACCGCGGCGATGGACTCGGTGAGGGTGCCGATCTGGTTGACCTTGCAGAGCAGCGCGTTGGCGGCCTTGAGCTCGATGGCCTTTTGGATGCGCTCCACGTTGGTCACCAGCAGGTCATCGCCCACGATCTGCACGCGGTCGCCGATGCGCTTGCGCAAGAGCACCCAGTTCTCCCAATCGTCCTCGGCCAGGCCGTCTTCCAGCGAGATGATGGGGTACTTGGACACCCAGTCGGCATAGAACTCGACCATCTCGGCGCCGGTGAGGTTGCGGCCCTCTTTCTTGAGCTTGTAGACGCCATCCTCGTACAGCTCGGTGGCTGCCGGGTCCAGGGCGATGAACATGTCCTGGCCGGGTTTGTAGCCCGCCTTTTCGATGGCCTGCAGGATGACCTCGATGGCCTCGGCGTTGGAGCCCAGGGAGGGGGCAAAGCCGCCCTCGTCGCCGATGCCGGTGTTGTAGCCCTTGCTGCCCAGCACCTTTTTCAGGCTGTGGTAGGTCTCGGCGCACCAGCGCAGCGCCTCGCGAAAGCTGGGCGCGCCCACGGGCATCACCATGAATTCTTGCAGGTCGGTGCTATTCTCGGCGTGCTTGCCGCCGTTGAGGATGTTCATCATCGGCACCGGCAACATGCGCCCGGAGACGCCGCCCAGGTAACGGAACAGCGGGACTTCCAGGGCCTCCGCCGCCGCCCGGGCCACGGCCAGCGACACGCCCAGGATGGCGTTGGCGCCCAGCGAGCCCTTGTTCGGCGTCCCGTCCAGGTTGATCAGGAATTCGTCAATGCCCACCTGATCCAGCGCGTCCCACCCGACCAGCTCGGCGGCGATGGTGTTGTTGACGTTCTCCACGGCCTGGAGCACGCCCTTGCCGCCATAGCGGCCCTTGTCGTTATCGCGCAGCTCGACGGCCTCGTGGGCGCCGGTGGAGGCGCCGGAGGGGACGATGGCGCGACCCAGGGCGCCGCTGGCCAACTGGACCTCCACCTCGACGGTGGGGTTGCCGCGCGAATCCAGAACCTCGCGGCCGATGATGTCGATAATCTCTGTCATGCTCTACTCCTTGCAGGTATTCGTGGCGCTGCCCTTGGGCTTGATGCCCAGGCCATCATAGAGCGCCGCAAAGTTGAATTTCTCGGCCAGGATGGCCTCGAAGCGGACGTGCTTCTTGCGCAGTTGGAAGCGGGCCTTGTCAAAGAACTCTTCCACCACCTGCATCGCCGTCATGGTGTCCTGCTTCACCAGCACCATGGGCACGCCCAGCTCGGAAGCCCGGCTCAGCACGATGGGGCTGGGCTGCAGGTTGCCGGTCAGGATGATGCACTTGGTGGAGGTCTCCAGCGCGGCCAACTGGATATCCGGCCGGTCGCCGCCGGTGATGACCACCTTGTTGGGCTTGCTGCGGAAGAAGCGCAGGGCCGACTCGACGCTCATGGCGCCGACCATCACGTTCTCCACCAGCTCGTCCACATGGGACTCGGCGCAGAGGATCTCGCCGCCCAGCGAGTTGGCCAGCTCCATCACGCTGACGGAGAGCAACATCGGCTCGTTCGCCAGCACGCCCAGCACCGGCACGCACTTTTTCTCCAGGAAGGGCACGATGACTTCCTGGACGAAGGACATCTGGCTGCTGGGCACCATGTTGAGCACGCAGCCGACCAGGCGGTCGCCCAGCCGCTTCTTGGCCGCGAGGATGCTATCGACCACCAAGTCGGAATCGTACTTGGCGATCAACAGCACGTGGGCGCTCAACAGCTCGGCCACCTCGGTCGCGGAAAGGTCGATCAGGCTCCCCTCATCCAGGTCGCCGCCCTCCAGGACCATCACATCCTTGCCCTGGCTGATCTGGTTGAAAGCGGCCTTGAGATCCTTCCTATAATCCTTGCCCATCCCGCGCAACACCGCTTCCACGTTGCTGCTATCCATCAGTACGGGGGCCATCAGGTCCAGCGGGTCGCTGACGTTGAGCAGGCGCCGAATCAGCTCGGCGTCTTCCGCGACCACCTGGCCCGCGATGCGGCGAACCTCGGTGCTCAGAGGCTTCATATAGCCAATGGTCAGCCCATCCTGTTGAAACCGCTTGCCCAAGCCAGCGCAAAAGGCGCTCTTGCCCGCCGCTTTGGCCTGGGAGACGATGTACAATGCCTTCATGGGGGTTCCTCCTTTGTCAGGCACTCAAGACGAAACGCATGTCCACTGATATGGCGCCCGCGCCGGCTTCCTTGACCAGGAGCGGGTTGATATCCATTTCCACGATCTCGGGGAAATCGGTGACCAACTGCGCGACACGGAGGACGCAATCCACGATGCCATCTATGTCAGAGGGCTTTTGCCCGCGCACACCACGCAACAGGGCATAGGTCTTGATCTCGGAGACCATCTTGCGCGCCTCTTCGGCCGAGATCAACGGGATTCGGAAGGTCACATCCTTGAGCACTTCGACATAGATGCCACCCAATCCGAACATCAGCAGCGGGCCAAACTGCGGATCGCGGTTGACGCCGATGATGACCTCCTTTCCGCCGGTGACCATCTCTTGCACCAAAACGCCCCAAATCTCCGCATCCGGCATATACCGGTGCGCCCGATAGAGCAGGATGTCGAACACGTCGCGGACCTGATCATCGTCGCGGACGTTGACGCGCACGCCGCCCATATCCGACTTGTGCAGGATATCCGGCGAGGCGATCTTCATCACCACCGGGTAGCCGATGGAGCGGGCGTACTGGACCGCCTCTTCGGCGTTCCGCGCCAGCTCGGACCTGGGGATACGGATGCCGTAGGCTTCCATGATATCGCGAGCCTCGGCGTCGCCCAGGGTGACGCGGCCGTCGGCGCGGGCCTTGGCAAAGATATCGCGCACGCGCTCCTTGTCCACATCAAAGACCTTGAACTCGGGCTCGGGCTGTTGCGTCCACAGGTAATGGTCGTACATGAACCGCATGGCCCCCACCGCCCGCTCGGGAAAGAGGTAGGCGGGAACCTGGTTGCTGTTGAGGATCTTGATCCCGGCGCGGACCTTGGCCTCGCCCATGAACACGGCCAGCACGGGCTTGTTGTTGTACTGGCGAGCGATCTCGCCGACCACCGTGGCCGTCTCCTCGATCTGGGTTTTGAGCTGAGGGGTGAGGATCAGCAGCACGCCATCCACGTTGGCGTCCTTGAGCGCCGCATCCAGGGCCACCGCGTAGCGATCGGCAAAGGCATCGCCCAAGACGTCGATGGGGTTGTGGGTGTTGGCCGCGGGAGGCAGCTTTTCCTGCAACAGGCTGACGGTCTTGTCCTCCAGCGTGGCCATGCGCAGCCCGCAAGATTCCAGCGCGTCGGTGGCCATGATGCCGGGGCCGCCGGCGTTAGTGACCACAGCGATGTTCGGCCCCTTCAGCGCCGGCTGATAGGCGAAGGCGATAGAGGCATCGAACAGCTCTTGCACCGAATCCGCGCGGAGGACGCCCGACTGGCGGAAAGCGGCTTCGTAAGATTGCTCGGACCCGGCCAGGGAGCCGGTGTGGGAGGAGACGGCGCGCGAACCGGCCGCGGTCTTGCCCGACTTGACGGCGATGATTGGCTTTTTCTTGCTAACGCGGCGCGCGACGCGCATGAACTCCTGGCCGGAGGGCAGCCCTTCCATGTAGCCCAGGATGACGCGCGTGTTGGGGTCCTCTTCCCAGGCCGCCAGCAGGTCGATCTCGCTGACGTCGGCCTTGTTGCCCAGGCTGACAAAGCTGGAAAACCCGACTTCCTCCGCCAGGGCCCAGTCCAGCACCGCCGAGCCCAGGGCGCCGGATTGGGACATGAAGGCGACCGAGCCTTTCGCCGGCATATTGGGCGCGAAGGAGGCATTGAGGCCGGAGGCGGTATTGATGATGCCGAGGCAGTTGGGGCCAACGAGCCGGATGCCGTACTGCTTGGCGATCGCCACCAGCTCTTTTTCCAGTTGCGCGCCTTCCTGGCCCGCCTCGCGGAAACCGGCGCTGATGATAATCGCGCCCTTGACGCCCTTTTCGCCGCACTCTTTGAGCACCGGAGCAACAAAACGGCCCGGGATCACGATCAGGACCGTATCGATCGGGCCGGGCACGTCGGATACACTGGCGTAGCTTTTGAGGCCGAGGATGTCCTCCGCCTTGGGGTTAATCGGGTAAATCTTGCCTTGGTAGCCATCGTGAATGAGGTTGTTCAGGATCGCGTAGCCCAGCTTGGTCTCATCGCGCGAGGCTCCAACCAGGGCCACGGACTGGGGGTTGAAGAACATGTCGAGCATTACCAATCTCCTACCGACCATGATATTGACACCCCATTCTACCCCAAAAGCGGCCAAATATCAAATGAATCGCGAGTTGGGAAACACCCTCACGCATCGATAGTTGCGGCTGTCTCGCCCGAGTATCGCATAACCCGGGCCGGTTGGCGAGGCGCTGATATGTTGCGACGTTCCCTTGGGGCAGCAAGACGAAAATCGAACTGGCCCGCCGCAGGGTAGACAAGCACCTCCGCCGGACGGCAGGTCGTGGAGCAATTGCACGTTCCGGCCAAAGGTGCTAGAATCCCTGGAAGCAAAGCAGGGATTCGCGAGCGGCTCGACAGCCCCGACCGGCGCCGCTCGAGTCATCTGGGGAGGAGCGGCTGTTTTGGACACGCGCGAGACCTATCCCGCCGGGGAGCTTGGGGCGCACCTCGCCCAGGCCATCGCGGACGTCTTCGAGCTACACGACATCACCACCGGTTTCCCGCGGGATGGATTCGTGCGCCTGCGCGGGAGCCTGCGTCTTTCCGCCCGGGAGGCTTATGACCTGATCGGCCCCCGCTTTCGCCAGCTTGGCTATACGGCCCTTTTGCGCCAGGAGGCGGGCGAGCAGGTCATCCTGGCCGAGCCGGGCGTGCCCCAAGTGCGGCGGCTCAACCCCATGGTCAACCTCGTCCTCTTTGTGCTTACCGTGGCTTCGGTGATCTTTGCCGGGCTCTTTTTCGTCGCGCCGGTGCAAGCGTGGACCTGGGAGCAGATCTGGCCGGGCCTCGCCTTCGCGGCCAGCCTCATGGCGATCTTGGTCGCGCACGAGATGGGCCATTACCTGGTGGCGCGGCGCGTCGGCGTGAATATCAGCCTGCCCTACTTTATCCCCTTGCCGATCAACTTTTTCGGCACCATGGGCGCGGCCGAGTTGATGCAGGGGCGCCCGCGGGACCGCCGGGCCTTGCTGGCGGTGGGGTCGGCTGGCCCCCTGGCCGGGATCATCCTGGCGGTGCCCATCCTGATCGTGGGCCTGGTCCTTTCCGAGGTCGGCCCCATCCCGCAGGGGGTGCCCCTGGCCGTGGAAGGCAACTCACTGCTCTATCTCGCGCTGAAATACCTGCTCTTTGGCCGCATCCTGCCCGGCGGCGGCTATGACGTGTTTATTCATCCCATGGCCTTCGCCGGCTGGGGCGGGCTGTTGGTGACCGCGCTCAACCTGATCCCGGTGGGCCAGTTGGACGGCGGGCATATCATCTATGCCCTCTTGGGCAAGCGCGTGAGCTGGCTGGTCTGGCCGATCCTCGTCGCCCTGATCATCCTGGGCATCTGGTGGTGGCCCTGGTACCTTTGGGCGGCGATGCTCTTTTTCCTGGGACGCGTATATGCTGAACCGCTGGATGACCTCTCGCCCCTGACCCGCGGCGAGCGCGCCCTGGGCATCCTGATGCTGGCGATATTGATCCTCGTGTTTGTCCCCGTGCCCTTCCGCATCGGTTAGGCCCACTCCAAACGCGCACGAACACGAGCTTGACGCATGGGAAAGGAAACTGGCAAATGCTACCTCTAGCCGAGACGCTGCGCCGCCTGGCGGTCGCGCTCCTGGCTGTGCTGGCGCTTGCGGGCGGCCTGGTGTCGTCCTGGCCATTGGGGCCGTCGCTGGCGGCGGCGCAGGCGACGGGCGGGGCCCCCATCCATTTGCGGGCGGTCACCTTTAACCCCACCCAGGGCGAAGCGCCCGCGGTTCCGGCGGAGCTGCTGGCCGCAGACAAGGACCTGCGGGAGCCCGGCTACTATATCCTGCAATGCCAGGGCCCCGTCATGGAAAAGTGGAAGGCCGAGTTGGAAGCCCTGGGCATCCAGCTCGCCAGCTATGTCCCCGATTACGCCTATAAGGCCTGGATGACGCCCAAGCTGGCCGCGCGGGCGCGGGCGCTGCCCTTCGTCGCCTGGGTCGGCCCTTTCCACCCCGCCTACAAGCTGGACCCCGCGCTCAAGCGCGAGGGCGAGTCCACCTACCAGATCACCGTGGAGCCGGGCGCTGACCTGGCCGCCCTCGCCGCCGAGCTGCAGGCCAGTGGAGCGCAGGTGCTGAGCGTGGCGGAGGGGCTGGCCGTCGTCGCCCTGGACGCCGCCGCCTTGGACGAGGTGGCGCGCATCGAGCAGGTGGCCTGGATCGAGAACCTCTCCCAGATGCGCCTCTTCAACGACAAGGCCGCCGCCGAGATGCGCGCCGCGCCGGCCTGGGCCGCGGGCTGGACCGGGCGCGGGCAGATGGTGGCGATCACCGATACCGGCATCGACACCGGCCTGGATAACACGGGCTATGGCGGCGACATGGTTGCTGACCTGGATAACCGCGTGACCCAGATCGCCAGTTGGCCGATCCAGCCCTGGCTGGATAGCTATGTGAACAACCCCCGCGCCAACGATGGCGCGGCTGACCTGGACTCGGGGCATGGCACCCACGTCGCTGGCTCGGTGGCGGGGAATGGGGCGCTCTCCGGCGGGCAATACAAGGGCATCGCGCCGGGGGCGACCATCGGCCTGCAAGCCGTGGAGCAGTACGCGGATTTCAACGCGCTGGGCGAGGCGGTGGGCGGACAGGACGGCTATGACCTCTGGGGCCTGCCGCAGAACCTCAATGATCTGTTCAACCAGTCGTTCGATTGGGGCGCGCGCATCCACACCAATAGCTGGGGTAGCACCGATGCGGGCGCCTATACCGCCAAGAGCCGCCACGTGGACGAATTCACCTGGGGGCACAAGGACATGACGGTCCTCTTTGCCGCGGGCAACGAGGGCCTAGATAGCAATCGGGACGGCATCGTGGACACCGGCTCCATCTCGGCCCCGGCGACGGCCAAGAACGCCATCGCCGTCGGCGCCGCCGAGAACCTGCGCCCCGTGCCCTCGCCCAACGCCAATTCGGGTACCTATGGCGGCTGGTGGCCCCTCGATTTCCCCGTGGATCCTCTGCGCAGCGACCCCATGGCCAACTCGGGCGCCGCCGGCCTGGCCGCGTTCAGCGGCCGCGGACCCACCGACGACGGCCGCATCAAGCCGGACGTGGTGGCCCCGGGAACCTGGGTGCTCTCCACCCGCTCCAGCCGGGCCACGGGCAGCGGCTGGGGCCGGCCGCTCAACGGCTCCTATATGTACATGGGCGGCACCAGCATGGCCACGCCCCTGGTGGCGGGCGCGGCGGCGGCGATCCGCCAGTTCTACATCGAGAACCAGGGGCACGCCAGCCCCAGCAGCGCCCTGGTCAAGGCCACGCTGATCAACACGGCCACCCCGCTGGCGGGCCAATACCCGCCCCCCAAGAACGACGCGGGGACCATCCCCAATAGCCACCAGGGCTGGGGCGCGGTGAACCTGGCCGCCGCCACCGACGGCGCCACCGTCCGCTTCCAGGACCAGAACTATCCGCTCTATACCGGGCAGACCCAGACCTTCCGGGTGGAGCTGCAATCCACGGCCAAGCCATTCAAGATCACCATTGCCTGGACCGACTACCCCGGCGAGGTGGCCGCCGGTATCGAATTGGTGAATGACCTCGATCTGCGCGTGGTCTCCCCGATGGGCTACTCTTACCAGGGCAACACCTTTAGCAGCGGCTGGTCGTTGATGGGGGGCTCGGCGGATCGGCGCAACAACGTCGAGTGCGTGTATATCCAGAACCCCATGGCGGGCGCCTATCAGATCCACGTGACCGCGCACAATGTGCCGCAGGGCCCGCAGCCGTTCGCGTTGGTCTATACCGCCGATTGGACCCAGGCGCCGCCGACGGCGACTGCGACGGCGACGGCCACGCGCACCCACACGCCAACGCGCACGGCGACGCGGACCGCCACGCCCTCGCCGACGGCCACGCCTTCGCCAACGATCACCCGCACCCCCACGGTCACGGCGACGCCCACGCAGCGCACGTACGACGTCTCGCTGCGGCAGGGCCTGGCCGGGTACCAGGGCGCCACGGAGGCGGGCATCGCCAACCCGCTCAGCCAGGCGCCTGGCGGCTCGGCCGGCGAGCTGGTGGTGGAGGGCGGGGATGGGCGCGCGGCGCTATTGCGGTTCGACCTGAGCAGTATCCCGTCCGGCGCGAGGATCATCGAGGCCAGCCTGTTCCTGTACGCCACCAGAGGGCTCAGCGAGAGCCTGGAGGTGGAGCTTTACCCCGTCCTGCGGCCGTGGAACCCCGCCCAGGTGAGTTGGACGCAGGCCAGCCTGGGCAACCCCTGGGCGCTGCCGGGGTGCAACGCCCCCGGGCTGGACCGCGGCCCCCTGTTGTCGCGGACCGCGCTGCCGCGGGTGGGTGTCTGGTACGCCTGGGACGTCACGCAGCCGGCCAGCCAGTGGCTCGCCGCGCCCCAAAGCAACCACGGGCTGATCCTCAAGACGGCGCCGATTACCGCTACCACGTGGGTGGCCTTTGCCTCGTCGCCGCAGGCCGACGAGTGGCAGCGCCCCCGCTTGCGGGTTCGCTATGCCGTGGGGACCGGCAATGCGCCGGCGGAGCCGCTTACCCTGCCGCTGTTGCTGCGCGAGTGGCCGCCGCTTCCGGCGGCGCCGGTGTTGCAGGAGATCCGCGACCCCGAGGGCGATGGCCGTTACCTGGTTTCCTGGTCCCAGGCTGCGCGCGCCGTCGAGTACGAGCTGCACGAGGCCGATAATCCGGCCTTTGACCGCGCTGTGATCCGCTACCTGGGCCCCCTGCGCCAGGTCGAGGTCACTGGCAAGGCGGCGGGCTCCACCTGGTATTACCGCGTGCGGGGCCGGAATGCGCTGGGCGATGGTCCCTTCAGCGCGACCAAAGCGATCACGGTGCGCGTGCCCACCCCCACCGTCACGCCCACGCCGCGGCCGTCCACCGGTTGGACCGCGATCCTGCGGGAAGGTTTCGAGGGCGATTTTCCGGGCCCCTGGCGCGTGTTCGACAACCGCTCGGGCGCCACGACGGAATACTTTTGGGGCAAGCGCGATTGCCGTCCCCTGGCGGGCGGCTACAGCGGCTGGGCGGTGGGCGGCGGCTCCACCGGCTCGACGCTCCCCTGCGGCAGCAACTATCCGCATTCGGCCAATAGCTGGATGGTCTATGGGCCCTTCAGCTTGGCCGACGCCACCGCCGCCGAGTTCCTGGGCAAGGCCTGGCAGAATCTGGAGAAGGACTGGGACGGCATCTTTGTCGGGGCGTCCATCGACAACACCAATTTCCACGGCGAGTATCTGAGCTATGCCAGCGGGCCGAGCAACTGGCGCTTCGACCTGGCGGCGGTGTATAACCTGGGCAACCTGGTGGGCCAGCCCAATGTCTGGGTTGCCGTGGTCCTTACCAGCGACTCGAGCATCTCTAAACCCGAAGGGCTCTACGTGGATGACCTCCTGCTGCGGAAATGCACGCTGGCGGCCTGCACCGAGGAGGGCGCCGCCTCGGCGGCGCCCTCGACCTGGGCCTCCTCGGCCAGCCTGGTGGCGCCCGGGGATGGCCTATCCGCGAGCGAGAGCACCGGGACACCGTGAACAGGCGTCAGTTCCTGCGCATGGGGTTGCTTGGCGCGCTGGGCGCGCTGGCCGGTGGCAGCGCCTATGCTGCTTGGCTAGAGCCGCGCTGGCCGGAGGTGGTCGGGTGGGATGTGCCCATTTCGCGTCTGTCCCCCGCCCTGGATGGGCTGATCATCGCCCAGCTCAGCGACCTTCACGTTGGCCCCCATGCTGGGCCGGGGCACGTGCGGCGGGCAGTCGCGCTCCTCAACGGCCTGAAACCGGACCTCGTGGCGCTGACGGGCGACTATGTGCTGCACAGCGCCGATTATGGTATACCCTGCGCGGAGGCGCTGGCGCTGCTGGACGCGCCCTTGGGCGCCTATGGCGTGTTGGGTAACCATGACATCTGGGAAGGGGCGGAGCAGGTTGCCGATGCCCTGTCCGCGCACGGGATTCGTCTGCTGCGCCAGGGCGCGCACGTGGTGTCCCGCGGCGGCGCGCGCTTGTGGTTGGTGGGCGTGGATGATGCTGGCTACACGGCGATGAGCAGCATGGCCGGGGGCGCTGGCGAAGCCGGCCAGCGCGGGTTTGCGCGGCATTGGCAGGGCGCGCGCGATGCGCTTGTCTCGTTGCTGGCCGACATCCCCGCCGCCGAGCCGCGGATCGTGCTGGCGCACAACCCGGACCTGGCCGAAATGCTGGCACGAGCGGACGTTGATCTGTTGTTGGCCGGGCACACCCATGGCGGGCAGGTGCGGCTGCCGCTGCTGGGCCCGCCCGTGGTGCCCTCGGCCTTCGGGCCCAAGTACGCCGCCGGCTGGGCGCAGAATAGTCCGGTGCGGACCTATGTCAATCGAGGTTTGGGAACGATCACCCCCGCGGTTCGTCTGAACTGCCGTCCGGAGATCACCCTTTTTCGTCTCTGCTGCAAGCGTTAGCGCCCGTCCTCTGCACAATCTCGATCTAGGTGAAAGTCATGGAAGAAAAGACGCTGCCTCTGGGCAAACTGAACATGGCCTTCCTGGCCGACCTGCTGGGCCGCTACGCCCACCGCGATCCCCGGGTGGTGGTGGGGCCGCAGGTGGGCGAGGATACGGCGGTGGTGGATTTCGGCGACCGCTACCTCGTCGCCAAGACGGACCCCATCACCTTTGCCACCGACCAAATCGGCTGGTACGCGGTGCAGGTGAACGCCAACGACCTGGCCACCTCTGGCGCCGTGCCGCGCTGGCTGCTGGCCACGCTTCTGCTGCCGGAGGGCAAGACCACCGAGCGCCTGGTGGAGAGCATCCTCGCGCAGATCCATGACGCCTGCGAGGAGCTGGGCATCGCCCTGGTCGGCGGGCACACCGAGGTCACCTCCGGATTGGACCGGCCCATCGTGGTGGGGCACCTGTTGGGCGAGGTGGACAAAGACAAGCTGGTCAAGACCAGCGGGGCCAAGGTGGGCGACGATCTCATCTTGACCAAGGGCATCGCCATCGAGGGCACGGCCATCATCGCCCGAGAAATGGCCGCGGACCTGGGCCGGCGGGGCTATGCGGCGAGCTGGATCGCCCGCGCCCAGCGTTTTCTCTTCGAGCCGGGGATCAGCGTCTGGCGCGAGGCGAGGCTGGCCATCGCGACCGTCCCGGTGCATTCGATGCACGATCCCACCGAGGGCGGGCTGGCCACGGGCGTGCACGAGATGGCGCACGCGGCAGGCGCTGGCGCGTGGGTCGACCGGAGGCGGGTGCCCGTGCTGCCCGAATGCGCGGAGCTCTGCCGCACCTATGGGCTAGACCCCTTGGGGCTGATCGCCTCGGGAGGCTTGTTGCTGGCCGTGGCGCCGGAGGATTCGACGCGGCTGCTGGCGGCCTATCGCCAGGCGGGCATCCCCGCCGCCGTCATCGGGCGGCTGGTGCCCAGCGAGGAGGGGCTGTGGCTGCGCGACGGGGGAAAGGCGAGCCCCTTGCCCCGCTTTGACCAGGACGAGATCACCAAGCTTTTTTAGCCAGCTCTTGCGCCAGCGCCTCTTCTTCCGCGCGGGTGCGCACCTGGCCGTTCAGGACCGCATCGTGGACCTCGGTTAGGATCTGCTTATAGATGGGGCCGGGCTTGAGCCCCAACTGCTTGAGGTAGCTGCCGTCGACGTGGGGCCGGACCCAGCGCAGCCGCTGCGCGTAGAGCTCGAGGTGCGCGCGAGCTTGCGGGTCATCCCAGGCCGTATAGACGACCAGCAGCGCTTCCTCGGAGAGGGGACGCAGCAGGTTATACAGGCGGCTCAGCGGCAGCTCGGGGTCGCGCAAGGCGGGCAGCGCGCCCATCAACTCGGCGACCTCGTCCAGGCACTTGGCCTCGCGGCTGCCGATCTTGATGCGGCCCAGCAAGCTGGCCAGCTCGCCCGGCGCCATGCGGCAGGTGATCAGCCCCCAATAGAGGATCGGCCCGGGCCGCTCTGGGGGCGGCTCGCCGCCGCGCGGTGCGGCGCCCTCCCGATTCCCCGCCCGCGCTGGCCAGGCGCGCCACTGCTGGCGCAGCTCGGCGAACTTGCTCTGCAGCCAGTCGTCATCCACGAGCGCCGGATGAATCTGCGGCAGCGCGCGCAGGTCGGCCAAGCGGCGCCAGCTCTTCTCCGGCTCCTCCTCCTGGAAGGTCAGCGCCAACTCGTTGCGGATGCGCTGGCCGGTCACGCGGCTCAGCCGCTCCACGTCCTCGCGGATGCGCTGCTCCGTCTGCGGCTCGATCCGGAAGCCTAGGCGCTGCTCCAGTCGAACCGCCCGCAGGATGCGGGTGGGGTCCTCGATAAAGCTAAAGTTGTGCAAGACGCGGATCAGGCCCGCTTCCAGGTCCTGGACGCCGCCAAAGTGATCCAGCAGCTCGCCATAGCGCCCCTGGTCCAGACAGATCGCCAGGGTGTTGATGGTGAAATCGCGCCGCCGCAGGTCCTCTTTGATCGAGCTGCCCTCCACCCAGGGCAGCGTGGGCCGGTCGGGGGCATAGAACTCGATGCGCGAGGTGGCCAGGTCCAGCGATTCCGGCAGGTTCGTGCCCGTGGTACCCCGCAGCAACAGCTTGGCCGTGCCAAAGCGGCGATGGCTGGTCACGCGCCCGCCCACCTGGCGGGCCAGCTCTTGCGCCACCTGGATGGCATCCCCTTCCACCACCAGGTCCAGATCCAGGTCGGGGATCCCCAGCAGCAGGTCGCGGACGAACCCGCCGACGACATAGAGCGAGTAGCCTAGCGCGTTGGCCACGTCTCGCGCCTTGATGATCAGCTCGCGCCGGGGGGCGGGCAGGGCATGCTCCAGCCTGCTGCTGATCTCCTGGCGGCTGGAATGGTGCAGGGGGGCCATCAGCTTGACCAGGTCGGTGCGCGTGACGATCCCCAGCACCTTGCCGTCTTGCACCACGGGCACCTGGCCCACATCGTATTGGGTCATCACCTCGGGGACGCGCTCCACCCGGTCGTCTGGCCCCACGCGGATATCGCCCTTGCGCATGTAGCGCCTGATTGGCGACTTGGCCAGGTTGTGATAGAGCGCGCGCTCGATCTCGCGGCGGGTGATCACGCCGACGAGCTGGCCATTATCCAGGACGGGGAAGCCCTCATGCCCGTATTTCTGCGCCTCCCGCTCCGCCTCCTGGATGGAGGTCTCGGGGCGCAGCGTGTGCACGCCAAAGGACATGATGTCCCGCACCGTGACCGGCGGGCGGATGGCGTTTTGCAGCCAATCCAGCAGCCGCGCCTTGGCCTCCTCCAGCGGCGCATCCTGCAGCACCGCGGCAGCGGCCTTGCTGTGCCCGCCCCCGCCGAAATGCCGGGCCACCTCGCCCACGTCGATCGCCTCCGTGGCGCTCCGGGCGATCAGTTGCACGTCCGGGCCGTGGGCGAAGAGCATGAAGGATGCGTCCGGGTCCAGCAGGTCGTTCACCTTGTGCGCCAGCGTGGAGAGCTCTTCCACATATTCGTTCAGGGTGATGGCCGCCACCAGCACGGCATAGCCCTGGATGCGCAGGATCTCGCCCTGCTCCACCAGGCAGCTATAGACCTCCATCTGCTCTTCGGTCAGGGGCCGGTGGAGGTACTGGTTCAGGACGTCGAGGCTGGCGCCGCGATCCAGCAGCCAGGCCGCCGCATGGGCGTCTCGCGCGGTGGTGGTCGTGTAGGTGAGCGAGCCGGTGTCCTCATAGATGCCGAGCAGCAGCAACGTCGCCTCGATGGGGGAGAGCGCGATGGCCCGCTGTCGCACCTCTTCCAGCAGCAACGTGGTGGTGGCGCCCAGCGCCTCGCCGCTGTAGGTGTCGCCCTCGCGCAGCGCCACCGCCAGCAGGTGATGGTCCACGATGTGCAGGCGGGCCCGCTCGGTCATGCCCTTGATGGGCGAGGCTGTCTGGGTGTCCACCAGGATGACTTCGTCGATCCGGCGGCGAGGCAGCTCCTCCCGGCGGGCGAAGGGCAGGGCGTCCCAATAGACCGACAGGAACTCGCGGAGGTTGCGGTTGAGCTGCTGCGGCAGCACCGGTGTCGCGCCAGGGTGCAGCTTGGCCGCCGCCAGAAGCGACGCCAGCCCATCGAAATCCGTGTGCTCATGGGTCAGGATGATGCGGTTCACCGGCTGCTCTTCGGCATCGACATGCCGCTCTCGCTCGCTCAAAGGCCGCCTTTCGTGCGGGCAGGTTGTGGCCTCATTATAGCATACAAGCCCGGTTCCTCACATTTCGAGCGCGGGTGCGGGTTTGACAAGATCGAGAAACAGTGCTAAAGTATAGGCACCCTTGGGACACCCCAAAGGCAAGCCGAGGTGGCGAAACAGGCAGACGCGCTACGTTCAGGGCGTAGTGGGTATTAGACTCATAAGGGTTCAAATCCCTTCCTCGGCATGCAGGCCCCGGTTGAGCGATCTACCGGGGCCTTTGCTTTTCTCAGAAGGGATGGGCTATGACAAGCGGTCTGGTGGGCGCAAACGAGGAGACGCTGCAAAAGGCGCTAGAGGTCTATCGGGTGCTGGTCCGAACCTATGGCGAGCGCCCCTATCGCCAGCACCATGAGGCGGTGGATGAGCTGGTGTTGACCATCCTCTCGCAGAACACCTCCGACCTCAACTCGGGGCGCGCCTTTGCCAACCTGCGCGAGGTCTACCCATCCTGGGAGGACGTCCTGGCCGCGCCGCCGGACCGGCTGGCGGAGGCCATCCGCGCCGGGGGGCTGGCGCAGATCAAGGCGCCCCGGATTCAGGCGGCCTTGCAGCGCATCCTGGCGGAGCGCGGTGCTTTTGAGCTCGGGTTCCTGCGCCAGATGCCTCTGATGGAGGCCAAAGCCTGGCTCACCGGGCTGGACGGCGTAGGGGCCAAGACGGCCGCCTGCGTGTTGCTCTTTGGGCTCGGCATCCCCGCTTTTCCCGTGGATACCCACGTCCATCGGGTGACGCGGCGGCTGGGGATCGCGCCGGCCAAGGCCAGCCCCGAGCAGGTCAGCGCCTGGTTCGAGGCCCTGCTGCCCGCGGAGCTCTATTACCCTTACCACGTGCTGGTGATCCAGCATGGCCGCGAGCTCTGCAAAGCCCAGCGCCCTCGCTGCGAGATGTGCCCCCTCTCGATCCTCTGCGACTTTTTTCAGGCCCCCGCGGCCTGATCGGGCAGCATCTGGCGATAAAGCTGGATGATCTGATCGGCAATATTGCCCCAGGTGAAGCGGTGCGTGGCCTCCAGGGCCTGCGCCCCCAGGCGGTTGCGCAGGTCTGGGTCGGATAGGATCAGGTCGATCTTGTCCGCCAGGGCCTCGGGATTGCGATCCGGCACCAAAAAGCCCGTGACGCCATCCTGCACGGTGTACATCAGCCCCCCGACCCGGGAGGCGATCACCGGCGTGCCGCAGGCCATGGCCTCCAGCGCGACCATGCCAAACGACTCGTAGCGCGAGGGGATGACGCAGACCTCCGCCGCCGAGTAATAGTAGGCCAGCATCTCTTGCGAGCGTGCCCCCAGGAACATGACCAGGTCGGGCAGGTCGTAGGCCTTCTTGATATCCTCCAGGCAATCGGCCGACTGCATGGCCTCCGCGGCGCTCTCGGCATCCCCGCCCACGATCACCAGGCAATATCTGCGCGCCAGCTCGGGGCAGGTGCGGCGGGTGAGGTTGCACATCGCCTCCAGCAGCGTATCCAATCCCTTCACTGGGTCCAAGCGGCCCACGAAAAGAACCATGCGGCAATCGACCAAGGGGCCGCCCAAGTGGCTCTTGGCTTCTGCCCGGGGGATGGGGTGGAACATGGCCGGGTCCACGCCGCAGGGGATGACCCAGATCTTGTCCGGGTCGGCGCCGTAAAGCTGGACCATCTGCTCCTTATCCAGTGGTGTGGCGGCGATGATGTGATCCACATAGGCCATGATCTCACCCTCCGCCGCAGAGCGGATGTCCACCTCGCGCTCTTCCGGCGTGCGCGCCACCGCATCCTTCATCTTGCCCAAGGTGTGGAACATGTGCAAGATCGGCGTGCCCCAGGCCCGCTGCAACTCGCGCGCGACCCAGGCGGATAGCCAGTAATGACTGTGCAGGAGGTCGTAGGTGAGGCCCTCTCGCTCTGCGAGCGCCTTGATCCCCGCCACAAACTCGGGGAGATGCTGATAAACCTCCCCCTTGGGGTAGGGCGCGACCGGGCCGGCGGGCAGATGGATCACGCGCACATTCGGCCACACCTGCATGATGCGCGGGAGATCGGGATCCTGTTGCCGCGTATAGATATCGATGAGCAGGCCGCGCTGGCCCAGCTCGCGGCTCAACTCGCGCACATAAACATTCATGCCGCCGGTTTCCTTGCCGCCCAGTGCGGCAAGGGGGCAGGTATGGACGCTCAACATGGCAATACGCATTGTGGGCTTTCCTGTCTGTATGATCGGATGCGACGTTCAGGCGCGTTTGGCCTGCTTTTCATAGAGGGTCATGATGATCTGGGCCAGCTTTTCCGGGTCGTGGCGCCAGATGTTTTCCTGGCTGACCACGTCCGCCAAGATAACCCGGTCCGCGTATTCCGCGGCAAAGGTGGGCTGCACCAGTTGGCTGCTGCTGGTGGCCGGAAGCGGGCGGCTCAGGTTGTTGTTGCCGATCACGTAATCCACCAACCCGGCGCCGACGTGTTTTTCGATCGCCTGAATGTGGCTGCCGATGTCATAGTCATCGGTCTCGCCGGGCTGGGTGGCCACGTTGCAGACATAGATCTTGAGCGCCGCGGAGGCGCGGATCGCCTCGCCGATTTCGCGCACCAGCAGGTTCGGCATGATGCTGGTATAAAGGCTGCCCGGCCCGATGACAATGATCTCTGCTTGCAGGAGGGCGTGGATGGCCTCGCCATAGCCGGTGGCCGATTCGGGGAGCAGGTACACCCGCTCGATGGGCCCGCCGGCATCGGTGATCGCCGACTCGCCGCGGACGACCGCGGCGCCCTGGGCGGCCCCGGCCAGCTCGGCGCTCAAGGTGACGTTCACCAGCGTCGAGGGCAGGATGCGGCCCTGCACCGCCAGCACCTTGCTGGACTCGGCCACCGCCCGCTCAAAGTTGCCGGTGATCTCGGACATGGCCACGATGAATAGGTTGCCGAAATTGTGCCCGCCCAGCCCCATGCTCCCGCCAAACCGGTACTCGAAGAGCTGCTTGAGCAACGAACCCTCGTCGGCCAGGGCGGTAATGCAATGGCGCAGGTCGCCCGGCGGGGGGATGCCCAGCTCGCGGCGAAGCTTGCCCGAGCTGCCGCCGTCGTCGGCCATGGTGACCACCGCCGTCAGGTCCTTGGTGCGTCCCTTCATGCCGTTGA
>JAAYEA010000133.1 GCA_012689325.1 Chloroflexota bacterium
AACCGCGCCCATACCCCCGCCGACTGGATGGCGCTGGATGGGACGCTCTGGGTGGAGGATGGGCAGCCCTACATGGTCTTTTGCCACGAGTGGATCCAAGTCAAGGACGGCACCATGGAGTTGGTCCGCCTGAAGGATGACCTCTCAGACATCGAGGGCGAACCGGTCACCCTCTTCCGCGCCAGCGAGGCGCCCTGGGGGACCGGCCTGCGGAACCGCGACGGCGCCTATGTCACCGACGGGCCGTTTCTCTATCGGACCCGCACGGGCGATCTGCTCATGATCTGGTCGAGCTTTGGCGCGGGCGGCTACACCACGGGGATCGCCTACTCGGAAACGGGCAAGGTTCGTGGGCCGTGGAAGCAGCAGGCCAAGCCACTCTTCGCCGCCGATGGGGGCCACAGCATGATTCTGCGCTCTTTCGACGGCGCTCTTCTTTTGACACTGCACCAACCGAACCGCAACCCAGACGAGCGCGCCTACCTCTTGCCGCTCCAGGACCTCGGTGACACGCTCCGCATCGCGGGAACGTAACGAAAAGGGGCGGGTCGCTCGCCCCGCCCCTCGGAATCATGCAGGCCAGCGGACGCCCGCCTGCTCCAGAAACGCCTCCAGGACCGCCGCGGCGTTCTCGGTGGACGTCTCGGGCTGGAGCGACTTGGCCGGGCCCAGGATATAGCCCCCGCCCCGTCCCATCTCGCGGCAGAGGCGCCGCACTTCCGCCCTGATCTCCGCCGGCTGGCCGAAGGGGATGGTGGACTGCGACCCCAGCGCGCCCCAGAAGGCGATGTCGCGGCCGTACTGGGCCTTGAGCGCGTACGGGTTCATCTGGTCGGCCTCCGGCTGCACGCTTTCCAGCACGTCCAGTCCGATCTCGATGATGTCCGGCATGATCTCGGCCACGCTGCCGCAGCAGTGGCTTAGCGTGACCTTGCCCGCCGCGTGCACCCGCTCGTACATGCGCGCCAGCCGCGGCTTGATGAAACGCCGCCACCGCGCCGCCCCCAACAGGACGCCCCGCTGGTACCCCCAGTCGTCGCTGAACATGATCCCGTCCACGGGCAGTTCCAGCAGGCGGTCGATCACGGCCAGTTGGTGCTCCGCCACCGCCTCGACCAAATCGTCGTAAAAGGCGGGATCGCCGGCCGCATCCATCATCATCTCGGTAAAGCCGCGCAGCGTCCAGGTGCGCTCAAAGAGGCCAAAGCCAAAGCTCGCCGTCACAAAGCGCCCCTCGTTCTCCCGGATGAAGGCCAGCGCCTCCTCCTTCCAGCCGGGCACAAAGAACGCCTCCAGGTCGGGAAAGCGATAGCCCGTCAGGCTCGGCTCCCTGAGCACCGGCTCCACCAGATGGAAGGGCCGTCGGTCCACCTGCCAGACGCTGCCGAACAGGTCGGTGAAATGCCCAGAGCTATCCCCGCTGCCCACAATCGTATTGGGGATGCCCCAACTCACGATGGCGTTTTGCAGCAGGCTGCGCCAGCGGTCGCTGCCATAGTGCTCATCCAGCCGCGCGGCCACGTCCTTTTCCATGCCCAGGCAATAGGGCACAGGCTGGGTCTCCCGGTGCGCGATCTGCGCCACCACCAGGTCCTTCCAGCGCATCAGCATCCTCCCTCTCGTCTGGACGCCCCAGGCTGCTAGAGAGCCTTGAAAGCCTCGTACCACTTGGGCAGCGCCGTCTCGGCGGGCTCGCCCTTGTACTCGTACTCGAGCGCGAAATCGCCGGTGTAGCCAAGCTTGTCCAGCGTGCTCAACACCCAGGGGTAATCGATCTCGTTCTCCTCGGGCATGGTCAACTGCATGGCGCCTGGCTTGCCCTTGCCCAGCTTGAAATGGGCATGGACGATATGCTTGCGCATCACGCCCAGGGCATAGTGGTACTCGGTCCCGGCGCTCATCAGGTTGTAGGGCTCGTAGAGATCGCCGAAATAGGGCGATCCGACCTTGCCAAAGAGCGAGGTCAGGACCTCCGGGTTGCCCGAGATGGCGCCGCCATGGTTCTCGATGCCCATATAGACCCGATGGGCAGCGGCATAGTCGGCGCTCTGCTTGAACCAGGGGACGATGCGCTCGATGCACGCCGGATCGTCGTTGCCGGCCCGCACGCGGATGGAGCGCGCCCCGAAAAAGACAGCCAGATCGATCGCCCGGTACATGAGCTTGAGCGCGGCCTCTTGCTCGGCGGGGTTCTCGCTCTCAAAGCCAGCGCCGGTGTAGGTGCCTAGGTTGGCGATCTGTAAGCCGTACGTCCTGGCGGCCTTGGCTACCTTCTCGGGGTCGCACTCGGCGGGGTCCAGCGAAAAGTGCGGCGGCCGCTGCAAAAGGTCCACCTTCTTGAACCCGGCCTCCGCGATCACGCGAAAGGCGGCCTCCGCTTCCAGATGCCGCAGCGCGATGCTGCAGACCGACACGCGAGACATGTCCATGATCCTGTTCCCCTTTCAAGGTTTGGTTAGCGGCTATAGCATAGCCAATGCGCCAGACCTGTCAAACCGGGCGGGGACTTGGCGCCCCGCCGATGTCCGCTATAATCCGAGGCAACCATCTGCTGGGGAGGGAACAACATGAGCTACACGTTGCGCACCGCGGAGCAAGCCGCCCAGGCCACCATCGTCGAGGAGTGGGGCAGCCTCAACTGGCTCGCTAGCAAGCCCATCGGCAATGCCGAGGGGGTTACCCTCGGCCATGTGATCGTCCACCCCGGCTGCGCCAACCCGCGCCACCTGCACCACGCCAGCGAGGAAGTCCTCTATCTGCTCCGCGGCCGCCTCGAGCATACCATGGGCTCCGACCAAGTCATCCTGGAGGCGGGCGACACGCTGGTGGTCCCCGCCCATCTCCCCCACCAGGCCGTGAATGTTGGCGAGGTCGATGCCGAGATGATTGTCGCTTACCCCACCGGCCTGCGCGACTTTGTGCCGGTCCCCCAGTGAGCCAGGACAGGAGGTTGCCATGCCGCATCACCTGATCAGCAGCGCAGGCTCCGACCGCGCCACCGCCTACGAGATGAGCAACAAGATCGTCCGCGCCGATGGCCGGTTGTACCTTGGCTGGCTGGAGGCGGCGCGCCAGCCCGGGGAGCCGACGCGCGCCATGCTGGGCGTGTGGAATCTGGCTGCGGCCAAGCTCGCCCACACCATGGTCCTGGGCGAGGGCAGCGACAACCACTGCGGCCCAGCCTTGGCCATGGATGGCGGCGGACGGCTGCACGCGTTGGTCGGGGCGCACCATGGCCCCTTCCTCTACCGCTATTCCGACCGCCCCGGCGATCCGGCCAGTTGGAGCGCGCCCGAGCCGTTGGGCCCCAAGGACACCTACCCCAGCCTCGTGATCGACGCCTCGGGGACGCTGCACCTGGCCCACCGCGAGCAGGCCGAGCGCTGGCAGCTCTGGTACCGGCGCAAGCGACTGGGACGGCCCTGGGAGCCGCCCGTCTCGCTGGCCATCAGCCCGACGCCCGGCTACAACCACTACATGCAAGCGCTGGCGCTCGGTCCCACGGGCACGCTGCACCTGGTCTTCCAGTTCCACTATGCCGAGTCAGGCCGCGCCATCGACTGCGAGGGCCGCGCCATCGTTCACCTTTGCTCGCCTGATGGCGGGGATACCTGGTGGAACGAAGGGATGCGCTGCGATGCGCTGCCCATCACCATCGAGACCATGCGGCCGATCTGCCACCACGCCGCCGGAGGCGTGCGCCTCGGCAACCTGGTGGTGGATGCGCAGGATCGCCCCTGGCTCTTTGCCAGCGTCCCCGGCCACCCCAGCGGCGCGCTTTGGCGCCGCGAGGAAGGGGGCTGGGATGCGCTCGACCTGGCCGAGCCGCTTGGCGGGCTCAATGCCGTGGGAGGGCGCTCCTCCAGCCTCTCTTGCGATGCGGCCGGCCACCTTCACCTCGCCCTGGCCGCCGACCCGAACCGGCGCGAAACGCGCTGGTTCGATCCCAGTCACGAGATACATCGCGTGGTGCTGAACGCCAAAGGCGAGCTGGTCTCTCACGCGCAGGTCACGGACACCAACCCGGCCAGCGCGCGCTGGCTGCCGGCGCTGGAAGCGTGGGACTGGAACCGCCGCAATGTCTGCTGCGCGGACGGGCCGTGGCTGATGTATACCGACGGCCTCAATGCCGGGGGGATCGGGGGAAACAACGCCAACACCGTCCAGACGGGGGTATACCTGCTCAAGGCGTGAGCGAAGCTACTCTTCCAGCGGCTCCGAGCCGATGGCCATGAGGTAGCCGCGCGCCCGCTCGGCGCGCGGGAAGCGGTTCACCAGCTCCCAGAAGCGCGACCCATGGTTCGGCTCCAGCAAGT
>JAAYEA010000134.1 GCA_012689325.1 Chloroflexota bacterium
ATGAGCGCCGTGGCCTCCGTGCCCATGTAAAGCGAGCTCCACCGTGAGATGTGCGAGTTCATGGTAAAGGCCACGCTGGCGATCCCGCCGCCCTCGAACTCGATGCCGAGCATGCCGTCGCTCTCGGAGTCCACCACCTGGGTGTAGTAGCGCAGCGTGCAGTGCACCCGCCGCGGCTGCCCCTGGGCCTCCATGAGCCAGCGGATCATGTCCACATCGTGGCTGGCAAAGAGGGGCAGATAGAGGCCGCCGGACTGCTCGCGGGAGTGGCGCCATGGGGTGGAGAGGCGCTCCAGGAAAAAGGCGCGCTGATAGATGCACTGGCGCACCTCGCCGAGCTGGCCCGCGGCGATGGCCTGCTTCAGCGCCCAGACCTGCGGCTGAAAGCGGGTGGATTGCCCCACCATCAGGCGCACGCCCGCCGCCTGGGCGGCGTCGGCCATCTGGCGCGCCTCGGCCAGGTTCAGCGCCATCGGCTTTTCCACCAGCACGTGCTTGCCCGCTTGCGCCGCTTGCACCGTGTAGGGCAGGTGCAAGTGATGGGGCAGGGCCAGCAACACGGCGTCCACGTCCGGGTCGGCCAGGGCGCGCTCATAATCGGCATAGGCGGGGACGCCATATTGGGTGGCCACGGCCTCGGCCCGCTCCCTGACCACGTCCACCGCCGCGGCCAGTTGGGCCTCGGGCAACTTGGCAATGGCCTCCAGGTGGGCCTTGGCGATGCCCCCGCACCCCACCATGGCGATTCCGATCGGTTCTGACATGACGCTGCCTCCCGTGGATGATGTGGCGCCATCTTAGCACACATGGGCGCGCTCCGGCAACTGGCGGCCGCTTGCCAGATTGCGCCGCTGCGCTACAATGCGGGCATCCACCGAACGAATGAGGCCCGCCCTTGCGGTGGGATGCCCAGAGGCCATTCAGCCAAGCTGGCTCGCATCTTGATCCTAAAGGAGAAGACCATGGCTCGAACCTATCGTGTGGGAGTGATTGGCTTTGCGCACATGCACGTCAATACCCTGGTGGACGCGTTTGCTGCCCTGCCCAACGTCCAGTGGGTGGCTTGCGCCGACACGACGCCGGATGTCCCTTCCCGGTCCATGGAGCGCTCGACGCGCGGCGCCAACCTGAAGCGGGCGCGGGAACAGACCGGCATCCCCAAGGCTTACGCCGACTATCGGGAGATGCTGGACAAGGAACGCTTTGACATCATGATCTTTTGCCCGGAGAACGCCAAGCACGCCGAGGTGGCCGAGGCGGTCGCCGCCAAGGGCATCCACCTGCTCACCGAAAAGCCCATGGCCAACACCCTGGCCGGGGCGCAGCGCATGGCCCGGGCCGCGCTCTATAACAAGGTGAGCCTGCTGACCAACTGGCCCATCACGTGGTGGCCGGCCGTCCGCAAGATCAAGGAGCTGGTCGACCAGGGCGAGATCGGCCAGGTGCTCCAGGTCCGGGTCCGCAACGGGTACTCGCTGGGGCCGCTGCCGCACCTGCCCGAGGCCGAGCGCGGCGCCGAGTGGTGGCACCGCGCCGCGGCGGGCGGCGGGGCGCTGCTGGATTACTGCTGCTACGGCGCTTGTTTGGCGCGCTACTATGTCGGCGAGCCGGCGGTGGCCGCCTTTGGCATGAAGGCCAACCTCAACTCGCGCTATGGCGACGCCGAGGACAATGCCGTGATCACCGTCCGTTTCCGCGAGGCGATGGCCACCCTGGAAGGTTCCTGGACCACCACCAACGCCGGCGTGCCCTCCTGGTCCGTGGTCTATGGCCGCAAGGGCACCCTGGTGCTTAGCCAGCGGCGGGGCCAAGACGGCGTCTCGGTCCCGGTGGTCGAGGTCTACAAGAAGGGGAGCTATGGCGGCGGCGAGCCGCCCGAGCGGGTCGTGGAGGCCGAGGCGTTGCCGGCGGGCCGGGCCACCATAGCGGAAGAGATGATCCACCATCTGGAGACCGGCGAGCCGCCGCACCCAACCCTGGAGCTGGCGCAGAACCTGGAGGCCATGGCGATCCTGGACGCGGGCATCCGCTCGGCGGCCAACGGCAAGCTCGAGCTGGTGAACGACGCCACCTGGTGCATCGGCTGAGCCATCTGCGGGCGGCATGACGCGCGTCATAGGGGTCGGGGCCATTTGACGCTATCCTCAGTGCTGGGCGAGCAACCCAACCCACTTTGCAAGGAGGATAGCCATGGCCCACCGAACCATACACCCACGGATCGCCTATGACTCGCCAAAGGATATGCTCTATGGGCTGGCCAAGTACCCTGTGGTGGCCGGCCATCATGTCGCCATTGGCGGCGGGCTGGTCTTGCCGGAAGTCAAGTTCACCCTGCCCGCTATGCTGATCAACTCGGAGACCATGCCGCAGGTGCGCGCCGAGTTCCAGGATATGGTCACGCGCATCCTGAAAAAGAGCGTGGACCTGCACCAAGAGTCGCTGGTCGTCGAGCTGGAGCTGCTGCCGGACCTGACCATGCATCCCGAGTGGGGCGCGCTGGTCACCTCCGACCTTCGCGCCCTGCTGGACGCTTTTCACCGCGACCACGGGCTGCGCACAGCTCTCCGCGTCACCGTGACGGACATCCGCGACCTGGACCGCCCGCCCGCGCTGCGCAGCGGCGAGCCCTGGCAGACGATGCTCGAGTCCTTCCGTCTGAACGCGGAGGCGGGAGCGGATATCCTCTCCATCGAGAGCACCGGCGGCAAAGAGGTCTTTGACCACGCCATCCTGGCGGCCGATATCGACGGCATCGCGCTGGCCCTGGGCGCCTTGGCCCCGCGCGACATGGAGTTCCTGTGGGGCCATATCGTGGATGTGGCCGAATCCCACCGGATCGTGGCTGGTGGGGATACCGCCTGCGCTTTTGGCAACACGGCGATGCAACTGGCGCACCAGAACATGGTGCCCAAGGTGGTCGCCGCCGTGGTGCGGCTGATGACCGCGCCGCGGTCGCTGGTGGCCGTTGAGATGGGCGCCCGCGGCCCGCTGAAGGACTGCGGCTACGAGAACCCGATCATCAAAGCCGTCACCGGCGTGCCCATCAGCATGGAGGGCAAGACCAGCGCCTGCGCCCATTCGTCTCCTTTGGGCAACATCGCGGCAGCGGTGGCCGACCTGTGGAGCAACGAATCGGTGCAGAACGTCCGCTTGTTGAGCGGCTTTGCGCCCGAGGTCTTTACCGAGATGCTGATCTATGATGCGCGGCTGATGAACACCGCCCAGAAGCAGGGGCGCGGGCCGCTGTTCCGCGACCTGCTGGTGGATTCGGATCGTTATCTCGATCCCCAGGCGCTGGTGTTGAGCCTGGAGGTGGTCCACGAGGCGGCCAGGCGGATCGTCGAGGCCGGGCCGGACCATTACGCGCGGACCAAGAGCATGGCCGAGCTGGCCGTGGAGGTCCTATCGAGCGCGCGACACGACAAGCTGCTCGAGCTCTCCGCGCCGGAACAGCGCTGGCTGGACCGCCTGACCCAGGCCGTGGCGGCGCTGCCCGATTCGGAAGCCGAGCTGGTCGAGCGGGTTCAGCCTTCCTATGGGCATTTGTATCTGCCCCAGGAATACGGCGACGTCGCGACCATCCCTGTGCCCAGCCTGGTCGCTTAACGGCACAACCAAAAGGGGCGCTGCCATCGCGGCAGCGCCCCTTTTCGTCCTCGGCTGGGAGCTCAGGGCTTCCCGCTGACCACGAACGCGGGCAACTGGTGCAACATGCGATAGCCCTGGGCCGCCTG
>JAAYEA010000135.1 GCA_012689325.1 Chloroflexota bacterium
CCTTTGCGCCGGTCTCGACGATCACCCGCCATGCCATCGACAGCGACAACTTTCCCATCACCTGGATGGACGACGACAGCCAGTTCACCGCCTATGGCGACGGCTGGGGCTTCGAGCCGCGCACCGAGCTCAAGCTGAGCCTCGGCCTGGGGCGCGTCGTGGGCGACCCGCCGGATTTCCTGGCCGAGAACGTGCGCTCGGCCACCGGCGAGCGGGTCGGCGATGGGGAGCGCGGGCTCAAGGCCAGCGGGCTCGTCATGGTGGAGGGCGTGCTCTATATGTGGGCGCGCAACGCCGGCAACGCGCAACTGGCCTGGTCCGCCGACCGCGGCCTCACCTGGGAATGGGCCGATTGGAAGATGACCACCAGTTTCGGCTGCCCGACCTGGCTCAACTATGGGCGCAACTATGCCGGGGCGCGGGATGGGTACGTGTACCTCTACTCGCAGGACGGCCCCAGCGCCTACGAGAGCTACGACCAGATCGTGCTGGCGCGGGCGCCCCAGGAGCGGCTCCGCGAGCGCGCCGCCTACGAGTTTCTGGCGCGGGTCGGCGCGGACGGCCAGCCGGTCTGGACGGCGGACGTCTATCAGCGCGGGCCGGTCTACCGCGACCTGGGGCGCTGCCAGCGACTGGACGCGGTCTATTGCCCGGGGCTGCGGCGCTACCTGCTGGTGGTGGGGCAGAACCACCGCGGCGGCTGGGGCATCTATGACGCGCCGGAGCCGTGGGGGCCCTGGACCACCGTCTATCACACCACCTACTGGGGGCTGGGCTGCACCCACTATTACCGGCTGCCCAGCAAGTGGCTGGACCCCGACGGGGGCGGCGGCTACCTGGTTTTTTCCGGGCGGACCCACGACAACGTCATCTATGACGCCATGTGCGTGCGAAGGATCGAGTTCGAGCGATGAAAATCACGGGGATCGAGCCGGTCATCGTGCAGGTGAACCGGCGGGGCGATTGGCTCTTTGTCCTGGTGCATACCGACGCAGGGATCACCGGGCTGGGCGAGGCGAGCCACAGCGGCAACGACGCGCTGGCCGTGGCGACGCTGGGGCAATTCGCCGCCCAACTGGTCGGGCGCGACCCCACAGAGATCGGCGCCATCTGGCAGGGGCTGAACAAGCCGGAGCCCGGCCGGGTCCACGCCACGGCGCTGAGCGCGCTGGAGCAGGCGCTCTGGGACATCCTGGGGCAACGCCTGGGCGTCCCGATCCGGGCCCTGTTCGGCGGGGCGCTGCGCGACCGGGTGCGGCTCTACGCCAACATCAACCGGCACGTCGCCGAGCGCAGCCCGGAGGGGTTCGCGCAGGCGGCGCGGCAGGCGGCGGCGGAGGGGTTCACCGCCATCAAGCTGGCGCCCTTTGACGAGCTGCGCGGGCCCGACCACGTTCGCACGGGGCCGCGGGCGGCCTGGCGGCCGGGGGTGGAGCGGGTGCGGGCGGTGCGCGCGGCCATCGGCGACGAGGTGGAGCTGGCGGTGGATTGCCACGGGCGGATGGACCTGCCCGAGGCGCTGATGGTGGCGGAGGCGCTGGCGGAGTGCCGCCTCTTTTGGTACGAGGAGCCGGTGCCGCACACGAGCATCCCAGAGCTGGCGGCGCTCACGGCGCGGTGCGGGATGCCCACCGCCTCGGCGGAGAGCGTTTTCGGCGTGGAGGGGTTTCGCCCCTTCCTGGCCGAGCGCGTGGTGGATGTGGTCATGCCCGACGTCAAGCACGACGGCGGCCTGCTGGAAACGGCGCGGATCGCCGGGGCGGCGCGGCTGAGCGGGGCGCTGGTGGCCCCGCACAACCCCGCCGGGCCGGTCTCCACGGCGGCGACAGCGCAGGTGGCCAGCACGCTCAGCAACTTTTATATCCTGGAATACGCCTGGGGCGAGGTGAACTGGCGCGCCGACCTGCTGGAGCCGCGGGAGCGGATCGAGGGCGGCTATCTGCTGCTGCCCGAGGGGCCGGGGCTGGGCCACCGGCTGAACCCCGCGGTCGTCGCCGCGCACCGGCGGGCCGCGCCCAGCGCCGCGGATTCCTCCAAGGTGACGCCGGGATAGGGGGCGCCCAAGCCGAAACCTTCACCGCCGCGACCGC
>JAAYEA010000016.1 GCA_012689325.1 Chloroflexota bacterium
CTGGGAGGGGCCATGGACAAGATCGGCGATCGCTTTCAGCAAGAGACCAAGTATTCCATGCAGACCATGGGCGGCGAGCCGCTGGATTGGTCCAAGCAGCCGCCGCTCTACAAGCTCTACCCGGAGAGCAAGCGGATCCCGCTGGCCGCGGGCGACACTCAGGCGACGCTGCCGCTGGACCAGGCGCTGCGCCTGCGCAAGAGCGTGCGCCGCTTTTCCGAGCAGCCGCTGACGCTGGCGCAACTGGCCTACTTGCTGTGGGCCAGCGGGGGCATCCAGCGAGAGCAGGGTGGGTTCGCCTTTCGCACCGCGCCCTCGGCGGGGGGCCTATATCCCATCGAGACCTATGTGGCGGCGAATCGGGTGGAGGGGCTGCCCGCCGGGCTGTATCACTACGCCGTGCGCGACCATGTGCTGGAGGAGCTGCGGCTGGGCGAGTTGGGGCAGGCGGTGGCGCTGGCGGCGCTGGGGCAGCGGATGTGCGCTCAGGCGCAGGCGGTCTTTATCTGGAGCGCGGTGTTCGAGCGGTCGCGCTGGAAGTACAAGCAGCGCAGCTATCGCTACATCTATCTCGACGCCGGGCATGTGGCGGAGAACCTGGCGCTGGCGGCCACGGCGCTGGGGCTGGGCACGTGCCAGATCGGCGCGCTCTTTGACGACGCCTGCAACCAGGTCGTGGGGCTGGATGGCATCGAGGAGAGCGTGATCTATATGAGCGTGGTGGGACATCCAAGGTGAAAGGGGCATGATCATGGCACAGGAAGCGCACTGGGTTGAGGTGGAGGTGGCGGACGCGCTGAACTATCTGCTCGCCCTGCCCAAGGGGTACGGCGATGACCCGGCCCGAAAGTGGCCGCTGATCCTTTTCCTGCACGGCGCGGGGGAACGGGGGGAGGACCTGGAGCTGGTCAAGAAGCACGGCATCCCCAAGCTGGCCGAGGGGGGCGATCTGCCGTTCATCGCCGTCTCGCCCCAATGCCCCTGCGAGACCTGGTGGTCGGACCATATCCCGGCGCTGTTGGCGCTGCTGGATGACGTGGCGGCGCGATACGCCGTGGACGAGCGGCGCGTGTACCTCACGGGGCTGAGCATGGGCGGCTACGGGTCCTGGCATTTGGGGGCCAAACACCCGGAGCGGTTCGCGGCGGTGGCGCCCATCTGCGGCGGGGGATCCTGGCACGCCGGGTTCCCGGCCAAGGTGCAAGCGCTCAAGGGGACGCCGGTGTGGGTCTTTCATGGGGCCAAGGATCCAACTGTGCCGCTGCGCGAGTCGCAGGTGCTGGTGGACAAGCTGACTGAATGCGGCGGGAACGTCCGTTTCACCGTGTATCCGGAGGCCGGGCACGACTCGTGGACCGCGGCCTACAACGACCCGGCGCTCTACGAGTGGCTGCTGGAGCAGCACAAGTAGGCGCTGCGCGATCCCGACGGAAGCCCAGAGGCGCGGGCCGCTCCTCCCAACGGGGAGAAGGCGGGCCCGCGCCTTTATCGTCTGGGGCGCTACCCCTGGTTGCAGAGGGCAAAGACGGCGCGCAGCGCCTCGATCAGGTCGCCCTTGGGCTTGAACTCGTGGCCGACATAGAGGTCATAGCCCGTGGCCGCGATGGCTCGGCAGATGCCGGCATAGTTGAGCTCCTGGGTGTCATCCATGTCGTTGCGCCCAGGGTTGCCGGCGGTGTGAAAGTGGCCGATCCACTTCAGGTTGTCGCGGATGGTGCGGATCAGGTCGCCTTCCATGATCTGCATGTGATAGATGTCAAAGAGCAGCTTGACGCGCGGGCTGTTCACCTTTTCGCAGACGGCCACGCCCCAGGCAGTGTGGTCGCACTGGTAGCCGGGGTGATCGACCTTGGAGTTGAGCAGCTCCATGTTCATATTGACGCCCTTCTTTTCCGCATAGGGGGCGACGCGCTTGAGCCCATCGGCGCAAGCCTCGATGGCCTCCAGGTCGCTCTGGAAGGGCTGGCGGTTGCCGGAAAAGCAGATGACGCCGGGGACGCCGTGCTTGGCGGCGAGGTCGATGGACTCGCGCAGCTCGGCCTCGATGCGGTCGTGGTTGGAGCGCTTGTTCAGCCCGTCGGGGAGCGAGTTGTGGCCAATCATGCTGGCGACCACCAGCTTGTGTTTCTTGGCGGCGGCGACCACCTCCTCAAAGTCGGGGCCGCGCGCCCACATCTCGACGGCGGCGAAGCCGATCTCGCGGCAGAGGCCGAATAGCTCGTCGTGGGTCATGCCGGACGGCTTGAAGATGGGATAGCAGGCCGATTGCTTGATGCGCATGGGTGCCTCCTGATGGGATTGTGGCCTTATATACGCTGGTAGCGATAGAAACCATAGTTGAGCGGGC
>JAAYEA010000136.1 GCA_012689325.1 Chloroflexota bacterium
AGCTCGCGCAGCGCCGCCATCAGCGCGCCGCGCAGCTTGTCCACGATGATCTCGGCGCTCATCTCGGCGACGGCGCGCAGGTCCACGTTAGCGGCAACCGGGGCCGCTGGCGCCGGGGCGACGGCCGGCTTGGCCGGCTCCACGGGCGCCGCGGGAGCGGCCGGCTCAGGCTTGACCTCAGTCTTGGGCGCCGGGGCCGGAGAAGCCGCCGCCTTGACGGGCTCTGGAGCTGGCGCTGCCGGCGCGGGGGCCGCATGGGCCACGGGCGCGGCCGGGGCAGCCGCCGCCGAGGCCGCAGGCTTGGCCTCGGCCACAGCCACGGCCTCGGCTTCGGCGGCAGCTTCCGCCTGGGCCGCCATGGAAGGCATGGCCAGGGCCGGGTGCTCGTGTTCCTTCAGCCAACTGACCAACTCTTCCACCGTGGTCACGGCGCGGCCATCGGCGATCCGGCTGACCAGATCGGGGTCGCCCTCGCGTTCGGCCACCGTCTTGAGCTCCTCGGCCATGCTATCCTTCAGGTTGGCCGACATCCAGACGACGCGCTTGAACCCGCCATCGGCCGAGATGAACTTGGGGCTGAGCAGGTAATACTTGCCCACGCCCATCATGCCAGGGCTCTGGATGCCGCCGCCAGCGATGCCCGCCAGCGTGGAGAAAGCCATGCCCGCCGGGGTCATGCCCGCGTCCTCACGGCTGACGACCATCACGCCGTTGGCTTCGGGCACGAACATGACGATGCACTCGAAGCAGCCGCAGGCCGTCATCGGGTTGTTCATGATCGAGTAGAGCGAGACCTCCGGCACCGAGCCGTGCGAGGCGTGCTTGGCATACTCATTCGTCCCTTCCCAATAGCCCACGACGGGGTTGGTGCAGGTTCCCTTGATGATCGGCTGGTTGGGGCCGGTGGGGTTGATCTCGTAGCTGGCCTTGCAGTCCAGCCAGTTATAGGCGCCGCACAGGCCCAACCGCTGCGGCGAGACGACGCAGACGTGGTTCGGCGCGAAGGACTGGCAGAGGATGCAGGAGTAAAAGGTGTCCACCGACTCGTCGGTCATATCCGCCAGGCGGCGGTTGCGATAGTCGTAAGCTTCGCGCGCCTTGTGCAGCCACTCCGCATGGGCCTTGGGATCGGTGATGATCTTGATCTGCACCTTGTCCACGATGGCGCCGAAATCGGCGTGGAAGCGGGCGTGCAGGATATCGCCGATGTGGCGCAGGCGAAAGCCCTTGGCGTAGGCGTTCTTGGAGATGCGCATCCAGACGATGTCACGCTGCCCGATATGCTGGATGCCCGAGGCGCCGTTGATGAAATAGTGCAACTGGCGCTCCAGCACCGGCTCAAAGTCGAGCTGCATCTTGCGCCCGGCCACCTCCACCAGGATGCCCAGGTCCACGCTGGAGCCCTCGCGCATCTCTTCCAGCGGCGGGCCGATCACCTGGATGTCGCCGTCCTTGACCTCCTCCATCGGCGCCATGCGCAGGTACTCGAACGCGCGGCTGTTCTTGCCGCCGTGTTCGATATACATGTCGGCGCGGCGCACCACCTCGCCCTCAAAGGCCGAGCCGTAGGGCACAGGCACGGGCACCTCGGTGATCTTGAGCTTGACCCCGCGCACCTCGATGCATTTCTGCACCAACTGCTCGGCGCGTTCCAGGTCGTCCTGGCCGGGGATCTCGTTGAAGGGCATCGAGATCACGTGCTCGTAGCGGGTCACGCCGGTGGGCAGGATCTGCGGGATCACGGTGTCGGCGATGGTGGGGAAGCCATAGCTGATGGC
>JAAYEA010000137.1 GCA_012689325.1 Chloroflexota bacterium
CTTCCGCCCGCTCGGCGCGCAACTCCTCGACCGTCACCAGCCAATCGCGGGCCCGACCCCGCTCCTGCGCGGCGCGGATGGCCTCCGGCGGCAGGTTCGCCGCGGCCTGGGCGATCCGCTGGCCGAAGACCTCCTCGTGCCAGCGCGACCGGGCGACGCAGGGGCTCGTGCGCGCCAGGGCATATAGCTCGACCGCGCGCTCCGCCTGTCCCTGCGCCGCCAGATACAGCGCCGCCAGCGGCAGCGCCTCCATGGGCGAGCGATGGGCCAGGGCCTCGCTGACGGCGCGCCGCGCCTCCTCCCACTGCCCCGCCGCGATGGCCACCGGCGCGCGGAGGAAGCAGGCCAGATGCTGCGGATCGGGCTCTCCGCGCAACCGCTCCAGCCAGCGCCCGGCTTGGGCCCCGTCGCCCTCCCCCAGGGCCAGCAGGCCCAAGTTGCACCAGCAAGAGGGAAGCAGGTCGCCATTGCCGCTCTCCTGGACGAGCCGCAGCGCCTCCTCGAAGCGGGTTCTCGCGTCCGCGTAGCGCCCTGTCATCAGTCCGGCCAGCCCCAGCGAGAGCAGAACCCCGGCCAGCACCCCTCGAAGCCCTCGCTCGCGAAAGAAGGCGGCCTGGTCTCCCCAGAGCCGCTCCGCGAGCTCGAAGCGTCCCTGGAGATAGGCCGCGCCCGCCAGGTCCCGCCGGGCCATCGGCGAGAGGGTTTCCAGCGAGTCGCGTTGCGCCAGCGCGATCGCCTCCTCGATCCAGCGATCCGCCTCCCCGAAGCGCCCCTGTTGGGCGGCCACCCAGACCAGGCTCTGATAGTTCTCCAGGAGCGCGGTGACGCTGCCTAGCGGGAGCCGCAGCGCCAGCGTCTCGCGCAGCCAGCGCTCCGCCTCCTCGAAGCGGCCCAGGGTGATGAGCGCGCGGCCGCCCACGTGGAGCGCGCCCCCCAGGAGGTAGCCATCCCCGGTGGCCCGGGCCAACTCGGCGGCCTGGGCGCAGCAGCGGGCGCTCTCCTCGGCCTCCTCATCGTTGAACAACCTGGCGCCCAGCCGTCGCAGGGTGTTGCTCCGCTCCCAGAGGGACACGGGCTCCCCAGCCCGCTCCGCCTGCTCCAGCAGCGCCAGGCTCTCGCGCAGCGCCTCCACCTGGGCTTGGTGGCCCGGGACCAGGCCCAGAAAGCCCTGCCCTGACCGGATCCTGCCCAGCGCCAGCAGGGCCGCCACCCGCTCGGTGGCTGGGTCGCGCAGCGCCTCGCGCAGCCGCGCCTCCGCGGCGGCAAAGAGCGGCTGCACGGCCTGGTACTGCGATCCGTACCAGGCATAGCCGGAGACTGCCCTGTCGAATGCGTTCAGCCACCTCCAGCGCGCGCCCTCGACCGCCCAGCCCCAGGCCTGACAGACGTTCGCCCACTCGGCCTCCATCTCGGCCAGCGCCTGCTTCTCGCGCCCAAGGCGGGTGATCTCGGTCTCCCAGCCGGCCGTCGCCCGCCGGTAGTGGTCGGCATGTCGCTCTCGCGCCCCCGCCCCGCCATCGGGCGCCGCCGCCAGCTTGACCGCGGCGTATTCGCGCAGCAGGTCGTGGAGGTCGTAGCGCCCCGAGGCCCGCCGCAGCACCAGCGAGTGGTCCACCAGCCGCGCCAGGTCTCGTAGTGTCGCGCCGGTCACCGCCTCCGCCGCCGCCGCCGTGAACCCGCCGCGAAAGACGGCCAGCCCGGCGAGGATGCCTCGCTCCCGCTCCGAGAGCAGCTCCCACGAGCCGTCCAGCGTCGCGCGCATGCTGCGCTCGCGCTCGGGCACCCCCTGCCAATCGGCGGCGAGAAAGTCGATGCCCCGCCCCGAGTCCGGCTCCAGTTGCGCGGCGATCTCGCCCGGCTCCAGCACCGGCATCCACGACGCCGCCAGCAGGATCGCCAGCGGCAGCCCCTCCACCCGCTGGCAGATCGCTGCCACCGCCGGGGCGTCCGCCGCGCTCACCGCATACCCGGGCCTCGCCCGTTGCGCCGCGGCCTGAAACAGCTCGCCCGCCGGGCATTCCGTCGAGGCGACAGGCTCGCACGGCAGCCCCGCCAGTGGGAGGAGTTGCTCCCCGGCCACATTAAGCCGCGCCCGCGAGGTTGCCAGCACCTTGACTCCCGGCGCCGCCGCGAGAATCTCGGCGGCCAGCGCCGCGCTCTCCGGCAGGTGCTCGCAACTATCCAGCACCAGCAGCAGCTGCCTTTCGCGCAGGTAACCCAACAATTGCTCCTTGGGCGGCACCCCGGCGCCGGGGTAGAAGGCCAGCCCCAGCGCCTGCCCGATGGCGGGGGCCAGCCCCTCCGCCGCGGCCACCGATGCCAGCGGGGCGAAACAGACCCCTTCCTCGAAGGCGTCGCTCAGGGCCTGGGCTGCCTCGGCGGCCAGCCGCGTCTTGCCCACGCCGCCCGGCCCCACCACCGTGAGCAGCCGGCAGCCAGGATCGCGCAGGCAGGCCGCCAGTCGGGCCAGCTCGTCCGCGCGTCCCACGAAGGGAAAGAGCGAGATCGGCAGGTTCTGCGGGCGTCGCGGCGCGAGCAGCTCGCCGCGGCGAATCCGCTCTGCCAGCGCCGCGGTGGCCTCCTCCGGCTCCACGCCCAACTCGTCCCGCAGCGCCTGGCGGCAGGCCTCGTATTGCGCCAGCGCCGCCGCTCGCTGCCCGTTCCGCGCCAGCAGCCGCATCAGCGCGCGCTGCGCCTCCTCGTCCAACGGGGCCAGCTCAGCCCAGCGCCGCGCCCGCTCCGTGGCCAGCTCCAGGTCGCCGGCCTGCTCGTGCAGCGCCGCCGCTCGCCCCAGCGCCCGCAGCAGCCGTTCGCGCAGCCGCTCGCGCGCCAAGATCAGCCAATCCTCAAAGGCCGGGCTATCCCGCACCCCCAGCCCCTCCAGCAGGTCGCCCCGGTACAGCGCCAGCGCTTCCTCCAACTCGGGCAGAGAGACTCCCTCGGAGGCGCGCCAGAACGACGCTACGTCCAGCTCGTGGTCGCTGGCGCGGTTGAACTGGAGCGAATCACGATCGATCAGCAGGAAGGGGGGCTCGGCGGCTTGGTCCGCGATGGCCGCGCGGAGGTTAGAGAGGGAATTGCGGAGGTTGGCCCGCGCCGCGGCGTCGGGAGCATCCGGCCACAGCAGCGCCGCCAGCGCGTCGCGGGAATGGGCGCGGTCGGATTCCACGGCCAGATAGGCCAGGAGCGCCCGCACCTTGTCCGAGGCGAGGTCCGTCACGAGGGCCTCGTCCAGAAAAGCCTGGAATGGCCCCAACAGGGCCAACCGCAGCCGCGCCATCGGTCTCCTCCTCCGGGCCTGGCCCGCGTCGTGGGAACCGCCAGTTCGTCGCCTCGCGAAGGGGTGTGATGGGAGATGTGCTCAGCCCTATTATACCGCATTTTCGCCCACTGCGCACATGGTGCGTTCTCTGTGCGCGGGGTCGCTATAGTGGCGCCGGCTTGCGCCCGCGCGACGCGCGAGCTGACCGTGGAGGAGTGGGCGCGCTACGTGGGCGATGAGACGCCTTATCGCGCTACGTGCCCTCGCTGAACCGCGCACCAATCGACCCGGCCAGTCCGCTCTGGGCCGAAACTGGCCTCCAGTTTACGTTTTCCTTGCGATTCTGCTACGCTCGCTGCATAGAATGGACACTAGGGGCAGGGCGCCTCGCTCGGATCGGTGGGGGGGACGGTGCAGTGGTGCGGCCTATCCGCGGGGGCCCTGAGGAACTGCCCCCTGGTCTATGGGGGCTAGCGGCGCCATGAAGGCGCTCAGGAGGTTACCATGTACGGGGCACTGGTTCGGAAGAGCTTTCTGGTGTTGGCGATCCTGGCCTTGCTGGCCGGCAGCCTGACCGGCGCGGCTGCGGGCGCACAATCGGTCCAGCTTGCCAACGAGAGGGAGGTGCGCGGCACCTTGCAGGGCGATCCGGGCGGGGCGTTTGCCCTCTATGACATCGCCTATCCGGGAGGCGACGCCAAGTTAGAGGTCGAACTCTGGTTCAGGCCCGGCGATGCCCTCGTCGCCACGGCGTTCGGCTTTAGCGTCTATGGCACGGATGGCTTCCAGGGCAAAGGCGAGCCCAATGCCGATGGGCTGCCCCAGCTCGAGTTCAGCTATGCCGCCGCCGACCCGGGTGCGCTCACGGTGCAGGTGTACAACTATAACGAGACCGTCAACGTCTCCTACGGTCTGACCGCCAGGGGGATCGCGGCGGCTCCGGCCGCTTCTGCCGCCCCGGCGGTGCCTGCCGTCGCCCCGGCTGCCCCTGCCGCTGCGGTCGAGACGAGCGGCCCCGCTCCCTTCCCGGGGACGGTCTCGGGGGCGCTGGTGGGCAACGCCGGCGGCGGGATCAGCTTGCACGCGGTGGACTATACGGGGGATGGCTTTGACACCACGGTCAAGCTGACCTACTGGCCGGCGGATCCCTCCATCGGGGACGCGGTGGGCATGAACATCTATAGCCCCTCAGGCGCGCTGGTGGCGGTCGGTCAGCCCACCGAGAACGCTGGCGAGCGCGCGGCAGCCTTTAGCTCGAATCAGGCCGGGCGCTATGTGGTGCAGGTTTATAACTATATCGAGGGGATGGAGGTCGGCTACACCCTGCGCCAGGGACACTGGGTGGACATCGGCGGGCGCAAGCTGCACGCTGTGATCGCTGGCCAGGGCGGCCCCACCATCGTGCTGGAGGCAGGGCTGGGCCAGCCCTACGAGACCTGGGCCGCCGTCTCTCCCGAGATCATCAAGATGGGGCGCACCGTGATGTACGACCGTGCCTATCTGGGCCTCTCCGACCCCGGCCCCGAGCCGCGTAACGTGGGCCAGGTCGCCGAGGAGCTGCACGCCATGCTGGTCAAGGCCAAGATCGCCCCGCCCTATGTCCTGGTCGGCCACTCCATGGGCGGCATGACCATCCGCCTGTTCGCTGCCCTCTGGCCGGACGAGGTTGCTGGACTGGTCTTTGTGGATGGCAGCCACGAAGAGATGAACGCCAGGGTCAATGCCCTGCTAACGCCTGAGGAGGTGGCGCAGAGTGACGCCGAGACCGCCGCCTTCATCGCCACCACGCCCAAGGGCATCCAGCTCGAGTTCGGGGTCTGGGGCCAGAACGAGGCGATGATGCGCAACGTCGGCTTCCCGACGAACGTGCCGGTCGTTTCGCTGGTGCAGAATGGTCCCATCCCAGAGACAGCTCCCAAGGTGGAAAAGCTCGGGCGCACGGTCTGGCTTGAGTTGCACGCCGATTGGCTCAAGCTGATGCCGCAGGCCAAGCAGGTGCTGGCCAACAAGAGCGGCCACTTTATCCAGTTCGACGAGCCGCAACTGGTCATCGACGCCGTGCGCGAGGTCGTGAGCGCCGCCCGCGCCAAGTAGCCGCCGAGATCGTCCAATACCAAGAACCGCCGAGGCCTCCCGAGACCTCGGCGGTTTCTTGCTCGCCCACAGGGAGGATGCGCGGCGCTCTCGCGAGGCAGGCTATCTCGCCCGGTTCTTCAGGACCAGCGGCAAGCTGGAAATCCGCACCGCGGCCCCGCCGTAGGCTCCCGGAGGCCCGCCAGCGCTCCGCGGCGCGCCGTCGCGATCGCGCAGCACGGCGTTGCCCAGCGCGCCCGCGGGAACCGGCGGCGGCGTGGGGGCATCGCTCCAGGTGAAAGCGGGAATCGAGACGGCGGCAACGGCGAACAGATTGCCGCCCGCCGTCGGCCGGAAATCGCCGTGCGCGGGGTCGCGCAACTGCGGCTGGAGGGTATTGATCCGGTTCTGCGCGCGCAACTGCGTCGGATTGCAGGCGGGGTTGCTGGCGAGGCAGCCGATGTTGCCCGAACCGTTGTTGTCGCCCACCAATTCGCTGCCTTCCAGCGTCCGGTTCCAGATCACATTCCCCCGGATCACCAGGTTATCATCGGTGCGGCTGGGGCTGGGCAGGTTGCGCGCCTGCGCGGGCGGGGTGATGGAGCCGTTGACGACGAACTGGACATAATGCGTCCCGGTTCCCGCCGGGTTGAAAAAGACATTGTTATAGATATAGATGTTGCGATTGGGGATCCAGTCGCCCCCGTTGTCATCGCCCAGGGCGGAGGTTCCCCACCCTCCCTGGTTCAGCAGCGAGGCGCAGCGAGCCCGGGTGCCGTCGTCGCCGCCGTACTCGTCGGCAGGCACGCAGCCGCGCCAGCCGTGCACGCATTGCGCCAGCGACCAGTTGCGCCCGCCGGGGTCGTCCAGCCCGACGCGATAGAGGGTGTTGTAGGCCATCAGGATGTTATAGCCCCCGGAAACGCTCAGCCCCGCGCCATAGATATCGTGAACGACGTTGTTGACCACCTTGATGTCATAGGCCTCATAGTGCAGCCATGGCGGGCGCATGAAAGCCAGGTTCGAGCCCTCTCCGGCCTGGAAGCCCGCTTCGCCGCAGTGATCGAGCTCATTTCCCGCCACCAGGAAATAGGCCGAGCCGCCCTTGAGGTAGGCGCAGCGCCCCCCACCATGGTGGATCTGGTTGTCCAGGAGATGCCCATGCTGGACGGAAAAGAAATCGAGGACGCTCTGGTAGGTGCCGGCCAGGTCGCTCTGCTCCACGTACACGTGGCGCGACTGGTTGACCTTGAGCACCTCCTGCATGTCGTTGCAGCTATCATCGAGGCAGCTCAGCGGCCCCCGCAGGGTCAGCCGCCGGAGCAAGATGTGGTCGCCCCCTTCGATATGCAACACATTGTTGCCAAAGGCCGCGCCCGCTTCCTGGCCTGCCCAGAGCTTGAGGTCCATCAGGTAGAGGTAGCTGACGTTGTTGAGGTTGAGGCCGCCCAGCAGCGTGACCGTGCCGGGACCATCGGCGGCGCGCAGGATGATGGGGCAGTTCCAGGTCCCGGCCCGGTCGGCGAAATAGTTGAGGCAGTCGCCTTCGCAGGGATAGACGCCGGGCAGCAGGTTGATGCGGTAGCCCGAGCCGGTGAGCGGCCCGGTCGGGATGCGCTCCCAGGCGGCGCCGATGGTGCGCAGCGGGGCGGAGCGGCTGGACCCGCTGGCGCCGTCGTTCCCGGTCGGCGACACATAGACTTCGATGAGGCTGGGGTTCCCGATGCCATAGTAGGGATAGCTTCCGGCGGCTTGGGCCGGGGAGGGGGAAAGCGCCAACAGCAGGGCGCAGATGAGGAGCAACCACCTGGATAGCCGACGCGCGAGAGGCAAGACCGGATAGAGAACCATAGAGCTCTCCTTTCCGCAACGCACTCGGTCTCTTCACAGGATATCACGATCTTGGCAGGAACGCAACTGCCGCGCGCCGCCTAAGGCGACGCGCACACACCCAGCTCCAGCGCGTCCGCGCCGTCGGGGGTTCGCAGCCGCTCGCCAGTGTCCGGATCGTACATTCCGACCACCAGCCGGAGCCGCGCGGGGGAGTCGGCGGGGAGGAAAAGGGCGTGCCGGTCGGCCACCTTCTGGCCGGGCTCCCAGCGGCTGGTCGGCCCGCCGGGGAGGTCGTCGTGCTGCGCCACCAGCCGACCCGCCTCGTCCAGCGCTTGCACCGTCACCTTGTAGTCGCGCTGTAGCCGCGATTGGGTCGCCCAGGTCAGCGACGCCGCGCAGAGGTCGCCTTGCGCCTGGACGGTCCATGCCGCCGCCGCCAGGCAGAGGCCGTTGCTGAAGCAAGCCTCCCCCTCGCGGGCGGCCCAGCCCGCCGCGGCGGGCGCGCCATAGGCCAGGTAGAGGTTCTCCCCCTGCCATTCGCCCCAGGCCGGGTAGAGGTGAGCGTCCAGCCAGTCCTTCAGGTCGGCGTTGGACCCCAGCGTGCCGTGATAGAGGACGAACCAAAGCCGGTTGTGGTGCGCGGCGCTGGCCGCGATCCGCGCGGCGATCTGCTCCATCGGCTCGATGATGGGGTCCCAGCGCATGGCATAGGACCAGGCCGGGTCGCCGGGGCCGCGCAGGTTCTCGTACCACCCCGCCTTGGCGAGCATGTTAAAGTAGACCAGGTCGCCCGGCGCGGCGCGCCCGCTCAGGTAGCGATGCTCGGCGGCGGGATCGAAGGGGTCCACCACCTCCAGCATCTTTTGGTACACCATGTCGGCGCTAATGGGCCAATAGGCGAAGGCCAGCGCCGCCAGAAAGACGACCAGCCGGGCCGGCCAGCGCCGGGTGGCCCGGTCCAGCGCCCAGCCCAGCAGCAGGCAGAGGAAGGCGCTGGCGGGGACGATGTGCCGCGCGGCGAACCAACGCGACGACTGCGCCCCCAGGGCGATCCCCGCCACGCTGATTCCGACCACGGCCAGCGGCAAGGCCAGCTTGGCCCATTCGCCCCGGCGCGGCGGCCGCAGGACGAGGCCGGCTAACAAGACACCCCCCAGCGCCCCCGCCACCAACCGCTCCCGCCCATAGGCGAAGGCGAGCCCCACCAGCGTCGGCCGAACGTAGTCCAGCGCGCCGCGGACCATCTCCCAGCCGAGCTCGCCACTGTTAGCGAAGCGGTAGGCCAGGCTCCCGCGCGCCGCCCAGAGCCACGGAGCAAAGCCTGCCCCCAGCGCCAGCCCCGCCGCGAGCAGCCGCGGCCACCGCCGCGGGCCGATCACGAGCGCGGCATAGAGCCAGATGCCCAAGAGGGCCCACAGGGAGTAGTAAAAGGTGTAGAGGGCGACCAGCGAGCTGAGGAGCAGGCCCCAGAGGGCGCGGGGCTGGCGGCGCAGTCGCAGGGCGAACCAGGCGGCCAGCAACACGGGGAGCACGGCCAAGGCGTACATGCGCGTCACCTGGCCGTAATAGACCAGGAGCGGCCAAAAGGCGGCCAACCCTGCCGCCAGCGCTCCGGCCCTTCTGCGGCCAGACCAGGCCCGCCCGACCGCATAGCTCAGCGGGACGGCCAGCGCGCCCAAGAGGGCCGAGAGGTAGCGGATGCCGAAAACCGTCTTGCCGGTGACCAGCCAGAGCTTGAGCAGGGCCACGTAGAGCGGCGGATGCCACTCCTCCGTGGCCACCTGCCACAGCTCGTTCCAGGGCAGGCTGGCATGTGCCAGGCTCCAGCCCTCATCCCAACGCAGCACCGGCACGTCCAGCGTATAGAGGCGGGCCGCCAGCGCTGCCAAGGTGATGGCGGCCACGGCCCAGAGCGTCGCCCCGGACCTCGCGGTGGTCCGGCGGGCCGGCCTGCGCTTCACTTTAGCCCTTCCGCCGCAGGCGCACCGCCTGGCCCAGCGCAAACGCGGCGACTAGTACTGCCCCCAGAGCGACCCACAGTCCCACTCCGCCGGCAGCCAGCGCCTGCTTCACCGCCGCCATCGGCTCCGGCGTCGGCGTGCGCGTGGGCAGCGGCGTCCAGGTCGGGATAGGCGTGTTGGTGGAGGTGGGCGTGTGGGTGACGGTCGGCGTATAGGTCGAGGTCGGCGTGTCCGTCGGGATGGGGGTGTTGGTGTTCGTCGGCGTGTTTGTTGGCAACGGCGTACTGGTGGCGACGGGGGTGTTCGTCGGCGTATCCGTGGGGACCACCGTCGGTGTGTCGGTCGGCGCAGGCGTGTCGGTCGGCGCGGGGGTGTTCGTCGGCGCGGGCGTATTGGTCGGGCGCGGCGTGTTGGTTGGCGGCGGCGCCACGATCACCAGGCTGGCGTCGTCCAAATAGATGTTGTTGTCCTGGCTGCGGTACTCGGGATAGGAATAGACGATCACCGACACCGTGCCGGACTTGGCCACGGCCTCCACGGCGAAGGGGGTCCAGACGTCGTAGGCGTTTTGCTCCGCCGACCAGACGATGGCCGGATCGTGGGGGTCCACGCCGCCGGTGGGGTGGATGCCGATGCGAAAACGCATGGGCGAGGGGTCGCCGGAGGTGGCGCCGCCGCAGTTGCCCTTGGACTCGTTGTCGCAGGACCAGGACATGCCCCAGAGCTCGAAGCGCAGCTTGGCGCCTACGGGGATGCCTCCCACCTGCTGCCAGACGCCGGCCTCAAAGTTGCCAAAGCTGTGGAACCACTGCTGGGACAGGTCGCCGGAGCGCACGCGGTTGCCCGGGTAATCGCCCCGGTTGGCGAGCTTGAACTCGGGGGCGAACCGATAGCCCTGGCTGGTCTCCCACTCGGAGCCTTGGATCCACCAGGCGGTCCAGGGCGCCGCCACCAGGCAGTTCTCCTTGCCGGGGATGGCCGCCCACGGCGGCTCGAACCCGCCATTTTGCAGCAGGTTGCCCTGCGCTATCGCCGCGCCTCGCCCTGCCGTCAGGAGCAGCGCTACGAACGCGACCACGCTCATGATGCGACCAGACCAGCTCATCTTGCCCACAGCAACTCCTTCTTCATTCAGTCTCGGACGAATGGCGAAGATTATATACGAAACCAAACGGCGTGGCAAATGCGCGCACCATAGGCGGCGCACAAGAGCGCGCCCCATGCGCATCGCATGGGGCGCGCCAGCTCGTGTTGCGACAGGGACGCCTACTTTTTCAGCGCCAGCTCGCGGAGCATCTCGACCTGGCCGACGTGGAAGCACTCATGCCCGAACATGACCAGGACCATGTTGCCCACCGTGGTGTCGCCGAGAAAACTCTTGGTCGTCTTGTCCAGGTCGGCCTGGGTGGCGCGCTGCAGCGCCGCGGCCAGCCGCTCCTGCGAGCGCTCCAACAGCGCCATCGCCGCGTCGAGCTGGAGCAGGTCCGGCCCGTCCTCGCAGACGGGGGCGGACCCGTAGCCATAGCGCTTGGCGTGTTCGGAGCTCATCAGCGGCTTTTCCCCCAAGAGCGCCAGCACCCCATCGCGGCTGCCGACAATGTGCCCCAACACCCAGTTCATGCAGTTCGCGTTGAAAGGCGGCTGCACGATCGTCTCGTTGTGCGAGAGCCCCTTGACCAGCGCCTTGAGCGAGGCCACGTTGCGCCCATAGTCGTTGGCGAAATCCTGTTGCATAGACATAATATTCACCCTCCCTTGGTCTGCTTCTGTCGTGACACGCGCTCATTATGCGGCGTGAGGAGGGGTTTGTCAAATCGGGGCGGCGGCGCGCACTTGCCGAGCGGGCCATCGCCTGCTATACTGAGGCCCTGCCGCGAGCCCGAAAACGAAAGTGAGGGAGCATGGAACGCCAAGAGGTAGCTTACACCTACGAACTAGAGCGGACGCTGAGCATGTTGCGGTCGGGGGGCATCTTGCTGGCGGCCACGAAACCCAGCGGCGCTTCGAACGTGATGACCATCGGCTGGGGCACGGTGGGCATCATCTGGGGCAGGCCGATCTTTGTGGTGATGGTGCGGCCTTCACGGCACACCTATGGGTTCATGGAGGAGACAGGCGCGTTCACCGTGAATGTGCCCACGCCCGAGCTGCGCGCCTGGACCAGTTTTTGCGGCACCAAGAGCGGGCGCGATGTGGACAAGTTCGCCGCGCTGGGGATGGCCACCTCGCCGGCGCAAAAGGTCCGCGGCGTGACCATCGACGCCTGCCCGCTGGTGTACGAGTGCAAGGTGGTCCACCACAACGATGTGATCCCGCCCCACCTGGCGCCCGAGATCGTCTCGGGAAGCTATCCCCAGGGCGACTTTCACCGCATCTATTTCGGCGAGATCCTGGGCACGTACGCGAGCAAGTAAGGCCAAGGCTCCAAAGGTCTTGGGGCATCCCATGCGCCAAGACCTTTGGAGGTTCTGTTTACGGCTGCTCGGCGGTGGACGGTATCTCCGCCGTCGCGACGGGCTCCACCGGCTCGATGGGCTCGGCCAGGGCCGCCTTCTCCTCGTTCCATCCCAAGTACGCCAGGGTCCAGGTGGTGGAGGTGAAGGTCTGGAGCACCATGTTGATGGCCAGCGCGAGCAACCCGCCCAAGAGCCCCAAGCAGCACAGGGGGATCAGGGCAGCCCGCGAGCTCCTGGTCGCCTCGATGAACCCGGCGGGCATGATCACCGCGGCCAGCCCGCTGCCAATGAACCCGCCGATGACCATCTGGATGGCAAAGAGGAGCACCCCGATCAGCAGCGTGGGACCCAGCTTTTCCTTCAGTACCTGCCAGCCTTTGGCGATGGACGCCAAGACGCCGAGCCCGTCCAGCACGCAGGCGCGGCTGGCATACGTGGCGATCAGGCTGATGGCGATGCTGAGGGGGACCAGCGGCACGCAGCAGAGGGCCGTACCGCAGATGGCCGCAAAGACCCCGCCCTCGCCGGCGCCCACGCCGCGGCTCACCGGCAGCACGGCCAAGAGCACCATGGCGATCAGGGGGATGATCAGGATCAGGACCACCACGAACATGAGCGCGCCTATGCCCAACAAGGGCCAGAAGCGCACCGTCCCCCAGCGCCAGGCTTCGCTGCCTTTGACCTCGTCCTTTTCGCGAGCCTGGCGCGCGCCGTCGATCAGCGCGCCCTGGGCAATCGTTGCTAGCACGATGAGGGCCACCAGCACCAGGAGAGCCAGGATGATGAGCAGCGCCAGGACCGCGCCGTGGGGCATGCGGACCTC
>JAAYEA010000138.1 GCA_012689325.1 Chloroflexota bacterium
CCTCCAGGAACTCGACGCGGCCTCGGAACTGCACGGTGCGATAGGCATAGTCGCATTGCCCTGCCACCAACCCGCGATCCTCGGTGATCTGCCCCCAGACCACGGGGTTGGCGGCGAGGTAATCCATTTTCTTGCCGCGCTGGGCGCAGTGAAAGTAGAAGCAGCGGCGCTCCTCGTCGAAGCCATAGTTCATGGTGACAAGGTATGGCTCGTTATCCTTGCAGAGCGCCAGGGCCATGTATTGCTGGCCCCGGATGATCTCGGCCATCTGCTGCGGATCGTCAATAGCCATTTCCTTGCGGCGTAGGTGGTAGGTGGTCAAGGTATCTTCCCTCGCGTAATCGCTAGAGCATCTGGATCTCGAAATCCACCAGGTTCGCATCGAGGCGCAGTTCCTCGATGCGCTGCGTTACTTTGGTGAGCAAGCCGTGGGCATAGGCGGCGTCCATGGAGACGCAGGCAAAGGCCAGCACGGCGACCTGCCAGCGGTCCTGCTGATCCACCTCGCCGACCGCGACGTTGAAGTCGTTGCGAATCCGGCGCATGAGCGATTGGATGATGCGCCGCTTGTCCTTCAGCGAGAAGGAGGTCGGCAGCTCCAGCTCGACGGTGCAGACTCCAATGACCATTGCTCCGCTCCCCTCCATCGGTCAAGCCATTGTAGCTGATTCCGGGCCGCGCGCAAGAGCGCGCATTGACAAATTGGGGCGGTCATGCTAACATAGCGGGCCGATATTCAAGCAAAGGAAGCGTGTATGCCTATCCCCATGGTGTTGGCCTCGGCCTCGCCGCGGCGCCGCGAGCTGTTGGCCCTGCTCGACCGGCCGTTCCACGTCCTGGTGGCCGACGTGGACGAGCGCCCGTGGCCTGGCGAGCGCCCGTCCGAGATGGTGGCGCGGCTGAGCCTGGCCAAGGCGCAAGCCGTCGCGCAGCGCCGGCCGGGCGGCTGGGTCGTCGCCTCGGATACGGTGGTCGTCTTTGAGGGACAGCCGCTGGGCAAGCCCGCCCACGCCCAGGAGGCGGAGGCCATGTTGCGGCGGCTGCGGGGGGCGCCGCACGTGGTGTATAGCGGCATCGTCTTGTGGGATGGCGCCAGTGGCCGCTGCCTGGCCGACCTGGCCGAGACGACCGTCTGGATGCGCGCCTATGGCGAGCGCGAGCTGGCCGCTTATATCGCCAGCGGCGATCCGCTGGACAAGGCCGGCGCCTATGGCATTCAGAATCGCGACTTTCACCCCGTGGAACGTGTGGAGGGGTGCTATGCCAGCGTGATGGGCTTTCCGCTGTGTCACCTGTACCGCATGCTGGCGGCGTGGGGCGCGCCGCCGGTTCGCACCCCCGTCGCGGCCTGCCGGGCCTTTACCGGCCACGATTGCCAGGTATTCCCGGATATCCTGGGCGCCCGCGCGGCCACTGGCGATTGACAGGCTGGCCCAAGTGTGTTAGAGTACCCCCAAGCGTGCACAGAATGGGCTCGGCCGGCGATCGGCGCGCGAACAAGGAGGTGAGGGCGATGCAAATCAACCATTCGGTGATCACAGGTTTCTTGGGCAAGCAAGTCGACCGCTTTACCGAATACCAGCCCTCGCGCAGCTTTCAGGAGCGCCTCGCCATGGCGCAGCGCATCCCCGGCCTGGACGGGCTGGAGGTGGTCTACCCCGTGGACTTTGATCAGGTGGCCCAGACCATTCGCTGGGTGCGCGAGTCCGGGTTGGGCGTCTCGGCGGTAAACCTCAACCTCAAGCAAGACCCTAAATGGCGGCGCGGCTCGCTCACCGCGGCGGACGCCAAGATCAGGGCCGACGCCGTGGCGGACATGCACACCGCCATGGACATCGCCGCCGAGATGGGCGCCCATCTGGTGACCTGCTGCCCGTTGATCGACGGCCACGACTATGCCTTCCAGATCGACTACGCGGAGCGCTGGCAGTGGCTGGTGGAGGGGGTGCGCGCGGGGGCCAAGCATCGCTCCGACGTGCGCGTGAGCATGGAGTACAAGAGCGCCGAGCCGCGCACGCGCACCATCCTGCCCGATGTGGGGCGCGCGCTGCACATGTGCCACCAGGTGGGGCTGGACAACGTGGGCGTGACCATGGACCTGGGTCACGCCTTTGCCGCTGCCGAGGCGCCGGCCGAGTCGCTTTCCCTGCTGGCCCAGGCCAATCGCCTCTTTTACGTGCATCTCAACGACAACCCCGGCGATTGGGATTGGGACATGCTTCCCGCGGCGGTGCACTTTTGGGATTTCGTCGAGACCTTCTATTATCTGAACAAGCTGAACTGGCAGGGGTGGTTCGCTTACGATATCGTCACCAAGGATGGCAGCCCGGCCGATACCTTCGCCTCGGCCATCAAGATCGTGGATGCCATCGATGCGCTGGTGGCCAAGCTCGACCCGGCCAAGCTCCAGGCGCTGATCGCGGCGGGGATGCCCGCGCCGACCTTCGAGTACCTGGTCACGGCGCTGGTCAAGTAGGGGAAACGAAAAACAGCCCGCTGCGCGCTGGGCTGCTGGGATATGAGTGGGCCTCCTCGGGTTCGAACCAAGGACCAACCGGTTATGAGCCGGCCGCTCTGCCGCTGAGCTAGAGGCCCATGGGATGGCGCTCATTGTAGCACAGCTAGAGGCTTTTGGCAAAACCGTAAAGCCTGGCCAGGGATGCTACGCAGGCATGATCATCAAATAGGGAGGAAGAAATGCCTATCTCGTTCAAATCGCAGGGTTTCAAGGAAGGATACACCCCCATCGTGGGGCCAGAGAACAGCCCCTTGCAGTATATCTCGTTCGCCACGCTCCAACTGCGCAAATCCAGCGCGCCATACACCGGCGAAACGGGCGGCAACGAGGTGGTGCTGGACCTCTTTGAGGGCAGCGCCGACGTCACGGTGGTGTTCGAGGGAAAGACGCTCGAGTACAAGAAGATCGGCGGGCGCAAAAGCATTTTCGACGGCCGGCCCACCCTCGTCTGCCTGCCGCCTCAGACCAAGTACACGGTCAAGGCGCTGAGCGACGCGCTGGATATCGGCGTCTCGTTGGGCCCCTCGCCCAGCGGGGGCAAGCCGGTGGTCATCGGGCCTGATGACAACATCACCCGGCTGACCGGCAAGGGCAATTACCAGCGCCAGGTGCACTTGGGCACGGTGGAGACGGGCAAGACGATGCGGCTCATGGTCGGCGAGACCATCGGCCAGCAGGGCGCCTGGTCCAGCTATCCGCCCCACAAGCACGACGAGTCCGGCGGCGGCGAGGTTCCCCAGGAAGAGGTCTATTACTACAAGCTGCAGCCGAAGCAGGGCTTTGCCATCCAGGTGCTGTACGACAACCCGGGCAAGCCGGGGGGCCGGGATGACGCCTACATCGTCCGCGACGGCGATACCATGGCGCTGGACCACGGCTATCACCCCGTGGCCTGCGCGCCGGGCTACCAGGTCGGTTACCTGTGGGTCCTTTACGCTCCCAGCGATGTCTATGGCTCCTGGAGCGACGACCCCAAGCACGCTTGGGTGAAGGAAGCGGTGGGATAAAGCCATGATGACCATTCAAGAGTATTTCCGCAGCGGCAACGGCAAGGCCGACGAGTTCGCCTTGCCCGGCTGGGCCGCCGAGATCGGCCAGGCCACCGGGTGGACCGTCTATCCTCGCTCGGTGACGGCGCTCAGCAAGGCCGTCGTCTTTATGGGGCGGGAAAGCGGCGTGCGCGTGATGGGCTGCCTGTATCAGGCGGCCAGCGGCGTGGCCGATGCGCTGGCAGGACAGGTGCGCCAGGTCGCGTTGGGCAGCGTCCGGGTTCAGCTCAAGGCCTGCGCGCTGACCCACGAGAACGCCGTGGCGTTGCGGAGCCTCCTCCCCTTCACGGCGCCGATCGTGGTGGGGCTCAAGACCTCCGCGGGCTGCGGCGACCGGCTGGGGCTGGCGACGCCCGGGCACATCCGCTCGGTGCGCGGCACCGGCCTGGTCCCCTTCTTTGCCCAGCAATCCATCCGCGAGATGACCCGCTCCGGGCGCACCCCCGAGATCGTGATGGACGATGCCTCTTGGGCCGTGTTCCAGGAGGGCTGGCGCGAGGGCTTTGGCTCCGACGCCGATCACCTCAAGACCTTCGAGGACATCGATATCTGCGCGGCGGCCGGGTTCACCCTGTATACCATCGACCCTGGCGCGCACGTGGACAACGCCGCCCACACGGACGACGTGCCCACGCTCAAGGTCAAGTATAACGTGTTGCCGTGGTCGGTGCTGGAGACCACGCCCGAGGAGACGCTCCAGCGCTACGTAGGCCACGATTTCGTCCTGGGAGATGGCCTTCGGATCACCATGAACGAGGAGCAGCTCTGGCGCGCGGCGGCCAAGTATGGCCGAGCCATCGCCCATACGGTGCGCATGGGCCGCCACGTGGCGGAGGCCATGGGCACGGCCCCTTCCGAGCTCGAGATCTCGGTGGATGAGACTGAGACGCCCACCGCGCCCCACGAGCATTTCTTTGTGGCCAGCGAGCTCAAGCGGCTCGGCCTGCGCTGGTCCAGCCTGGCGCCGCGCTACATCGGCCGCTTCGAAAAGGGCGTGGACTATATCGGTGACTTGGCCGCCTTCGAAGAGTCGATCCGCTGGCACGCCGCCATCGCCCGCTATTGCGGCCCCTACAAGCTGAGCCTGCACTCGGGCTCGGACAAGTTCAGCATCTATCCGCTGGTGGTCAAATACACCGGCGACCTGGTGCACCTCAAGACCGCCGGGACCAGCTATCTGGAAGCGCTGCGCGCCATCGCTGGCCTGGACCCGGCGCTGTTTCGCGAGATTCTGGGCTTTGCCTTCGAGCGGTATGAAGAGGACAAGGCGTCTTATCACGTCTCCGCGGATCTGACCAAGGTGCCCAGGCCGGATAGCCTGGCCAACGGGGCCCTGGCTGGCGTGTTGGACCTGTTCGACGGGCGGCAGCTCTTGCACGTGACCTTTGGCTCGGTGCTCTTGGCGCGGACCGCCTCCGGCGGCTTTCGCTTCCGCGACCGCTTGCTGGCCGTGCTGGATGCCAACGAAGAAGCGCACTATGATGTGATCGAGGCGCACTTTGACAAGCATCTAGCGCCCTTTGCTTAACCAATCGGGGCGAGGCTTCCCGTGTCGGGGAGCCTCGCCCCGCGGCGCGTCGGCGGGGACGGGGCGCCGCATTCGGGAGGTCAAGCCGTGGGGAACTATTTCGTTGCCCTGAAGGGGCCGCTGGCTGGCCAGGTCTTTCCCTTGCCTCCCGTGGCCACCGCCCTCGGCGCCGACCCCATGAACCATATCACCTGGCCGGACGAGGCGCTCGCCGCGCAACATGCCGTGGTGCGCTGGGACGGCCAACGGCATCACCTGGTGGACCTGGGCAGCGCCAGCGGGACGTGGGTGAATGGGCAGCGCCTCAGCGCCCCGCACGCCCTCCAGCCTGGCGACGAGTTGGCCCTCGGCGCCAGCCTCTTTCGCTTCGAGACCACTGCGTCCACGCGGCGCCTTCAGCCCGAGGATTTGTCTGCGGGCGCGACCGCGCCCCTGGCCGAGCAGGCCGCGGCGGCCGCGACAAGCTCCCAGCATGCGCTGGCCCTGCCGCCCATGGCGGCGCTGGTGGGCGCGGCGCTCCTGATGGCGGCGGTGCTGTTCCTGGTGGCCGCGCTACGGGATCGGTCGGCGGTCCCGACGCCGCTGCCGGCCACCCAGCCGGCGGAGCAGCAGTACCGCTCCCCCACGCCCGTGCAGGCGGCCGTCCCCACCCACACTGCCGTGCCGGAAAGCCGGCCGCGTTATTATCCGGCCCCGGTGCTGCTCAGCCCCGCCAATGGCGCCCAAGGCGCGGTGGTGCTGCTGCAATGGAGCTGGCCCGGCGCTTTGCAGGTGGACGAGTGGTATTCGGTGTGGGTATGGCGCGGCGACGAATCGCCGCGCAGCCTGGCCTGGACCAAAGAGCCCCAGATGGAGATCGGCGCGGGCCTTGCGTCCGGGACGTATGGCTGGCAGGTGGTGGTGGTGCAGGGCGTGATGCAGGGCCAGCATCAGCGGGACTTGAGCGCGCCCAGCGAGGTCCGGCAGTTTTCCATCCTGTCGCGCACGGCGAC
>JAAYEA010000139.1 GCA_012689325.1 Chloroflexota bacterium
CGCCGCGTGTCCATGTCCGTGTGATACCACCAGCCGCCGCCGCGCGGCGTATCGCCGATGGGCATCAGGCCAAACATCTTGTACTGGTGGATCGCGGCGCGCGACATCTGCGCGGGGATATCCACGCCCTTCTTGTCCGCCTCCGCCCAGTACTCCTCGGCCTTGTTGGCGATCCAGTCATCCAGCAGGGGATAGGCATCCTGGCCTTCGTGGTAAAAGTGGGTCATCCAGATGTTATGGTTCAGGCCGGGAGCCTGGAAGGTCACCTTCTCCGGGTCCAGGCCGATGACGCGGGCGACGGTACGGTAGCCATAGTGGCCGTGGCAAAGGCCGCAGGCCTGAATCCCAGTCTCGCGGGTCATCAGCGTGGTGCCCTCAAAGACGGGGTTGCCGGCCTGCAGAATCCAGGCATCGGGGCAGATGCGCTCCATGTCCATGGCGATCTCGAGCATCAGTTGCAGATTGTGGTACTCGGGCATGCCCGTGCCGCCGTAGAAATAGCCGAACTTGGAGGCCAGCTCGCGCTTGGCCTTCATCACGTACTCGTTGTGAGACACCGTGGCGGTGTTGATCACAAAGTCGGTGTCTTGCAGCGCCTCCTCGCGGTCCAAGCTGCGCTCGAACTTGAGGTTGGCCCCCAGATCCTCTGCGTATCGCTTGCCCAGCCTGTAGATGACATCCAGGCGCTCCTCGTTGATGTCCATGAAGCAGACCGTGCTTCCGGACAGTCCCTCGGTCAGGCACAGGTCCTTGACCAGGGCTAGTGAGAACACCACGCTGCCAGCACCGATGATGGTTACCTTGACGCTCGACATTCCGCCTGCCTCCGTTTCTTGTGTGCGATCGTTGCCACGCCTCTCGCCGCCCCCACTGGCGGCGAGTCGGTCACCGAAAGAGCCGCCTCGATTGTGCATCGAAACGCTGGCGTGTCAAATGCGCTGCGCGACCTCAACACGGGCGCCTCCCGAGCGCCTACCAGGGGAGCGGGCCCTGCCGCCCAAAGTTCTGCCCGACCAAGACCAGGTCGGATAAGTTCACGCAGCCATCCTTGGTGAGGTCGGCCCACATATCGCCGGGCGGGCACTGCCCAAAGTTGCTGCCGACGATAGTCAGGTCCGAGATGTTGATGCGGTTATCGCCGTTGGCGTCGCCGCCGACCAGGGTGAGCGGCGGCAACTGGATGGTGTGCCCGGGGAGAATCTGCACGCCCTGGCGTTCCGCGCTGAGGTAGCCGGGGGCGAAGGCGCGGATGGTGTAGGTGCCGGGCGGGACGGACTCGATGGTATAGGCGCCATCGGACTTGGTCACCGCCGGCGACGAGAGACCGCTGAGCTCCACCACGATCCCCGCGCGCAGCTCGGTGCGCTCCAGGTTCACGATGCCAGTGATGCTGGGCTGCGGGGCGATGGGGACGATGTCGCTATCGTTGCGCGGCTCGACGCGGTAGGCGCCGTTCGCCGAAAAGACGATTCCCTGCACCGAGGCCAGGTCGCTGCCCGGCTGGGGAGCATAGGCATAGCCGGCGCGGTTGCCCACCGTCGCATCGAGCCCCGTAGAGTCGCGGACCTGCCAGGTGTTGCTGGGCGCGTCCACGCTGGTGACGGTGGACTTGGACAGGCTCACCAGCACGCCCTCGAATTGCTCGGCCGTGGGCGACCCAACGGCGAGGTCGGGTGCGCGCAGCATCAGCGGCTGCGGCAGGGCGTTGCCAATGTTGATCACCGTCAGCGACTCGACGCTGTGCAGGATCGTCCAGCCAGCCTCCTCGGCGACCACCGCCGACAGCACGGTAAAGCTGCCCACGGGCGGGCGATTGATGGTGTCGGCGACAAAGATGCCTGTCCAGGGGCCGCTCATCGGCTCCTGGAGGACGTAGCCATCCGCGTAACGTGCCGTGACGATGCCCCCGGTGGTGATGGTGCGCCCCACCTGCGGCGAAACGCCGGAGAGGTCAGCGGTGTACTGGATCTCGTGGATGGCGACCTCGTCCAGCGCCCAGGCGGGCGGCATGAGCACGGCGAGAAGCGCCAAGCTGGCGATGAGGATGATGACCGAACGCCGCATAAGGGTTCCTCCTTGGCGTGCCCAGGTGTCGCGACCGGCAAGGGAGTCTGGTCCCGGTTGGGGCGGCTGCGACGGGGCCACGACGGCCAAGGCGCAGCCCGCGAGGGCCTGAAGGCTCGGGCCATGATGCACAACTGCTGCTATTGTAGCATAGCCTGGGGAGGCTGTCAACCAACAAGCATCGCGTTGCGGCCCAGATTTTACGTAGGTTTTACATTAGGGTAATACAGCCCTAACGTGCGTCGGCGATAATGGACAATGTAAGCGGACAGGACAACAGCATATGACCGGCATCCCTGGGACCTCGATGCGGGGGTCGGAGCCAAGCTCCGAATCCGGCATCGGTGCCCGAAGGGCGCCGGAAAGCTGGTAAGGTTTTACCACCAATCGCAACTGCGATGTGTCAGGGGCAAGCACATCGCAGTTGTCCCTTTCTACGGGGCATTTCCCTCCACGAGCTCCCTCTACCTCTCCGCATCCGCTCCCATTTGCGTCCTGGCCCAAAACTCACATACTTGTGCACGGTGATCTCTAGTAAAGGGGGTAGCAGGGCGATGGGCGACAAACTGACCCAGGTTGTCAAACGCAACGGCGCTGTGGTTCCATTCAACGCGGAACGAATCACCAATGCCATCTACCGCGCTTCCGTGGCGGTGGGAAACCGCGACCGCTCCGTGGCGGAGCACCTGTCCGCCGAGGTGGTCCGCCGGTTGCGCGAGACCGGGCCGGACGAGTACATTCCCACGGTGGAGGAAATCCAGGATGCCGTGGAGCGGGTGCTGGTCTCCAACGGCGTTTTCGAGATGGCCAAGGCTTACATCCTCTATCGCGAGGAGCACTCGCGCCGGCGGCGCACCAAGGTAGCCGGCAGCCACCGCGACTCGAGCAACATCCCCTACCAAAAGATCTATGACATCCTCAACTGGGCCATCGACCACGACCTGCACCGTGTGGACCTGCTGAACCACCGGATCGAGCGCGGCGAGTTCCCCGATATCGTGGCCGAGTCCGAAGCGTACTATGAGGACGACGTGGCGGCGGCGGCGGACCTGATCGGTGAGCGCCGGGAGGAGGTCAAGATCGTGCTGATCTCCGGGCCGAGCTCGTCGGGCAAGACCACCACGACCACCAAATTGGGCGAGCACCTGCGGGAGATAGGCCTGACGCTGGTGGCGCTCAACGTGGACAACTATTTCTTCGACCTGGAGATGCACCCCAAGGACGAGTTCGGCGACTATGATTACGAGACGCCGCAGGCGCTGGACCTGGCGCTGATCAACCAGCACCTGGTGCAGCTCCTGGAGGGTCGCGAGGTGCGGCTCCCCCTCTACGATTTCAAGACGGGCAAGCGCACGCTCGAGCACACGCCGATGCGCCTGCGGGAGGGCGACATCATCCTGATCGACAGCCTCCACGGGCTCTACCACGGCATGACCGAGGACATCCCGGACGCGAACAAGTTCAGGCTCTATGCGGAGACCCTGCTGCAGATGAAGGGGGCGGATGGGCACTATATCCGCTGGACCGACCTGCGGCTGATGCGGCGGATGGTGCGGGACTCGATCTTTCGCGCCTATAACCCGGAGCAGACGCTCTTGCACTGGCATTATGTCCGCAGCAGCGAGCTGCGCAACATCATCCCCTACGCCAACCAGGCCGATTACGTGGTCAACAGCGCCATGCCCTACGAGATGTCCATCATGCGGCCGCGCCTGATCGACCACTTTGCCGAATGGGAGCGGAAATACGCCAGCGACCCCTTGCGCCAGGATGCGTGCACGCGGGCGGCCCGGGTGCACGGCCTGCTCAAGACCGTGCTGCCGGTGGAGGGGGACGGCGCCATCCCCAAGCGATCGGTAATGCGCGAGTTCATCGGCGGTAGCAGCTACGAGTACTAGCGCTGCCGGGTGCCGTTATGTTGACATAAAAGAGCGGGGCTTGGATACAAGCCCCGCTCTTCGTTGGGTGTAAAGCTCGCTAGCTCGTTTGCAGCGCGGCCTTGCTGCGGGTGTATTGGAGGTCCACCTGGGCAACCTGGCCGGCCAGGATCTGCTCGACGATGGTGGTGTTCTCCTCCACCTCTTCGCTGCTCATCATGCCGATGCAGACCACATCGTTGGGCTTGACCGAGTTGTAGACGAAAGAGAGCCCGGTGGGCGGGAGGATGCGGCCAGCGCCCAGCGGCTTGATGCACAGCACGGGCTTTTTGGCGTTGCGGATCACCTTGCCGATCCAATCCGTCTCGACGGAGCAGAGGAAACCGATCGAGTTGTAGGGCTGGATATAGACCTCGCAGTCGTAGCCCGCCTTGTCCACCGTGGTGATGGTCTCGGGGCGGTGGGTGGAGAGGCCCGGGCGCATCCCCTTCTCGCGGATATAGGCGGCGATCTCGGCGTAGCGCTCGATCTCGCCGCGGCCGCTGGAGAGGGCGTTATCGGTGTAGCACTGGTGGGGCATGCAGAACTCGGCCCCCACGTCGGCGGTCATGTTCACGTCGTCTTTCCAGTTGGCCCAGGGGTACTTGTTGCCGGGGGTGGCGAACCAGTTGATGTGCACACCCGTGTTGGCCTCGACGCGGTCCATGATCTTGCGGAGCCGCTCGCCGGGCATAGAGCAGACGGCGTTCATGCCCTTGGCCGCGCAGGCCTCCAGCACTTGCTGGATGGCGTCGTCGGTGAAATAGCGGCGCAGCCAGGTGTCCTTGGCGCGAGAGACGTGGGAATAGCCGAAAAAGGTGTTGCTGCCGATGACGAGGCGGGAAATCTTGAGCCCGCCGATCTCGGAATAGGGTAGGGCCATGGTGAGTGACCTCCTTTGGGGTTGAGCTGCCAAGATTATAGCGCCGATGCGAAACGGTGTCAATGCGGAATAGCCTGGAGCCGCGCTCTGGCCTCCTCCAACAGCGCGCGCAGCGCCGGGTCGTCCACATCCTCCACGCGAGCCAGCTTGACGTGCCGTGCCCGCTTGCCGGTCCCCGCGAGAAGGCCGGCGGGGTCGGGCAGGTCGGCGCCGCGCGCCAGGCCCAGGTTGACCGCCGACTTGAGCGGCATGATCACGCAGAGCGTCCCCTTGTATGTGCGGTCCTTGCTGTAGCCGATGAGCTTGGCGGGAACATCCACCTCCTCGATCAAGCCTGGCGCCACCTGCAGGACCAGGTCGCGCACCCTGAGGGCGACGGCGCGCACCTCTGGAGTATAGGCGGTCAGGAAAGCCTCGATCTCCGGCGATATCATCGCGTGTCTCCTTCGCCTGACGAGTGTGGTGAAGCTCCAGGACCCTTGCATCTTAGCCGCGCTGCCCTGTCCGCGCAAACGGGGATTTGCCTCGGTTCGCGGATCGTCTACACTGGGGGCCGAAGCACATCCGGGAGGAGGTCCGAAGATGAAGCTCGTCCTGTTCAGCAAGGGGTTGCAGGATCACGACGTGGCGGCGCTGATCGAGCGCGGCCACGAACTGGGCGTCGATGGGTACGACCTGGCGGTGCGGCCGGGCTATGTGGTCAGCCCGGATAACGTCACCGAGATGCTCCCCGCGGCGGTGCGGCGGCTGGGGGAGGCTGGGCTGGTGGTGCCCCTGGTCACGGCCAGCACTGACCTGGTCTCGCCTGAGCACCCCACGGCCAAGCCGATCATTGCGGCCATGGGCAAGGCCGGCGTGCCGCTGCTCAAGCTCGGCTATTTCCGCTTTGACCCCCGCACCCAGGACTATTGGGAGGAGGTGGACAAGGCGCGGCGGGCGCTGGATGGCTGGCAAGAGCTGGGGCGCGCCCATGGCGTCAAGGTCTGCTGCCACACGCACAGCGGCCCCTACCTGGGCAACAACGGCGCGGCGCTGATGCACCTGCTGCGCGGCCGCGACCCGCAGCTCATCGGCGCCTATCTCGACCCCGCGCACCTGGCGCTGGAAGGCGGGCCCTTTGCCGTGGAGCTCAACATGGCGCGGCGTTACTTGAGCCTGGTGGCGCTCAAGGACCCCATCCGCTTCCGCGAGGACCACGGCGACGAGGGCGGGTTGGGGCGCGAGATCGTGGAGGCGGGGCAGGGGATGGTGCGCTGGTCGGAGGTTCTCGCCGAGCTGGCGCGCGTGGGCTACCGCGGCCCCTTTAGCGTCCATGGCGAGTTCAAAGCGCCCGACCAACCCATCTACCTGGCCGCCTGCAAGCGAGAGGTGGCCTATTTCCGCGCCAAGCTCGGCGCGGCATTTCCAGCATAGGGGCGAAAGGAACGAGATGGACAAGTTGCGTATCGGGCTATGCGGCTGCGGCAACATGGGCGGCAGCCTGGCGGCAGGGCTGGTGGGAACCGAGGAGGCCGCGCTGGTGGCGGTGGCCGATGTGATCCCGGAGAGGGCGGCGGCCATGGCGGACAAGTACGACGCCCAGCCGCTGGACTCGCTGGACAAGCTGCTGGCGGTCCCCGGCCTGGACGGCGTGATCATCGCCGTGCCGGGCTATCTGCACGCGCCGCTGACCATCCAGGCAGCCCAGGCGGGCAAGAACATCTTTGTGGAAAAGCCGATGGCGCTGCACGTGGCCGACTGCCAGGCGATGATCCGCGCGGCGCGGGAAAGCGGCGTCAAGCTGATGGTGGGGCAGGTGCTGCGCCGCTATGAGCCCTACCGGAGCATCCTGCGCTGGCTGGACGAGGGGCGCTATGGGCAGGTCCGCGCCGCCAGCATCTGGCGGATCACCGACGGGCGGCGCTGGGCGGTGCCGGGCTATTGGCGGGCCAAGCACGCGCTGAGCGGCGGCTACCTGTTGGAGGTGGGCGCGCACGAGCTGGACATGCTGCGCTGTCTGATGGGCGCGCCCGAGATGGTGAACGCCCTCTCGCGCAAATTCCTGGACCGCGATCACGAGGTGACCGACTATATCCACGTGCAGATCGGCTTTTCCCGCGGCGGCGCGGCCTCCTACGAGGGCGGCGGCGGCACGAGCATCAGCCGCTACGGCTTTCGGATCTATATGGATGGCGCCACGCTGGTGAGCGACGCCGCCTTTGACCCGAAGGCGATGAAGGTCTATGACATGGAAGGACAAGAGGTGAGCACGGAGGGCGAGTTCTCGCCGGATAAGCCGGTGCAGGGCGAGCTGGCGAACTGGCTGGCGGCGCTGCGCGGCGAGGCGGAGGTCGCCGTCCCCGGCGAGGAGGGGCTGGGTACGGTGGCGCTGGCTGAGGCGGCCTACCGCTCGGCGGAGC
>JAAYEA010000140.1 GCA_012689325.1 Chloroflexota bacterium
GGCCATGGTCGACGCACTGGTGCGCAGCCTCGCGGAGGAGAACGCCGAGGCGGTGCGCCGCCGGGCCGAGGGTGCGGCGCAGGCGCGGCGCTATGTGCTCACGGGGCAGGACGAGGAACCCGCCTAGTACTACAACCGTATCTGATCAGGCGCGGAAGGAGGTGGGCGGTGCGAGGCTGGTACCGGGCGGGCTGCGACGGCGGTAGTGGCTGCGCCGCGCCTGCTGGCGCTTGGCCAGGCGCCAGTCGGACCAGGCCAGCTGGAGCTCCAGCGAACGCTCCGGTAGCGGCAGCGCCGCGGCCAGCAACCGCCCCACCTCCGCCACGCTCAGTTCGGCCAGGAAGGGCGCAGGCCCCCCTTTTTGGCCGTCTCCCGGGAGCGCACGGCGCTCAGGAAGGCCAGGGCCATCATCGCCAGCGTGATGTGGCGGTGCCAGCTGTCCCAGCGGCGCACCTCGTACTCGTCCAGCCCCGTCTCCCCCTTGCCCTCCTCCAGGCTCTGCTCAACCACGTACCGCTGGGCCGCCCGCCGCGCCAGCTCCGCCAGGGGCGTCTCCGCGGGGGCATGGGCCAGGTAGTAGGCCAGTTCCTGCGGATCCGTCACACTCCGTCGTGCCAGGAGCCAAACCTCCCGCCCCGGCAGGTCGTCCCGGCTCTCCACCACCCGCTGGGCCCCCCAGTCGTACAGCCGCTCCCCCTGCTCCCCCTGCCCGACCGCCAGACGCTGCCAGCACCCCGCGGGCCACAGGGCCACCACGTCGGCCACCGCGAGCGCAGGGGGCTCCCCCGCCGCCAGTCGTGCCCGCAGGCGGGGGCGGCCGGTGGGCTCCACGGCGGGGCGCGTCGTCCACACCCGCTGCAGGCTGCTGACGCTCAGCACGTACCGGTACCCGTGGGCCGCGATGCGTTCGCGCAGCGGGGCATCGTTGCCGTAGACCTCGTCCCCCGCCACCCAGCCCATGGGCAGCCCCCGCGCCCAGAGGTGCTCCAGCATGGCCCCCGCCAGCTGCGGCTTGGTCTGGAAGGTCACCCCCTCCGGCACGCCCGCCCCCTCCCGCCGCTCGGCGTCCTCGGCCCAGCTCCGGGGCAGGTAGAGGCGCCGATCCAGGAGGACATGCCCGCGGGGGCTGGCGTAGGCCAGGAAGACGCCCACCTGGGCGTTCTCGATCTTGCCCGCCGTGCCGGTGTACTGGCGCTGCACCCCCACCGAGTGGGTGCCCTTCTTCAGGAATCCCGTCTCGTCGAGGACCACCAGCGCCTGGGGGTCGCCGAACGTCTCCGCGATATAGTCCTGCAGCCGGTCGCGGGCGGCATCGGCATCCCAGAGGGTGCGGTACAGGAGCCGCTGCATGGGATCGGGAATGGCGTCCCCCACCGCCTCGGCCATCTGCCAACCGTTCTTGCGCTGCACGCTACGGGCCAAGAGCCCGCGCAGGTATTTGGCGGCCTGCTCGCGCGGCTCGCTACGGCCAAAGAGGGAGGCGAAGCGCGCGTGAAAGGCCGTGAACTCCTCGGCCCACTCCTGCAGGTCCTCCGCTTCCATCGCTCCTCCACAACCCAGCCTGTGGACACATTATCGCCCGGCTGGTCGCGGAGAGTCAAACACGGTTGTAGTA
>JAAYEA010000141.1 GCA_012689325.1 Chloroflexota bacterium
GATGCCCCCGCCCGCGGTGCCAAACCAGCGCTGGCCTGCGGGGTCGGTGGCGATGGCGACGACGCCGTCGCTGGCGAGGCCATCCTGGACGGTGTAGGCCGTCCAGCCCTGGCCGTCATATTCCGCGACACCGCCGAACCAGGTGCCCGCCCACAAGTGGCCGGTGGCGCGGTCCACGGCCAGGGCGCGGACGTCGTCGGAGGGGAGGCCGTCGGCGACGGTGTAGTGCCGCCATTGGAGACCGTCATATTCGTAGAGACCGCTGCGCCAGGCGCCTGCCCAGACGTGCTGCTGCGGATCGATGACGATGGCCTGCACGGCGCTGGCGCCATAGGTGGTGGTGAGGGGGTGGGTCTGCCAGGAATCGCCGTCGAAGACGCTGACGCCCAGCCCGGTACCGCACCAAAGTCGCCCCGTCGCGTCTATGGCTAGGGAGGTGACCCAGGGGTGGGCCAGCCCATCGGCCACGGCGTAGGTGGTCCAGCCTGTCCCGTCGTAGCGGGCCACGCCATTAGCGGTCCCGGCCCAGAGGGCTCCGGCCGCGTCGATAGCCAGCGCGTCCACGCGATCATCGGGCAGGCCCTCCGATGCGGTAAACGCCCGCCAGCGCCGGCCATCCCACCGCGCCAGTCCGCCGCCCCAGGTCCCGGCCCACACGGCGCCCGCGTCGTCTTGGGCCAGGGCGCGGATATCGCCGGCGCCCAGTCCCTCGACGGTGGTATAGGCGGCGAGCAGCGCGCCGCCCTCCCAACGCGCCAGCCCGCCCTGCGTCCCGGCCCATAGCTGGCCATCGCGAACCAGCAGGGCGCGCACCTGGTTCACCTCGCTATAGGTGATCCAGGGGCGGCAGGGCTCCGCCCGGGCGGGGAGGGGGTGGCTGGCCAGGCAACAGGCGATCCCCAGCCCCAGGGCCAAGGCTCGTCGGCAGAGCGTTCTGACGTCCATGTGATATCGTGCTCCCGGCCCGTCGCCGATCACCGGCGGCGGGAAAGCGGAGGCTCAGCCCCGATATGGGACTGAGCCTCTGGATGGTTGAGAAACGAGATGCGCTGGGCTGCTATGGGCTAGGGCCGCTGGCCGCCTCGCGACCAGGGATCCGGGCCCAGGCCCGAGCCCCGCAGGATCAAGGGCAAGTACAGGGCCGGCGTCTCTGTTGCCTCCATCGTGGCGGTCGGCGTGGAGGTGGCGATGCGCGTCGGCGTCCAGGTGGGGGTGGCGGTGGAGGTCGGCGTGGGGTCGGCCAGCACCTGCGTGTCCACCTCCATGTGGAAGGTGCGCCCGAAGGCATCGGTGTAATAGGCGGTGTTGGTCAGCATGCCGCCGGGAACCACGGCGTCCACCTGCACCTGGAAGGTGATGGTGACCGATCCGCCGCGAGGGATCGCTCCTGCCCAGTGGATGGTGCGCTCCTGGGGATCATAGGTCGCGCCGCCGGCGAGGGTGCCGCTGATATAGTTGGTGCGCTCGGGCAGCTCATCCCACAGCGTGACCGAGGTTCCGGGGTCCGCGCCGCCGAGCATGTCGTTCATCAGCACCAGCGTGTAGGTCAGTACCTCGCCATCCTCGACCACCGCCGGGTCGGCGAGCTTGGCCCCGAGCAGGGTGGTGGTGTGCGTGGCGGTGGCGGTCGGCGTCGCGGGGGGCAGCGTCTCGGTGACGGTAGGCGGCGTCGTGGGCGTGTGGGTGGCCGTGGCGGCCAGGGTCGCGGTGCGGGTCGCCGTCAATGTGGCCGTTGGGTCGGTGTGCCCCAGGACGTGGGTGGTATCCGTGGCGCTGATGGTGACGCCCTCCTTGGTGGTGAGCACGGCGGTGTTCAGCGCGATATAGTCCGCGGTGGAGGCGTGCATGTGAACCCGCAGGTAGAGCTTGATCTCCTCGCCGGGGTCCAGCGTGCCGATGTTCCAGGTCACCACCTCGGTGGTGTGGTTATAGGAACTGGGCAGGTCGCCCCAGGTGCTCAAAAAGTCCATGATCTCCTGGTTGATCGCATCGGTGAGCACCACCTCGGTGAAGGGCTGCAGGCAGGTGTTGCGGATGACGATGTCATAGTGGGTGTTCCACCCGGAGGGCAGGGGATCCATCCACAGGTTATCCTTGGTCAGCTCCAGGCACTTGATCGGCGTGGCCGTAGGCGTGTTGGTGCGCGTGGGCGTGCGGGTCGGCGTGTTCGTCTGGGTGTAGGTGGGCGTTGGCGTGGGCGGGGCATAGCTGTAGCGCAGGATGACGCCCTGGCCGCCGGCAGCCCAACCGTGGTAAGCATCGATGAACTGGACCGTGTAGAGGTCCCAGCGCGTGCCCGAGACGGCCTTGAGCCAGGCGCTGCCGCCGTTGTTGGTGTAAAGGATCGCGCCGTCGGCGCCGACGATCCAGCCCTGCAGCGGCGTCAGGAACTGGACGCCGTACCAGGTCACCGTCTGGCCGGTGGCGATGGGAGCCCAGGTGTCGCCGCCATCGCTGGTGCCGAGCATCACGCCGCCGTCGCCCACGGCCCAGCCGCGGGTCGCGTTCAGGAAAAAGAC
>JAAYEA010000142.1 GCA_012689325.1 Chloroflexota bacterium
GGCTGGCACGAGCTCAAGCTGGTGGCGCGCACCGCCCTCGGCAAGAGCCACGAGAGCGCCGTGATGGTGAACGTGGACAACACGCCGCCGACGGGCGCGGCCAGCCTCCCCGCCTATGCCAAGAGCCGCGAGATCGTCGTGCAAACCAGCGCCCAGGGCGCCGACCGGATGCTCTTGGGCCAGGATTGGCATTGGGAAGGGGAGTCGCTGCGCCACCAGGACAACACCGGCGAGTCCGTGGCCGATCCCCAGGCGCTCAATGGCCGGGCCTGGCTGGCCCGCGCGGGAGCCCACGCCCCCGGCGCCTGGTACGGCCAATACCTCTGCGACCTGCCCACGGGCGCCAGCTATTGGGCCTACTTCCGCCTCAAGACCGCGGCCAATACGGGCACGATCGGCGTGGCCCGGCTGGACGTCTCGGACGACGAAGGGCTGCGCATCCATAGCGAGCGGGCGCTGGAGGCGCGGGATTTCGCCCAGGCCGGGCGCTATGTGGACCTGGCGCTTCCTTTCGTCTATAGCAGCCGGGGCAGCACCTGCCAGGCCCCCGGCGCCGAGGATGGGCTCGAGTTTCGCACCTGGTTCCTGGGCGGGCAGGACCTCGCCCTGGACCGGGTGGACGTCTTGGCTGCGCCGCGGGCCTATGCCAGCACCGCCGCGCTGACCCTGAGCGCCGTCGAGGGGCGGCGCGCCATCTCGGTCCGCTACCTGGACGCGGCGGGCAACCCCTCGCCCATCTATACCGCCACCACCACGCTGGACTGGACCCCGCCGAGCTGGCTGGGCAGCGGCGTGCCCGGCCAGGCGCTGGTCCAGGACGCCATCGCGGGGCTGGACCCGGCCACGGCGCAATACGCGCACTCGTACGACGGGCAGAACTGGGACCTCTGGAAACCGGCCACGGTGCAGGGCGCGCCGGGCGCCACCACCCCCGTCTGGATCCAGGGCCCCATCGGCGCCGCCCACTATATCCGCTTTCGCGTCGCCGACCGGGCGGGGAACATGGGCAGCAGCCCGCCCTACGCCCTCCCGGCCTCCTGGACGGCCACGCCCACCCTTTCGCCCACGCCCACGGCCACCGGGACTCCTACTGCTACTGGTACGCCCACGGCGACCTGGGCCGGGCCGCGCACCCACCTGCCGCTGGTGATGCGCGACTATGTCTATAGCGCGCCGCCCACGCCCACCATCACCGAGACCCCCGCCGTCACCAGGACGGCGACGGCGACCTTGACGTCAACGGCGACAGAGTCGCCTTCGGCGACGGCGACAGCCACTGCGCCTGCGGCCACGGACACCCCAACGCCGACGCTGACCGCGACCGCGACGCCCACCTCGCCCTTGCAGGCGGCCATCGCCATCAGCGGCGTCGTGTATGACGCCGCGGCGGGGCCGTCGGCGCGCCTCGCCTACGCCCACGTCGTCGCCGCCATCCCCGCGCTGGGGCAGCAGGTGGAGACCTACACCTCGCTCACGGGGACCTACCGCATCGACCTCTTTGTGCCGCCCTACCCCGCCGGGGCGCAATTGAGCGTCCTGGCCGAGCACCCGCACTATATGACCGGCTGGGTCACGCGGGCGCTGGAAGCGGGGGGGCCGGGGAGCGTCCAGGCGGTGACGGTGGATGTGGCGTTGCAGCCGCGCGCCACGCCCACGCCGACCGCCACGGCCTTTGTGGGGGTCTATGTGGAGGGGCAGGTTTACCTGGCGGGGAGCGAGCCCCGCGCGCCCGTCGCCGACGCCTCGGTGACGGTGTACCTGCCGGGGCTGCCCTCGCAATCCGCCGCCACCGACGCCCAGGGGCGCTACTGGGTCCAGTTCGCCACGGCGGAGAACCAGTCGGGGCAGTTCCTGGACGTGGTGGTGACCAAGCCGGGCTACCAGATCAGCGTCACCCGCCCGCCCATCCCGCCCTATGCGCCAGGGACCATCGCCTACGTCTTTTGGGACGTGGCGCTGACGCCGCAGAGCGGGAGCGGAGAGGAGAGGAGCGACTAGAGTCGCTACTACCTAACCCTCCGATGTAGTGACGGCTTTAGCCGTTCCTGGCTCGGGCGCGCAAAAAAAGTCGCCACCACAGAAGTGCTGTGGTGGCGACTGCCGTTTACCCTATTGCAGCCCCGAACCGGCCCTTGTGGGTCGTGACGGATTTATCCGTTCCCCTCCGCCCGCCTAGGCGACCGCCGGCTTGTTGCTCTCGTTGTACACCTGCGCAAACAGATGCGAAGTCACCAGCGTCGCCCACGGCGCGGTGAGGATGATGCCGACGCCGCAGACCAGGCCGCCCACCAGGCTCGCCAGGATGCCGGCGATGGCCGAGATGATCACGGCGATGGCATAGTTGCTCAGGTTGTCCTTGATATAGCTGAACATCTCGCCAAAGCGGAAAAAGCTGGCGAATTCGTCGGTGACGACATACTTGGTCAGGCCCGCCGGCAGCAGCACGCCGATGACCAGGCCATAGAGCGTGCTCACCAGCCCGGTGCACAGGCTGAAAATGCCCGTCGACTCGTAGCTATTGCGCGCGACCGCCCCGTCGATGAGCCCCGCCAGGCAGCTCAGGATGATGATGGGCAGCGAGTAGACCAGCGCGGCGAGAAAGGTCATCAGGCCCTTGACGAAATACTCGCCGAAATTGGACCAATCCGGCAGCGGCGTCTCCTGGCCCTCGGTGATGTTCTTGAAGGCCCGGATGCCCCAGCCGATCGCGGCGAAATTCACGATGGGCACGATGCTGACGAGGCCGCCGATCAGCAGCTTTTGCAGCCAATCCTCGTCTTCGAACATGTACTTGAACGACCGCTCGATATTCACAGTGTTCCTCCTTTTGGCGATGGCCCTTCCAAAATCCACATTCTATACGCAATTCGCCGGAAATCGGTTCAGATCGGCACGCCCAACCAGCGTGAAAGAAGCGTCCGCGCCAGCCCCACGGCGGCCAGTTGCGCCACGCTGGCCGCGCCGCCCCACAGCACGTAAGGCCACATCTGCCGCCAGCTTGCCACGCTGTTCTCCCGCCGGGCCACGATGATGACCAGCGCCGTGTTGATGGCGGTGAGCATCGCCAGCACCCCCGCCGCCGAGAGGAGCGCCAGCGGATAGAGCGACCAGGCCCACTCGGCGTGCAGCAGGTAGGCCAGCGCCAGCTCGGCGGCCACGAACCCTGCCAGCGTCTGCAGGTCCGGCACGGCCTGCCGTGGCTGCGGCTCGCGCCAGGCGACCATGGCCACCACCGGCTGCAACAACAGCGCCATGGCCAGCCCGCACAGCGCCCCCGAGATCACCCGCAGGGCGTCGTTGGGCGCGTAAAGGTGGGGGAGCCCCGGGAAAAAGCTGATGTACGAATTGGCCCCGTCCACGCCCATGAACAGCACAAAGACGACCAGGAGCACCAGCACCCGCGGCGGCGGCATCACGGCGGCGCGCCAGCGGCCCAACAGCCCCACCAGCGCCAGCCCCAACAGCCCGCCGAGGAAGGTGCCGCTGCACCGCGCGCAGAGCGGCAGGGGCACGCCTCCCGGCTGAAAGGAGCGCTCCGGGATCTGGTGGCAGACGCCGTACCCCACCAGGTGGGCCTTGTCCAGCAGCCCCGGCGGCGTCAGCAGGAGCGCCAGGAGCAGGACCGCCAGCGGGACCCAGATCGTCCAGCGCATCGCGAGCCGTCGCGATCGAACCCAGTCTATCATGAAAGAAACGCGCTGTCAAGCACTAGCCCGCGCCTCCGCCGCCCCCGCCGCCGCCTCCACCCCCGCCGCCGCCCCCGCTGAACCCGCCGGAGGAGCTGCTGGGCGAGCTGGAAAAGGTGCTGGCGGCGCTGTTGAGCATGGACGACAGCCCATCGCTCATGCTTTGCAGCGAGGAGGCCATGCCGTCGCTCAGCCCTTGCAGCGAGCCGGACATCCCGCCGCTCCCCAGCGACCCGCCCAGGCCGCCCAGGTCGCCGGACCCGTCGCTGGCCCGGCCCACCCGCCCGCTCACATAGATGGGGCGATAGGGGATATACCAGTCCGGCGCCGGGGTGCTGACCTGGGCGAATTTGCGGATCCACTCCTTGTCCAGGCCAAAGGCCACGGCATAGGGCAGGTAGCGGTCAAAGAGCTCTGTCGCCTCTTGCACGGCGGTATAGCGCTCGATGTCCTTGAGGTAGCGGCGGAAGGCGTCCCACTTGGCCGCCTCCAGCGCGCCCTTTTCCGTCTTGCGCGGCATGAAATTGCCGATGATCATCACCGCCGTGGAGACCACCGCCAGCGCCAGGAAGGGGAGAAAGACAAACTCGGCATAGGTGGACAGCCCCCCGCCCGCGATGATCGCCAGCGTGACGAACACGATCATCCCGCCGATGCCGATCAGCAGGTAGCGCTGGCGAGTTTTCTCCGGGCTGCGCTCAAAGAACCCCTCCGCCACCAGCCCGGCATAGAGCGACTTGGTGATATCGGGGATGTGCTTGTAAAACTTGTTCTTGAGGTCGGAGAGCTCCACCGAGCGGCGGCCGCCAAAGACGCGGTTGATCACCAGCGCCTCGTGGGGGAGCACCCGTCCGGGGGCGCTGGCCAGCTCAAAGAGGTGGTCGTGGTGCCCGCCGATGCCCAGTATCCCCTTCTCGAAGGTCTGGGACATCTTGATCACCTTGCGGCGGGCCAGGTCCACGATGGTGGCGACGATGTCCTGCATGTCGGCCCGCTCGTCCACCAGCGCGCCGGCCAGCCCGGGCGCCAGGTCGGAGGGCGGCTCGGCCAGATAGTCGGCCACCACGCCCACGGGATAATCGCGCCCGTGGCGATACCAGTGCAGGAACACCGCCAGCAGCCCCATCACCGCCAGCCCGACGCTCAGCGCCAGCAGGCCGAGGTTGACCGCGGGGCGATAGCGCTCGTTGTAGGTGCGGAGGGCGTCCTCGCGGGCTTGCCAGGAGGGCGCCTGCCCGGCGATCACGCCGTGGGGGAACTGCACGCGGACCTCCAGCTCGGAGCCGGGGCCGAGATAGTCCGCCGCAAAGACCACCGTGCGGCCGTCCACGATCTGCGAGCTCGCCGGGATGCCATAGCTGGCCACCAGGAGCTGGTCGGCGGCAAAGGAGGCGGGGAGGTGGACGGTGACGACGGAGCTATTTACCCCCGTGTCGCGGTCGGCAAAGACCGCCTTCCAAAAGAGCTGGTCGCCGCCCTCATAGTAGCGCATCCCGCCCTGGACGGTGTATTGGAGCACAAAGGTGCGGTTGCGGTTGGCGGTGGGCGGGTACCACCAGGTGACGCCCACCGTGTCGCCCTCGGTGGTCACGTCAAAGGCATAGTCCTGCTGGTAGCCCGGCGTGTAGGCGCGCTCCCCCTCCCACACCTGGATATCGTGGATCCCCTCGGTGCGGCTGGCGTCCAGCTCGCGGTAGGCAAAGGTGAACGAGCCGGAGGTAAAGGCGTACTCGTGCGTCTCGGCGACGCGGATTTGGCCGCTGGGGAGCACCGTGATGTCCACGTCGATGCGCTCCCAATGGTAGGTCTTGTCCTGCGCCCAGGCCAGGCCCGGCCACAGGGCGAGCAGGGCGGCCAACAGGACCAGCCACAGACCGGCGCGCTTGATCATGGTCTCATCTCCCTCAAACGAATAGTGCCGTGACCTATACGCCCGCGGGGGGCGGCGGGTTCCGCCGGAGCTCTTGCCCGCGCTGGTCGTTCTCCTCGGCCAGCCGCGCAAAGAGCCGCGCCGTCTCGGCGATGGGGACCTTGGCGGCGGCGTCGCGGTAAAAGCGGGCCGCCGTTCCCTCCAGCGCCGCTGCCATGTCCGGCCACGCCCCCGCCTCGGCCGGCGGCGCGTAATCCTCGCTGCGCAGCCCGGTGATGGCCTCCAGGATCATCTCCGAGATGCCCTCTTGCCGCGCGCGCTCCAGCCGGCCCAGCCGCTTGCGCGACCCCGCGGCCAGCGGGCGCGCCTCGGCGGCCAGCGAGGCTGGCGCCGCCTCGTAAAAGGCCAGCGCCCGCCGCTCCAGCTCGAGCGCAAAGGCAAAGAGCGCCCCAAAGGTGCCCAGTTCCATGCGACCCCCTAAAACCACCGCGAGATGACGACCTTGCGGTCGGTGAAGAACTGGATGGCGTCGCGGCCCTGGCCGTGCAGGTCGCCAAAGAACGAGTTCTTCATCCCGGCGAAGGGAAACGTGGCGATGGGCGCGGCGATGCCGATATTGATGCCGATGTTGCCGCAGCGGGCCCGGTAGCGGAACTCGCGCGCGGCCCGGCCGCTATCCGTGAAAAGCGAGGCGGCGTTGCCGTAAGGGCTGCCGTTGATGATCTCGAGCGCCTCGTCCAAATTGGCCACGGGGATGATCCCCAGCACCGGGCCAAAGATCTCTTCCCGGGCGATGGCCATCTCGGGGCGGACCTGGTCGAAAATGGTGGGGCCGACGAAATAGCCGTCCGGATAGCCCGGCACGGTGACGCCGCGCCCGTCCAGCAGCAACCGGGCGCCCTCGGCCAGTCCCCGCTCGATATAGCCCAGCACCCGCTCCTGGGCCTGGCGCGTGGCCAGCGGCCCCATCTGCACCGACTCGTCCAGCCCGTCGCCCACCTTGAGCCGCGCGGCGGCGGCCACCAGCCGCTCCTTCAGCGGCTCGTAGGCCCCGCCCACCGCCAGCACCAGCGACCCCGCCAGGCAGCGCTGCCCCGCCGTGCCAAAGGCCGAGGTGAGCAGGTTGGGCACCGCCCGCGCCAAGTCTGCGTCCGGCATCACCACCAGGCAGTTCTTGGCCCCGGCCTGGCACTGGGCGCGCTTGCCGTGGGCGGCGGCGGTGGCATAGATCTGCCGCGCCACCGGCGTGGACCCGACGAACGAGACCCCCGCCACGCCCGGGTGGGCCAGCAGCGCCTCCGCCGTCCCCCGGGCGCCGTTCACCAGATTCACCACGCCGGGGGGCAGGTCAGCCTCGTCCAGCAGCTCGAAGAGCAGGTTCTGGCTCATCGGGCAGACCTCGGAGGGCTTGACGATGTAGGTGTTCCCGCAGCCGATGGCGTAGGGGAGGAACCAGAAGGGGACCATCGCCGGAAAGTTAAAGGGGGCGATGCAGGCATAGACCCCCACCGGCTGCAAGACCGCCTCCTCGTCGATCCCCACGGCGATATCCTCGGCGTTGTAGCCCATCAGCAGCGCGGGCAGCCCGCAGGCCACCTCCACGTTCTCGATGGCGCGGCGCACCTCGCCGCGGGCCTCGTCGATGATCTTGCCGTGCTCGGTGGTGATGACGCGGGCCAGCTCCTCGAAGCGCCCCTCCATCAGCCCCTTGAGGCGGAACATGGCGCGGGCGCGGACCAGCGGCGGCGTCTCCCGCCACTCCTGAAAGGCGGCCCCTGCGGCGGCCACGGCGGCGCCCACCTCGGCGGCGGTGGAAAGCGGCGCGCGGGCGATCACCTCGCCGGTGGCGGGGTTGTGCACCTCGGCCGCCTCGGCGGCCTCGGAGGCGGTCCAGCGACCGTCGATATAGTTGCGGAGGGTTTGCGGTGTCATGCGAGCGCGCTCCTTGTGCTAACTCGTGATAGGCCCTGCTGCGTCGCCAGGGGCGGCGCTTTTCCGCAGTATAGGCGCTTTGTCCCCTGGGGTCAACTCGCATTTGTCAGCAAAGTGTAAGCTGGCGGGATTGACATAGCGGCTGGGAGAAGCTACTATAGGGACAGGGGGATGCCCCCCCACTTTCGGAGCGGGGATGGGATGGGATCGTGAGCACTGGCCAGGTGTTGTTGATTGCGCGTCAAGAGTCTGCGTGGTGCGTTCCACTGATGACGCACCTGGGCGAGTTGGGCTTCCGCCTGACTTGCGCGGAGGACATCAACGAAGCCTGGCGCATCCTGGCTCGCGACTCGTATGACGCGATCATCGTCGAGGCGACGGCCGATTTTGCCGAGGGGTGCCTGGCCTGCCGGTCGCTGCGCCCGCGGTTCGGCGTGCCCATGGTGCTCCTGGGCAGCCGGAACGATCCCCGCACCCGGCTGAATAGCTATCGCGCCGGCGCGGACGTCTATATGGGCGCGCCTTTCGATTTCATGGAGCTGGTGGCGCGGCTGAGCGGCATCGTGCGCCGCAGCCACCGGCCGGCCATCACGGATGCGCGTGGCGGACAGGAGCGCGCTCTGGCTGCGCGATGACGCGCGGCCTTGGCGGGCCAGGGATACACGCCCTGGCCTTTTTCTTTGCCTCCGCGGGTCGCGGGGGGGCGGACTTCTACCACGAAACACACCAAATACACGAAAGAGGAACTGGCCTTGCCCTCTTTCGTGTGGTTCGTGTATTTCGTGGTTCCCATCTGAAAAGGAGAGGAATCGTGAAGCAAACGGATATCCGCGCCAAGCTGGCGGGACAGGTCTTTTTGAGCACCATGCTGGACATCACCGACGCGGCGTATGTGGTGGAGCGGAGCCGCGGCGCGGGGTTCGTGCAGCTCGGCACCATGCTGGTGGCCCCGCAGACCCCCGAGTTCGCCCCTTACCGGCAGCGCTGGCTCAAGAGCTGGCTGCCCAACGACCCCGCCGCCATGCGCGACGCCCTGGCGCGGGAGGTGGGGATCGTCCGCGCGGGGCTGGGCGCGGCGACCGCCGTCTGCCTCAGCCTCGGCGGGTTCGAGATCGCCGACCAGGTTCGGGCGGCGGAGGCCTTCCGGCAGGCGGGCGGCGACGTGGTGGAGCTGAACGCCCACGGCGGCTTGCAGCCCTTCGCCTCCCAGGGCTACCTGGGCGGGCTGGCGTTCCCCGCCTACCGCGCGCGGCTGACGAGCTGGGCCGAGGCCCTGGCCCGGGTCGATCTCCCCTTGCTGATCAAGTTCAACGGCGGGATGGACGTGGACTGGCCGCGGTTGCTGGCCGACCTGGCCCA
>JAAYEA010000143.1 GCA_012689325.1 Chloroflexota bacterium
TCGTCACCCTCACCACCGATTTCGGCCTCGGCGATGGCTACGTGGGGACCATGCACGGCGTGATCCTGGGCCTTTGCCCCGAGGCGCGCATCGTCGATATCTCGCACGATATCGCGCCGCAGGATATCCGCCAGGCGGCTTTTGTGCTGGAGGGCGCCTATCGTTTCTTCCCGGCGGGGACGGTGCACGTGGCCGTGGTGGACCCGGGGGTGGGCAGCGCCAGGCGCCCCATCGCGGTGCAGATCGCCACTGCCTGTTTCGTCGCGCCGGACAACGGCCTGCTGACCCCTATCCTGGAGGCCGAGCCGGTCCTGGCGCAGGTGCAGCTCACCCGACCGGCCTATTGGCTGCCCCAGGTCAGCCGCACCTTTCATGGGCGAGACGTGTTCGCCCCCGTGGCGGCGTACCTGGCGCGGGGCGTGGCCCTGCTGGACCTGGGCGAGCCGGCAACGGACCTGGCGCGGCTGCCCTGGCCTCGGCCAACTCTCCAGCCGGACGGAGCCATCGCCGGCCAGGTGCTCTATGTCGATCGCTTCGGCAACCTCATCACCGATGTGCCCGGCGAGATGTTGGCCGAGTCGGTGGCGATCGAGATCGCCGGGCGGCGCATCGAGAGCCTTTCCCCCGCGTATGCCGCCGCGGCGCCGGGACAGTTGGTCGCGTTGATCAGCAGCGGCGGCCGCCTGGAGATCGCCGTGCGCGAGGGCAGCGCCGCCCGTGAGCTGGGCGTCGGGCCGGGCGAGCCGGTGCGGATCAGGCCGCTCTAGCCGTTCCATCAGCAAAGGGGGTAGAGATGAAAATCGCCGACATCGAGCTCATCAACCTGGACGTGCCCTTGACGCCGCATACGCAGCAACACATGCAGTATTGGCTGCCCCACTGGCGCATCTCGCAGCTCTGCAAAGTGACGCTGGAGGGGGGCATCGTCGGGTGGGGTGAGACGATCCCCAACTATACCTGGGGCAAGGTCCCGGCGGACATCCGCGAGCGGGTGCTGGGCCAGGAGGCCGCCGACCTCCTCTGGCGCGACGATCTGGGCGCGGGGGCGCAGATGGCGCTCTTTGACGCGGTGGCCCGGGCCGAGAACGTCCCGGTTCATCGCCTGCTAGGCCAGCAGGTGCGCGAATGGTGCCCCATCTCTTGGTGGGCCATGGACATGCCGCCGCAGGATTGGGCCCGGCAATGCGCCGAGGCCGCCGCCCAGGGCTACATGTCCGCCAAGCTCAAGGCTCGCCCCTGGTTCGACCTGCATGCAGCCCTGCGCGCCGTGCTGGACGCGGTCCCGCCGCAGTTCACCCTCGACCTGGACTTTAACGCCACCCTGGACGACGCCGCCAACGCCGTCCGCTTCCTCAAGACGCTGGAACGCTACGACCAGGTCGCCATGATCGAGAGCCCCATCCCCCAGGGCGACGTGGCGGGCAATGGCCAGATCCACCGCCAGATCAGCCGCCCCATCGCCATGCACTATGGCCAGCCACCCATCATGACCGCGCTGCAGCAGGACGTCTGCGATGGCTTTGTGGTGGGGGGCAGCGCCGGGACGGTGTTGCGGCAGGCGCAGGTCTGTGAGGCGGCGAACAAGCCCCTCTGGCTGCAACTCGTGGGCACCGGCCTCACCACCGCCTGGGCGGCGCACCTGGGCGCGGTGGTGGAGCAGGCCAAATGGCCCGCCATCTCGTGCCTCAATATCTACGCCTCGTCGCTATTGACGCCGCCCATTCAGGTGCAGGGCGGTTTTTACCGCGTGCCCGACGGCCCCGGCCTGGGCGTGACCATTAACGAGGCCGCCCTGGCGCGCTATCGCGTGGACTACAGCTTTTTGGAGCCGCCGCGTCACCTCTATCGCTATATTCGCGCCAATGGCGTCGCCACGTACTATGGCTGCGGCAAGCAGGCCCTGGCCGACGTCTATGTCGCCGACGCCCAGCCCATCGCCGAGCCAGGCGCTACCCTGGAGGTGGTCCCCGACGATGGCAGCGCGGGCTTTGCCGAGCTATACGCCAGGGTCGGGCGCAGCCACACCGTTCGCCGCGTCGAGTCGGCCTAGAAACCGGGAGGAAACCATGAGCATCCTATTGACCGAGATGACCCGCGAGGAGATCCGGCGCATCGCCCCGGGGGCGATTGCGCTGCTCCCCACCGCCTCCATCGAGCAGCACGGCCCGCACCTGCCCGTCAGCACCGATACGCTGCTCTGCGAGACCGTGGCGGTCCGCGCCGCGCAGCAGGCGGCGCCGCAGGCCCGCGTGGTGATGGCGCCGACGCTCTGCTACGGCAACTCGCAGCACCATTACCCCTTTCCCGGCGTGCTCTCCATGAACAGCGACACCTACCAGGCCGCCCTCACCGAGATCGCCGACGGGCTGGTGCGCAGCGGATTTCGCAAGATCGTCATCCTCAACGGGCATGGCGGCAACAGCGCGCCCAATACGGTGGCGGCGCTGGACGTGGTGAACCGGCTGGGGCTGCCCGCCACGGTGGCCACCGCCGACTATTGGGGGCTGGCCCAGGCGGCGCTGACCGAGAGCGGCCGGATCGCGGGGATGCGCATGCCCGGCCATGCGGGGCATTTCGAGACCTCCATGGTGCTGGCGCTGCGGCCCGACTGGGTGGATCGCCATGTCCTGGCCACCCTCCCCGCCCTGCCCGAGGACGCCGGCGTGCCCTATGACGCCGCGGCGGGGGCCATCGTGCAGGCCCATGGCGTGTGGGCAGCCGGCCCTGGCTACACCGACCACCCCGCCACCGCCAACCCGGACGACGGGCAGGCCTACCTGGAGATCATCGTCGAGCGCGTGGCGGCGTTCTTGCGGGCCTTTGCGGGCTAGGCGCCCTCGCGATAGCCCAGCGTGCCGTCGGAAGCCCAGGTCAGCAGCTTCATCCCTGCTCTCGCTGCGCCAGCGCGATGATCTCGCGCACCAGCGCCGCCTTGCCGTCCATGTAGGGGTACTTGTCGTTGTCGAACTGCTCGGCCAGCGCCCACTTGAGCTGACCGAGCTGGTCCCGGTACTCGGGGTGGCGCTTCAGGAACTCGCGAAAGGCGATGTGCCGCGCCA
>JAAYEA010000144.1 GCA_012689325.1 Chloroflexota bacterium
GCATGGGGCGGGGTGGACCGAGTGGGAGCTGGTGCGGCGGGCTGAGCCGCGCTTCCCCGGCCACCGCCAGCCGCGCGTGCCGCTGTGGGGCCACGAGGACGAGGCCGACCCGGCCGTGATGGCACACAAGATCGCCGCCGCCGCCGACCACGGGCTGGACGCCTTTATCTTTGACTGGTACTGGTACGACGATGGCCCCTTCCTGGAACGCTGCCTGGACGAGGGCTTTCTGGGCGCGGCCAACGTCGATCGCCTGCGCTTCGCCCTGATGTGGGCCAACCACACCTGGGTGGACATCCACCCGGCCAAGCTGCGCAACCCGCACCATCCCCTTTACCCCGGCCCCGTCACCCGCGCCACCTGGGACCGCCTGACCGACCACGTGATCGCCCGCTACCTGACCCATCCGGCCTATTGGCGCATCGAGGGCCGCCCCTACTTTTCCATCTATGACCTGACGGCGCTGCTGCGGGGGCTGGGCGGGGTGGCGGCGACGCGCGCGGCGCTGGACGATTTCCGGCGCAAGGCGGAGGCAGCGGGGCTGCCAGGGCTGCACCTGAACGCCGTGGTCTGGTCCGTGCGCGTCCTCCCGGGCGAGACGGCTGGCGACGCTGGCGACGCAAGCGTCGCTCGCAACCCCAACGAGCTGCTGGAGGCGCTGGGGTTCGACAGCATTGGCTCCTACGTCTGGATCCACCATGTGCCGCTGCCGGGCTTTCCCGAGACGCCCTACCTGGACGTGCTGGCGGGGGCGGCGGCCCATTGGCGGCGGACGGCCGCCGAGTTCCGGCTGCCTTATCACCCCAACGTCACCATGGGCTGGGACGCCAGCCCGCGCACGGTGCAGTCGGACCGGTACGAGAACGCCGGCTATCCCTTCATGCCCATGCTCGGCGGCAACACGCCGGAGGCGTTTCGCGAGGCGCTGTTGACAGCGCGGCGGTTTCTCGACGAGCAGCCCGCGCCACGCATCCTGACCCTCAACGCCTGGAACGAGTGGACCGAGGGGAGTTACCTGGAGCCGGACACGGTGGATGGGCTGGCCTATCTGGAGGCGGTGCGGGACGTGTTTGGGGCGAGAGGTACCGCCTCTTATGAGGGATAGCGAGGAGATGCACAAATATGCTCCAACAGGTGAGACTGCTGGAGTGGCTGCTAGAGGTTGACACAGAGGCTACGGCCGCCACGTACCGTAACGTGCCGTCGGACCAGGACTGCACTTGCGCGTATTGCCGGAATTTCAGGGCGGCGTGGAGAACCTTGCCCGCCGAACTGCTTCAAGTCCTGGAGACTCTGGGGATCGACCCTGCCAAGCCCCTAGACATCACCGAATTCTGGGAGAACGAGGATGGCACGCACTTTTACATGGGAATGTACAACCTGGTTGGCAGAATAGTTGACGGTGATGATTATAGAACGGTGAGCCGTAAGTCAGGCCAAATTGACCTCCACCCACTTGTCGAGAACGCCGGTATCGGCTTTACCGGTGACGTGGACTTTGGCCGCGGTTTTCCTACGCCAATCTTGCAGGCTGAATTCATGGCTGACGTTCCCTGGGTGCTTGGTGAAAAGCCTTGAGATGAAAGAAGTACTGCCCATGAACGAGATGACCCAAGCCAACCGGCGGGGCTGGGACGGCCTGGCGGCGACCCATTACCGGAACTATCACATTGACCGGCTGCTGGCCGGCGAGCCCCTGCTGAACGACCTGATCCGCGGGGAGGTCGGCGATGTGCGGGGCAAGTCCTTGGTGCACCTGCTCTGCCACATCGGCACCGACACGCTTTCCTGGGCGTTGCTGGGCGCCCAGGTCACCGGCATCGATATCTCGCCCGAGTCGCTTAAATACGCCAGAGCGCTGGCGGAGCGCCTGGGCCTCCGCGCCGAGTTTATCGAGGCCGACATCCTCGCGGTGATGGACCAGGTGCATAGCAAGCACGACATCGTCTTTTCCTCCACGGGGGTGCTCTGCTGGCTGCCGGATATCCGCCGCTATGCCCAGACCGTGCGCCATCTGCTGCGCGACGGCGGGTTCTTTTACCTCTTGGACGGGCACCCGTTCCGCAACGTCCTGTACGATGCCGCGGACTCGTTCAGCCCCCACACCATCCAGGGCGACTATTTCCGCAAGGACGTCTCGCAGTACGCCAACATGGGGGATTACACCGATCCGACGCTCAAGATACCATCCAAATCCTACGAGTGGCACTGGACCCTAGGCGAGGTGGTCACGGCTTTTTGCGAGGCGGGCCTGAGGATCGATTTCCTGCACGAGTTTCCGCAATATCATTACAGCGGCTATACGCCGTACGACGTGGAGGATAACCGCGTCGAGCTGTACCCCTGCACGTTCAGCTTGAAGGCGACCGCCAGGTGACCGCTGGACGGGCAGGATGGCCGCACCCGTGCGCGACCTGGCCTGGGTGATTCAATGGCGAGGGAAGGAGCGGTAACCTATGGCCGAAGGCTATCAGATCGTCTCCATGGACAAGCCCGACGATGCTGCGTGGGAAGCGGTCGGCGGGGGGATCAGCGCCTATAACAAGCAGCAAGCTGGGCCGGAAGGAGGCAAACCCGTCTGCTTTGTCTTGCGCGCGCCGGGCGGCGAGATCGCGGGCGGGTTGATCGGCGATACCTACTGGGGCTGGCTGTATGTCAACCTGCTGTGGGTCAAGGAGGAGCTGCGCGGGCAGGGCTATGGGCGGCAGTTGCTGGCCCAGGCGGAGGAGGAGGCGCGGCGTCGCGGCGCGACCCACGCCTACCTGGACACGTTCAGTTTCCAGGCTCCTGGGTTCTACCAGAAGCAGGGCTACCAGGTGTTTGGCGAGTTGCCCGATTTCCCGCGCGGGCACACGCGGTACTTTCTCACCAAGGAGCTGGAGTAGGCGAGTTGGCGGTGCCTAGCAACTGGCGCAGTTGCCGGACGGCGCGGCTCGGGGCGTGGACACGGAGGTGGGGCGACTGAGCGCCGCCAGCCAGACGCCCAGCAGCGTGATGATGGCGCCGATCACAAAGGATGTCGTCACCACCTCGCCGGTGAGCAGCGCGCTGACGATGACGGAGGCCACGGGCAGAAGGACAAAGCCGTAGGCCGACCGCGAGGCCGACCAGCGCATCAGCACATACAGGTACAGGTAGAAGACCAGCACCGAGCCAACGATCGCCAGGTAAGCGAAGGCGGCCCAGGTGTGCGCCGCGGAGGGCAGACGCCAGGTCTCGCCAGCCAGCAACGAGATCGCCCCGAGCATCACCGCGCTGGCGCTGATGGACACGGCATTGGTGGCCACCGGCTCGCCTCGGGGGATGGCCTTGAAAATGACCGCGCCTTCGCCCATGCACAGCACCACACCAAGCAGGGCCAGGACGGCGGGAATCGTCAGCGATGTGCCCAGCCCGCCGCCCACGATCACCACAGTGCCCAGCACCGCGATCAGGCCGCCGACCAGCCCTCGCCAGCTCAGCCTCTCCTGGCCGTGCGCCGCCGCCAGGAACAGGGTCATCAGCGGGACAAGGGCCAGAAACAGCGCGGCCATGCCCGCTTGCACGCGCACCAAAGCCCAGTAAGAGAGCGCGTTGGCTGCGCCCGTCCCTACCAGGCCGTATAGAACGGTGCGGAGCAGGGCCTGCCCCTTGGGCAGGGCGGCGCGCCGGACCAGGGCGATGATCCAAAAGACGGCCGCCGCCACGGTGAGCCGGGCGGTGGCGCCCCAAAAGGGCGGCAGCTCGGCGTTGCTGTAGCGGATGGCGACGGGGTTGCTCCCCGCCAGCAAGACAAAGAACACGAAAGCGATCCAGGTCGGCCGCTCGGACCGGCCGGCTTGCGAACCCTCAGAAGTGACAGCGCTCATGGCGCCCCCTCACCGCGCCGATAGGCGCGCGTTGGCAACGACTCCCCTATACCGTTGCACCCAGTATAGGCCCGCGCGAATCGGCCGTCTATGAGGCTTATCATCGGCGCCGCGAGGTAATCCCCCTGACCACCCTGGCCAAGAGGGGGCAGGGGGCTCTCTATTTCAGGAGCAGCGGCAGCCAGATGACTCGCGGCGTCGGCGTGCAAGTCAGCGAGGGGCTGGCCGTGCTCGTCGGCGCCTCTGTCGCGGTGGTCGTGGCGGTACTGGTCCGGGTTGGCGTTGGGGTGGCGGTGCGGGTCTGCGTCGCCGTGGCGGTGCGGGTCTGCGTCGTCGTTGTCGTCGTGGTGCTGGTGCAGGTTGCCGTGGCCGTGGCGGATGGCGTCGCCGTGGGCGTGGGCGCGCCGGGCAGGGTATAGCGGACAACCAGCTTGGGGCGGAGCGCGACGGAGCCGTGTTCGGTGGCGACGACCTTGCGATTGGTCGCCGTCGAGCCGAGGGCTTTCAGGATCAGCCCACGGTTGCTCCCCGCGTCGGCCCACCAGCCCTGCGCCATGCCCGTGATGTCCCACTCGTACCAGCGGTTGATGCCCCCGATGGTGACCTCACTCTCGGCGGTCCCGGCGCGGTCAGCCGGGACGGCGTTGCACCCTGCCGTGCTCCAGGCGGTGCTCGCCGCGGCGTGGTTCCAGGTGACCTCTCCCGGCGCCCAGGCGCGATTCACCTCGAACGCCCGCACGGGGATCCAGGCGGTGCCCGCCTGGCCGACGGCGTAGAGCATCAGCCAGGCGCGGGTGATCTGCGCTTCAGCGGGCAACACTCCCGCCAGCTCGAAGCGATAGAGCCCCGCGAACTGGTCGGTGGCGCGCAGCTCGATGGTGTCATTGGTCCCGCCCTCCAGGTTGTCGTTGGGATACCAGGAAGCGATGCCCACATCGCGACAGCCAGCATAGCCGGACACGCCCTGTTGCAGCACCTTCTCGTAGGTGGCCGGCGTGGCGGTGGGCGTGGCAGTGGGGGAGGGCGTGACCACCGTTCCCCCGTGGTAGCGGATGGTCAGCTTGGGGCGCAGGGCGATGCCGCCATGGTACGAGTTGGCGAGCCAGATGGCCGCGGACTCGCCATAGGCCTTGAGCGCCAGGCCACGGTTGGCTGCCGGGTCGCTGGCCCAGTGTCGCGCCATCTGGGTGATCTCCAGCTCGTACCAGCGCTCCACCTCCAACATGGCCGCCTCGTCCTCCGGCGTCCCGGCCCGATCGGCCGGCACGCCATTGCACCCCGGCGCTGACCAGGGGACGCAAGCGATGGGCACGCCGGTCCGGTCGGCGCAGTTCCAGCTCGCGTACCCCTGCCGCCAGGGGCGCGCGACCTCGTAGGCTCCCACCACCGTCTCGCGCGGGCCGTACTGCGATACGGCGTAAAGGCTGAGCGTGGCCTGGTCGATTTCGGCTCCGGCGGGCAACCGGGAGAGGTCGAAGCGCACCAGCGAGGCGATCTGATCATCGGCGCGCACCTGCATGGTGCCGCCGCCCCAGGGGCCGTAGGTGCCCCATTCCGGATACCATGAGCTGATCTCCACTTCCTCGGCGCCCTGGTAGCCCTCCACGCCCTGTTGCAGGACGATCAGGCCGCTCACCGTGGGCGTGGGGGAGGGGGTGGCCGGCGGCGCGAGCTCCACCTTGGCGCGGATCATGGGGCAGCCGACCTGGGCGGGAGCGGCCCACTGGCTGGCGTGGTCGAGCCACTGGCCGTCCTGCCAATAGTAGGCCATGCCCGAGGGCAGGTTCGTCGTGGTGTCGTGATAGAGGAAAAGGCCGGCATCTCCCGAGTGCAGGCCGCCCAGGCTGCCCTCCACCGTCACCAGGAAGGGCTGGGGCGTGTCCAGCACGAGGTTCGCGGCGCTCAGGTCCAGGGTGAGCCAGCCAAACGCGGTGCCGAAGGCGAGTACAGGCGACTGGGCCAGCAAGGCGCCCGGCCGGCCGCCCTCCAGGGCATGGATGCTGACCTGCGCGCGCAACTCGCCATTGGGCACCTGGAACTGGACGGCGCTCAGCTTGAGGGGAAAGTACTCCGCCGGCGGGCTCAGGACGACCCCCACGCGGCTTCCCAGCGGATAGTGCTGCACATCGCCGTTGTCACCGTTGTCGCTGCGGATGGTGACGATCTCGCCGGCGGGGCCGTCCGCGGCGCTCAGCCGCCCTCCCGCCGCCCAAGACAGGGCGATCAAGAGCAACGCAATGGTCCAACGTCCGATCGTGTTCATGTCCCCGCTCCTCTCGGCTAGTTGGTGTCTGCTGCCAGTATATACCCAACTGTCAAACTTGGCATCCAGAGACCCTGCAAGAGGCTGCCGCCGCTCCGACATTAAGAACTCGTTAAAACGCTGTCCTGGGGAGCGGTGGGGCCTTGACAGCGCAGATAATTCATAGTAATATACTAGGAGAAATCAGCCCAAAGGCCGGGCAGTCGGTCCGGCTGGGCTAACACCGCACCTTGCAGCGTGACATTGGGTTTGCCCTCGCCCTTGGCATGCTTGGCTGGGCGACCCCTGGGGCGTTTCGCTTATGAAGGAGGATCCATGAGTAAGCTCGCTGTCCGCCCACGTTACATCGTCTTGTCGCTGATCTGGCTGCTGCTGCTCTCCGGCCTCGTGGCCGGCGCGGCCAGCGCCCAAGCGGAGCTCTCCGCGAACGTGACCTTTAACGGGCGGGTGGTGCGGTTGAACCCCGCCACCGGCCTCTTTGATCTGGGCATCCCGAATGCCCGCATCGAGCTGTTCGAACGCGCGCCCACGGGCGGACCGTTCGTCAACGTGCTCACCGTCTTTACCAATCCGGAAGGGCGCTTCTCCATCGTGCGCCCCTATGGCCGCAACGCCTATCGCCTCGTCGAGACCGACCTGGGGGGCTATACCTCGCTCTACGCGCTGGCCCCCGGCGGCACGGTGGTGAACGCCAACACGGTCGAATACCTGCAAGTGCGCGATGGGCAATCCATCGGCGGCATCCTCTTTGCCGATGAGCTGCTGCCCACCCCCACGCCCACAGTGACGGCCACGCGCACCCCGACGCGGACACCCACCCGCACGCCCACGCGGACCCCGACGAGCACCCCGACTCGGACGCCTACCCGCACCCCCACGCCGGTGGTGGACCTGATCTATACCGACATCGAGGTGACGCAGGCGATCCAGAATATGGCCCACAGCGTGCCGCTCATCGCGGGCAAGCGGGCCTATGCTCGCGCCTATGTCCGCTCCTCGGATGGCAACATCTCGGGGGTGCTGGGCGAGTTCCGTTTCGTCGGCACGACGGGCGTCACCGGCTGGCTCAAGGCCCATAACCCGGGCGGGCGCAACACGGTCCGCGAGTTTTCCAGCCGCGCCTTTACCAGCCACTCTTTCTATATCGAGGTGCCCTCGAGCATCGCCCAGTGGGGCATCGTCACGGTCCAGTTCCGCATGAACGCCGATGTCGCCGTGGCGGAGACGAACTATGGCAACAACGGCGGCCAGCGGGTTATCGGGTTCAACACGACGCCGCCTCTCAAGGTCAAGATCGTCAGCGTCGCCTATCAGTCAGGGGGCGCCTGGCATCAGCCCTCCTTCAGCGACATCGTCTCCATCGTCTCCTGGCTGCGGCGGGCCTACCCCGTGCCCAGCGTGGACTGGCACGTCGGTTTTCTGAATTGGCCCTATAGCACGCGCCCCTCGGCGGTGGCGGATGACAAGGGCTGCGTTTGGACCAACAACCTGCTCGCCGTCCTGCGGATGAGCGAGGGCTCGCCGGCGCGGCGTTACTATGGCCTGGTGGCCGATAGCGGCGGGTTCATGCGCGGCTGCTCCGGCATCCCTAGCTGGGTCTCCTCCGGACCCACCGGCCCCGGCACGTTCGGCTGGGACAATGACGGCACCTATGGCGACTGGTACACCGCCCACGAGTTCGGGCACGCCCTGGGCCGCAAGCACGTCAACGCCACCGGCGAAGAGGCGGGCCCGGACCCGTTCTATCCCTTCCCCAACGGCCAGATCGGCCTGCTGGGCGATCCCAACCACTATTTCGGCTTTGACGTCGCCACGCGGGAGGTCTATCTCCCCTTCTGGAAGGACGTCATGTCCTACGGGATGTACCAGTGGATCTCGCCGTATACCTATAACGGCATCCGCGGCCGCCTGATCTCCGAATCGTCTGAGCTCAAGGCCCGGCAGCCGCTGGCCGGCGAGGGGTTGATCGTCGTCGGATCGGCCAACCTGACCCAGGGCACGGCGGAGCTCGACACGCTCTATCGGATGGACGGCCTGGGCACGCCTGACCCGCAGACCCCCAGCGACGACTGGGCGCTATCGCTCCGGGATGAGAGCGGCGCGGTCATCGCCCGCTATCCCTTCACGCCTATCGAGCCTTCCGATCCGGGGCCGGGCGACCGGATCGCCGCCATCCAGGAGGTCATCCCCTGGTCTAGCGGCGCGCGGCGCGTGGTGGTCGAGTATCGCGGCGCGGTGGTCTTTAGCCGCAACGTCAGCGCCAACGCCCCCACGGTGAAGGTGCTGTCGCCCAACGGCGGCGAGAACCTGCGCGGCGAGGCCGTGACGGTGCGCTGGGAGGCGGAGGACGTGGACGGCAACCCGCTGACCTTCCTGGTGCAATACAGCACCGATGGCGGCGCGACCTGGCAATCGCTGGCGGCGGAGCTGAACGACAAGGCGCTCGAGCTGGCGCTGGCGGACCTGCCCGGCAGCGCGAACGCCCGGTTCCGCGTGGCGGCCTCGGACGGCGTGAACACTGGCATGGACGCCTCGGATGGCAGCTTTAGCGTGCCCAACAAGGCCCCGCTGCCCTTCATCCTGACGCCCAAGACCCTCGACGCGTACGTGTCCGGGCAGCAGATCCTGCTGCTGGGCGAGGGCTACGACCTGGAGGACGGCATCCTCGACCCCGACCGGCTGGCCTGGTCCTCGGATCGGGACGGCGACCTGGGCAACGGCCAGGAGGTCGTCCTGGACAGCCTGAGCGCCGGGCGCCACGCTATCACCCTGCGGGTGACGGATGGCAGCGGCGCCGCGGGCAGCGCCGAAGCGCTGATCTATGTGGACGTGCTCCCGCCGACCGCGCACCTGCCCATGTTGCTGCGCGAGTAGCGCCAGCAGCACCGCACACTCCCTCGCCGAGCGGGGGAGCCGCCCCACCTGTCCCCTAGCGGGGCAGGTGGGGTTTTCGTCTGGTGGCTGCGCCAGGCCCCCGTCTCATCCAAAAGTATATTGACAACCGGCCTCAGCCGCGGTACACTATACGCTGGACGGGTGCCGCACTGGCCCAGAGGTGCGCCACGCACCCGTTTTGCCCATAGCTGGGGGGCAGGAGGGTCAGCCCCGCCGATCCATCGGCAGGTATCCGCTCGTACGGCAGCTTGTCCTTTCCCCGTTCTAGATCCATCGCGCTTTCACTCTTGATCGTCGCAGATATCCTGGCTTCTGGTTCGCAAGAGCGCTGGCGTCGCCCAGGGCGGCGCGCTCGTGCGTCGCGTCCGCGCCGCCGTGAGCCCGTCAGCCAGGCCACGCGCCTGTGGCCCAGCCCTTGGTCCGCTGGGCCCCGCGTGGCCTCCCTTCGCGCCTGGCCCGCCCCGGGGGCTGTGTCGGGGCGCGGCCACTGGCGCACTGGGCGTCGCGGTGCGACCAACCGTGACGCCAGCGGTGTAGGATGGTCTTGGCCTACCGCGGCGCGCTGCCGCTCCACGGATGGGGGCAGGCGCGCGGCCCGGAAGGAAAGAGAGGAGAACCAAGATGAAAGCGAATTGTCGGTTTCTGTTGGCGCTGCTGACCGTGGCGGCGCTCACTCTGGGGACCGCCGTGGCCGGCTCCAATAGCACGAGTCTCCCCAATGGCGCCCAACTGTCCGTTTCCATCGATGACCCCCTCACGGGGACCGAATTCCTCATCCCCGCCGACGATCTCGATCTGGACGTGGACGTCAGCGGCGGCGCCAGCGTTGGGCTGGGCGATCCCGATGCGACCCTCGTCTACGTCATGGACGTCTCGGGCAGCACCGATGTGGATAGCGGCGCGGGCTGTGGCTTGGTCTTGAACTGCGAGCGCGTGTTCGTCAAGGCCCTCAACCTGGCCGCCATCGCCGATGGCTCGGTGGATGAGGTGGGCCTGGTGGTCTATGCGGACTCGGGGGCCGCGGCGGACATGGCGCCAGACGTCGGCGACCAGCTCATCATCGCGCCGAACGCGGATGGTCAACTGGTCACCGTGGTGGATTCCACCTATAGCGACGTCGGCGGCGGGAATGGCGGGGCAGCGCAGTATACCAACAAGCCCGTCGGGCAGTTCACCAGCTTTGCCGCTGGGCTGCAGAACGCGCTGCCGATCGTGCAGGCCAGCACCAACGGGACCAATATCGTCGTCTTTCTCTCCGACGGCCTGAGCAACGTAGGCGGCGGGAGCTTTGGTCCCGCGCTAGACGCCCTGGTTGCTGAGGAGGCGGTCATCTATTCCATCGCCGTGGGGCCGAATAGCTCGTGCACCGGCGGCGGGGCGGGCACGCTGCAGCAGATGGCGGACGCCACCGGCGGCACGTGCACCGAGGTGGTCGACCCCGGCGATCTGCCCAACATCATCCCCGACCTGATCAGCTCGTCGCTGGACTCGCTGGAGCTCGCCGTGGATGGCGGCGCCAAGGTCGCCATCGTCAACGACGAGATCGACCCCGATCTGCCGCTGCCCGGCGCGGACAGCGTGACCTACGCCACCTCCGCCGCCGATCTCGGCCCGGGGGCGCACACCCTCTGCGTGACGGCCAATGGCAGCGATGCCTCCGGCGAGACGGGCAGCGTGGAGCAGTGCGAGACGGTCTATCTCTTCCAGATCAGCCTGTCGCCGGCCACGGCCACCAACGAGCTGGGCACGCCCGGCCAGGAGCACTCTGTCGTGGCGACGCTGCTTGGCGACTCGGCCAAAGTCGGGGACAGGTCCATCGCTTTCGAGGTGGTGAGCGGGCCTAACGCCGGGCTCACCGGCAGCGATACCACCGACGCCGCGGGCGAAGCCGACTTTACCTACGCGGCGGCGCAGGGGCTGGCCGGATTGGGCACCGACAGCATCAAGGCCTGCGTGACCCTCGCTGACCCCACCGGCGACTCGGGCTGCGACACGGCGACCAAGCTCTGGCAAGACACCACCCCGCCGGCGGTCTCGTGCGTGCCCACGGTCAACCCGCACGGCAAGAAGGCGCCGCCCGCGAACAACCAGGACGGCTTCTGGGAGCTGCTGGCGACGGATGCGGTGGATCCCAACCCGCAGATCTATGTGACGGATAGCGGCAGCGGGACCGTGTTCGGGCCCTTTGCCAGCGGGACCAAGATCAAGTACACCGAGGATGCCACCGCGACGCCGGAGATCAAAGAGATCGGCAGCGCCGCGGGCCAGGCTGGCGCCATCGCCTGGCACATCATCGGCAATGGCGACGCCTGCGTCTGGGCGGTGGACGCCTCGGGCAACGTGGCGCCCTGCGTCGCGTGCCTGGTGCCGCCTCCGCCGATGTGAGCATGCATCTCCGATAGGTTCGCCCGGGGAGGAGCCGACGCGCCTCCCCGGCCCCGCGTTCTGGTCCTCGCCCTGCTCTGCTCCAAGGATTCAGGTCACGCCCAACTTGCCCTCTGGACGATTCTGCGTACACTCGGAGCCTGTGAGCACACCGCTGGCGCGCGCCGGCGGACGGGGACCAAGCCATTTTGAGGAGGAACTCGAGATGAGAAGAGTGTTTGCTGTGGCCTTGTTGCTGGTCCTGCTGGCTTCGACCGCCAGCGTGGCCGCGGCGGCGCCTAGCGGCGTCATTGGCGTCAACGTGGTGCTGAATACCGCCTACACCAGCGCCATCGGCGCCGACCTGGCCAAGTACGGCAAGGTGCGGAACGTGGTCCCGGCGATCAGTGCGGTGACCCTGCAGGCCAAGGCCAGCCAGCTTAAGGCCATCCAGGCGCTGCCCTACGTGGCCTCGGCCAGCCCGGACGCGGCCCGTAACGGCGCGCCGGTGGACGCGGTGTCGGCGACCGATTTTGCCGACGGTCTCAGCACCTGGGACTTGGATGCTGTCAACGTGACCAACTATGGCTTTGGCCGGGTGGAATCCTATAGCGGCGCGGGCGTCTATGTGGCCGTGCTGGACACGGGCCTGCTGGATTCCTGGCGCAAGTATTTTCCCGAGGAGCGCATCGCGGTCGAGTACGCCATCGCCTTTGGCGGCGGCGGCGGCGAGGTGGGCACGGTCTCCTCGCAGCCCAACAAGTGGGAGCACGACCAGAATTCGCACGGCACCCATGTGACCAGCACCATCCTGGGCTATGATATGCGCGGCACGGCCATCAACGGCGTGGCGCCCCTGGCGACGGTGATCCCGGTCAAGGTGCTCAACCAGAACGGCTCGGGCTGGTCCTCGGTGGTCGCCCGCGGCATTACCTACGTGGCTGACCTGAAGGCCGGGCCGCTGGCCGACTATCCCGTGGTCATCAACATGAGCCTGGGCGGGCCAGAGCTGGACGCCATGGAAAAGGCCGCCATCGACTATGCCATCGAGCAGGGCGTGATCATCGTCGCCTCCGCGGGCAACGAGGGCGCGGCGGGCATGGGCTATCCCGGCGCCTACGCACCGGTCATCTCGGTGGCCGCATCCGGTTGGGTGGGCGAGTGGAAAAGTGGCAGTTGGTGGGTAGGTAACGTGCCCGACCCGACCAATGCCGCGGACTATTACATCACCGACTTTTCCAGCCGCGCGCTGGCCGGCCAGGACCTGGATGTGGCGGCGCCTGGCTCGTGGGTGGTGGGGCCGTACCAGCTCAACAGCGGCAGCGTCGCCTCCTACTACTACCTGGGCGGCACCTCCATGGCCAGCCCGCACGTGGCCGGCATCGTGGCGCTCATGGCGCAAAAGTACCCCGCGCTGACTGCCCCTGAGGCCGAGACGATCCTCGAGAGCAGCGCGATCTACCTGGCGCCGGGCTCCCGGACCATCTATGGGTCCAGCGGCGCCGCAGAGGTCGTGACCTGGGGCGCGGACGCGACGGGCGCTGGCCTGGCGACCGCGGACGCGGC
>JAAYEA010000145.1 GCA_012689325.1 Chloroflexota bacterium
AGCGCCGCCAACTGATCCGCGATCTGCTGGGCGCTCTGCTGCTGCACGACCTGCCCACATTGGGGGCAGTGCGCCGTGCCGAGGCGGGCGTACAGCACCCGCAGGTAATCCAGGACTTCGGTCACCGTGCCGACGGTGGAGCGCGGGTTCTTGCTCACGGCCTTTTGCTCGATGGCAATGGCCGGGCTGAGGCCCCCGATATAGTCCACCTTGGGCTTTTCCATTTGGGCGATGAACTGGCGGGCATAGGCGGAGAGCGACTCGACGTACCGGCGCTGCCCCTCGGCATAGATGGTGTCAAAGGCCAGCGACGACTTGCCGCTCCCCGACACGCCGGTGATAACCACCAGTTTGTGGCGAGGAATCGTTATGTCAATGTCTTTGAGGTTGTGTTCTTTGGCGCCGCGAATGACCAGCTTGTCAGGATACATGGTGCTTTCGGTGACCTCCGGGGTAACAGCGACACGGTAGCTGCTGCGAGGATGAGTATAGCACAGCTACATGACAGGACAAGTCATATTCTCGCGGGGAAACGGGAGGAATTAGAATATTTGTTCGGTACAACTCGGGGGGCCCATCGCTGACCGCGTCCTGCGGTTCGCGATCAGCGATAGGCGATGCGCGCCGCCACCCGCTAGTGCAATATCTGGCTCAGGAACCGCTTGGTCCGCTCGTGCTTGGGCGCGGTAAAGAGCTCTTGCGGCGTGGTGGTCTCGATGATCTTGCCCGTGTCCATGAACACCACCCGGTCGGCGGCGGCCCGCACAAAACCCATCTCGTGCGACACCACCACCATGGTCATGCCCTCTTTGGCCAGGTCCAGCATCACGTCCAGCACTTCCTTGATCATCTCGGGGTCCAGCGCCGAGGTCGGCTCGTCGAAGAGCATGATCTTGGGCTGCATGGCCAGGGCCCGCGCGATGGCCACCCGTTGCTGCTGCCCGCCGGAAAGCTGCGAGGGGTAGGCGTCCACCTTTTCCGGGATGCCCACCTTGCGCAACAGGTCCATGGCAACCGACTCGGCCTCCTGCGCGCTCCGGCGGCGCACCACCCTCTGCGCCATCATCAGGTTATCCAGCACGGTCAGGTGTGGAAAGAGGTTAAAGAGCTGAAAGACCATCCCCACCTCGGCGCGCACCCGGTTGATGTTCTTGGCCTTATCCACCGGGATGCCGTTCACCACCACCGTGCCATGGTCCACCCTTTCCAGGTGGTTGATGCACCGCAGCATGGTGGACTTGCCCGACCCGCTCGGCCCGATGACCACCACCACTTCCCGCGGATAGATGTCCAGGCTCACGCCGCGCAGGGCGTGTACCGTGGAGCCGAAATGCTTGTGCACGTCGGTCAGTGAGATAATCGGGGTGCCGCTTGCACTTGCGTTCATGCGTTAGTCCTCACTATGTCCTGGGAGCGACGTCTTGCGCTCGATATACCGCACCAACAGCGAGAGCAACAGCGTCATCACCAGATAGAACAGGGCCACCGTATTATAGCCCTCAAAGGCGCGAAACGTGCGCGAGACCCAGAGCCGCCCCTGTTGCAGGATCTCGGGCAACGCGATCACCGAGATCAGCGACGAGTCCTTCAGCATGGCCATAAAGTCGTTGCCCAGTGGCGGCAGCACCACGCGGAAGGCCTGCGGCAGGATGATGTGGCGCATGGCCTGGAAGTAGCTCATCCCCAGCGAGCGCGCCGCCTCCATCTGCCCATGGTGGATGGACTGGATGCCGCCGCGAAAGACCTCGGCGAGGTAGGCGCCATAGCCAAAGCCCAGACCGATCACCGCGCCGGGCAGGCCGCTCAGATCGAGCTTGCCATCGGTGGCCTCGCGCAGATAGGGCGAGACAACGAACCCGGCATAGAGGATGATCACCAAGAGCGGGATGCCGCGCACCACCTCCACGTACAGCTTGGAGATGGCCAGCGTGATCGGGTTGCGCGAGACCAGCATCAAGCCCGCGATCAGGCCCAGGATCAGCGCCAGCCCAAAGCCCATCAGCGTCGCCCGCAGCGTCAGCATCACGCCCTTGGAAGTCCAGGCGCGCTTCAGGGTCTGCTTCAAGTCGTACTTGTTCACGATCCGCACCACCGCCCCAGCCGGCACCGGGCCGGAGAGCTCGGGCAGGGTGGTCTCCAGCCGCACCATTTCGGTAGTCGGCCCCGTGATCGGCTCGGCCGCGACAGGTTTGGCCCCCTCGGCGACCTCGAGCAGGTAAAAGTCGCTCTGCCCGACCTTTTCCAGCGTCTGGCCTGCCAGCGACTTGTCCTGCAGCCAGCCTTCCCGGCCATCGGCGGCGCGCACGTTGACCCAGGTCTGCTGCAGCGTCATTCCCGATTTGGGGATGATGTGCCACTTCAGATAGGTCACTCGCTCCGCCGCGGGCACCTTGCCCAGCACCGCCGACTTGGCGTTGGGTTCCGAGAAGAGGTCCGTCTCATCCTTTACCTCGCCAGTGGCCGCGTTGAACTCGGCATAGATGCGGTACAGGCCCGGCGACAGGGATACCTGCGGGTCAGGGGTATAGGTCCAGGTGTCTCCCTGCACTGGCCGCTCGCCCAATAGTTGGCGATCCCAGGGCAGGTCGAACACAAAGTACATGGCGTCCTGGTAACGCACGTCCGTCAACACGGAAAAGGCGACCACCACGCCCACGATGGCGATAATCACCGCCCACCAGGGCAGCTCGCGAAGGATCGTATACACCTTTTCCGTCGCCGCTTTTCGGGATTTGATCTGGGGCTCTGACATGCCAACTCCTCGCCTAGGGTTCTCTGGCTCCGCCGATCAGGTGGCAGGCCACCTGGTGGTCCTCGCCGATGCTCTGCAACGCCGGCTCCGCCTGGCTACAAATGGGCATCGCTGCCGGGCAGCGCGGATGAAACCGGCAGCCCGAGGGCGGGTTGATGGGATTGGGGATCTCGCCGCGCGGCATGGCCACCGTCCGCCGGAAGCGCGGATCGGGCACCGGCACCGCCGCCAGCAGCGCCTGCGTATAGGGGTGCGCCGGGTGGCGGTACAGCTCGGTCAATAGGCCCACCTCGGCGATGCGCCCCAAGTACATGATGGCAATCCGGTCGCAGATGTGCCGCGCCGTCGCCAGGTCATGGGTGATAAAGACGTAGGTCAGGCCGAACTCGTCCTTCAGGTCGCGCATCAGCTTGAGCAGCAGCGACCGCACCGAGACATCCGCCATGGCGATGGGCTCGTCGGCGATCACCAGGTCGGGGCGCATCACCAGCGCCCGCGCCAGCACGATGCGCTGCCGTTGCCCGCCGGAAACCTGGTGCGGATACTTGCGATAGATGGAGGTGGCGGGGCTCAATCCCACCTTTTCCATCATGTCGATCACCTGCTCATAGCGCCGCAGGCGATCCGCCAGCTTGTGGATCGCCAGCGCGTGGCCGATGGAATCCCCGATGCGCATCCGCGGGTTCAACGAGGCATAGGGGTCCTGGAAGACCACCTGCATCCGCTGGCGCAGCCGGCGCATCTCGTCTGCCTTGAGCGAGGTCAGGTCTGTCCCCTCGAAGCGCACCGTCCCAGCCGTCGGCTCGATCAGCCGCACCAGCATCCGCCCCGTGGTGGTCTTGCCGCTCCCGCTCTCCCCCGCCAGGCCAAAGACCTCGCCCCGGCGGATGCGCAGGTCCACGCCGTCCACGGCGCGCACGTATTCCTTCTCGCGGGTCAGCAGGTTGGCCACAAACCCCTGCTGCACCGGAAAGTACTTTTTCAGCCCCTGCGCCTCAACCAGCACATCGGGGCTCCCTGTCGCCATCTCGTCCATCCTCGTTTGCCTCATGGGTACAGCCAGCACGCCGTCCAGCGCCCTCCCTCCACTTGCCGATAGGGCGGCTCCTCCTGGGCGCAACGCGGCAGCGCCCGCGGGCAGCGCGGATGAAACCGGCAACCCGTGGGCGGGTGGATCAGGTCCGGCGGCGCGCCGAACATGACGTGCAACTCCTCATCTTCCACCCGGATATTGGGCAACGAAGCCAGCAGCCCCTGGGTGTAGGGGTGCAGCGGCTGGTCGAAGAGCGCCAGCGACGGCGCCACCTCCACCAGCTTGCCCGCATACATGACCGCCACGCGGTCGGCCAGCTCGGCCACGATCCCCAGGTTGTGCGAGATCAGGACCATGGTCATGCCATACTGCTGCTTGAGCTCCTTGAGCAGATCCAGGATTTGCGCCTCCACGATCACGTCCAGCGAGGTGGTCGGCTCATCGGCGATCACCAACTGCGAGTTAAGGACCAGCGCCAGCCCGATCATCACCCGCTGGCGCATGCCGCCGGAGAGCTGGTGCGGATAATCGGACAGCCGTTCTGGCTGGATGCCCAGGTTGTCGAACATGCCCTTCGCCAACCGCAGCGCCTGGGCCTTGCTCAGGCCCCGCTCGTGGGTCAGCAGCGTCTCGATATAGTGCTGGTCGATGCGCTGCAGGGGGTTCAGGGAGGTCATGGGGTCCTGGAAGATCATCGAGATCTCTTTGCCGCGGATGCGCGCCATCTCGACGTCGCTCTTGGCCAGCAAGTCCACGCCATTGAACCACATCTGGCCGCCGACGATCTTGCCCGGCTCGGAGACCAGCCTCAGGATCGCCCGCCCCATGGTGGACTTGCCGCAGGCCGATTCCCCCACCAGCCCCAGCGTCTCCCCCTTGTACACGTCGAGGTCCACATGGTCCACCCCGCGCGTCGTGCCCGCGCGGACCTGGTACTGCACCTGCAGGTCGCGAATCCGCAAGAGCACGTCCTGCTCCTGGGGTTCCTGCCTTTGCGTCTCTTGCGCCATCATCCCGTCCATCTAGCCCTCGGTCAATCGCGGGTTGAGGATCTCGTTCAGCCCTTCCCCCAACATGCTAAAGCCCAGCGTGAGCAGCGCGATCATGGCGCCCGGATAGGTGATCAGCCACCAGTACCCGCTGGGCACAAAGCGCTTCCCCGCCGAAAGGTCAAAGCCCCAATCCGGCGTCGGAGGCGGCATCCCCAGCCCCAGGAAGCTTAGCCCCGCCTCGGTCAGGATCGAGTCGGCCACGTTCACCGAAAAGATGACCACGATGGAGGGGATCACGTTGGGAAAGACGTAGAGCCAGAGCGTGGTGAAAGCCTTGGCGCCGAGGCTGCGCGCCGCCTCCACGTAAAGCTCCTCCTTCACCGAGAGCACCTTGCTGCGCACCAGCCGGAAATAGACCGGGATATAGATCACCGCGATAGCCACGGTCACGTTCAGCATCCCCGGCCCCAACAGCGCCGCCATGGCGATGGCCAAGATCAAGCCCGGGAAGGAGTAGAGGCTATCCATCACCAACGACAGGGCCTTATCCAGAAAGCCGCCGAAAAAGCCGGAGAGCAACCCCAGCGGTACGCCCACCGCCGCCGACAGCAGCGCCGCCAGGATGGCGATGCCCAAGACGATGCGCGCCCCGTGGACGATCCGGCTAAAGACGTCCCGGCCATAGTTGTCGGTGCCCAGCCGGAAGGTCGCGCCAAAGGGCTCGCCCACGGTCTTGACCTCCACGCCCTGCTGGCGCGCCTGCTGCTTCAGCTTGGGATCGTCGGCATCGGCCACCAGGGCGGCGATCTCGCCCTTGTAGAGCGCCTCCACGGCCCGGCGCGGGGAGCTATACCGCTCGTAGCTCAGGCCCCGCGCGTCCAGCTCGCGGGCGCCCTGGCTGCCCGTGATCACCCCGACGGCGCGGCCCGCAAGGTCGCTCAGGCCCTGCACGGACGAGGTGACCTCCAGCACGATCACCGACTGCTCAGCGCCCGGCCGCGTGAACGGCGCGCCCACAAACTTGATCGGGTCATACGGCGCGATCTGGTTGGCGAAAAGGGTCATCAGGATGATCGCCACCAGCAGCGCGCCGCCCAATAGCATGATCCACCACTCGGCGCCATGCCACTTGGCGTTGGTCAGGAACCATCGCACCGGCCCGCCCCGGCGCTGCACGATGTTGTTGGATGTCACAGTCGTCTCAGCCATGCCCTATTCTCTTGGGAACCCACCACAACGGCACCAAGACCGGAAGGCCCATGGGCCTCTCTTGCATCGCCCGCCTCCGCGCCCTCTGTGCCTCGGTGGTGCGCTCTCCTAGTATCGAATCCGCGGATCGATCCACGCATAAATGACGTCCACGACCAGGCTCACCGCCGCCACCAGCGCAGCGAACAGCACCACCGAGCCCTGGATCGAGTTAAAGTCGCGATAGCCGATGCGCTCCCACATGAACAGCCCCATCCCCGGCCAGGAGAACGTGGTCTCTGTCAGCACCGCGCCGGCCAACAGCCCCGCGAATTGCAGGCCCATCATGGTGAGAACCGGGATAAAGGCGTTCTTGAGCGCGTGGCGATAGACCACCACCCGCTCGCTGATGCCCCGCGCCCGCGCCGCCGTCACATAGTCGGACTTGAGCGCGTCCAGCATGTTGGAGCGGGTCAGGCGGGTGAACACGCCCGAGAGGTACAGCCCCAGCGTGAAGGATGGGAGGATCATGTAGCGGATCGTGCTGCGCAGCGCCGCCCAGTTGCCGGTGAGGATGCTATCCACCATATACAGGCCCGTGACAGTCTTGGGAGCCATCTCGGTGCCAATGCGCCCCGAGATCGGCAGCGGCAAAAAGTCGCCAAAGATGGGCCGCACATAGTGCGCCGCAAAGGCCGAGGTCCCATACCACTCGCCCAGGTACACGCCCAAAAAGAGCTGCAGCATGATCCCCAGCCAAAAGACCGGCACCGCCCAGATAATGATGCTAAAGATGCGCAGGCTGTAGTCCGCCGCGCTGCGCCGCTTGTGCGCCGCATAGGCCCCAGTGGAAACGCCGATCACCATGCACACGAACAGCGACGACAACGCCAGCTCCAACGTGGCCGGGAACTTGAGCTTCAGGTCTTCCGCCACGGGGCGGCCGCGCGTCGGCGCCATGGACACGCCCAGATCGAGCCGCAACAGGTCGCCCAGGTAGTTGAAATACTGGCTATCGAAGGGCTTGATCGCGATATCCAGCTCGGCGGCGGGGATCCAGCCGTTCATGCCGCCCTGCGGCACGCTCAGCCGGAGCCAGGGCCGCGCATCCAACTGGAGCAGCCCCGCCGCGGTGCCCACTTGCATCGTTCCGGCGGCATCCTGAATCACGGTCAGCGTCTCGGCTTCCTGCGGCGCGACGGTCCAGGCGCTCCCGTCGAAGGAGGCCACGACGCTATCCACCGCCGCCCAGACCATCCCCGCCTCGTCGATGATGACGCTGCGCACGGCGGCCCCCGGCAGGCCCTTCACCCGCTTCCAGCCCTGCCCATCGCGCCCATAGAGTCCGCTGCTCGTGCCGGCCCAGAGCAGGCCGTCGTCCGCGGTCCCCCAGAGGGCCGTCACCGCCGCCCCACCGAGCCCGGGCAGCTCGATCCGCTCCCAGGACTCATCCTGCAGGCGCGCCAGCCCGCCATCGGCGCCAAACCAAAAGTTGCCGCGGCCATCGCCCCAGATGGCGGTCACCTGATTGCCGGGCAGGCCGTGGTCTTTGGTATAGACCTTCCAGGTTCGCCCGTTATAGAGCCCCGCGCCGGCATCCGTCCCCACCCAGAGGGTCCGGCTTCCCTGACCCCAAATGGAGAGGACACGATTGCTGGGCAAGCCATCGGCGGCGGTCACGGCGGTCCAGGCAGTCCCTTGCAGATGGAGCAGTCCATCCTCGGCGCCAAACCAGAGGTCGCCAGGGCGCGCGCTCCAGATGGCGGTAATGGCTCGCCCAGCCGCCTCGGGAAAGGCATCCCAGCCCGTGGCGCTGGAGCGACTCACCCCAGCGTCGCTGCCGTACCAGGTGACTCCGGAGGCGTGCGGCCAGATCGCCGTCACTCGCTGGCCCGCCGGGCCCTCCGGCGCAGCCAAGCGCGCCCAGGTCTCGGTGCCGGGGAGCTTGGCCTCCTCCTGCACAGTCATCTCGGTGTTGACCTGGCGCATCCAGTCCATCTGATCCGGTGAGACCCAGCCCACAAAGCCAGCAGGGACCGAGACCTGCACCCAGTCGGCGCCCGCCGCGTTTTCCCGGTCGCTGACCACCAACTCCAGGGACCTGTCCACGCGCATGGACTTGCGGCCCGCGGCGCCCGGCCCCGTCCAGATAAACGCCTCAGCTTCCTTGGCCCTCGCCGTGCTGCCGTTCAAGTTGATGAACAGCGGCCGGTCCAGCCCAAGGTTATGCCTGATCTGGTCCTTATACTCCTCGGGCACGCCAGGCCGGAGCATCGCCTCGACGGGGTCTCCAGGCATAATGCGCACCACAAAGAACACCAACGTGACCAGGATGAAAAGCATCGGCACGGTGAAAAGCACCCTGGTCAGGATATATGCGCGCAACGTTTTCATGAGCGCTGCAATACTCCGATATCGACAAGGAATCGCCGCCGATGAATTCATCGGCGGAGCGTGTTTCGCGAAAAGGCAGAGCGGAAGAACAGTGGAACCGAGCGACCTAGGCCGCTCTGGGAGCAGCGAGTCGGCGGGCGGGTTGACCGCCCGCCGACTCGCCAGTTAGCCCCTGGGAGGGGCGGCTACTTGGCGTACAGCGTAAAGTAGTGGAACATCATGTTCGGGTCCAGAATGATGCCGTCGATGTTGGGCTGAGCCACCACCAGCAGCGTGCCCTGGGTCAGCGGGATGGTCGGGGACTCCACCGCCCACAGCTTCTGGATGTCGTCAAAGGTCTTCAGACGATCGGCGCCGCGAAGCTCCTTGGCCGTCTGGCCCGCTTCCATCAGCGCATCCATCTCGGGGTTGGCATAGTAGATGCCCTGATCGTCAGAGGCCGTCGAGTGCGCGAATGGCCAGGTATAGTTGTCCGGGTCCAGATAGTCCGGATACCAGCCCAGCAGGAACACGGGCATGGAGCCAGCGCTCATGTACTCTTTGTAGGTCGCCCACTCGGTGTTCTGCAGCGTGACCTCGATCAGGCCGGTCTCCTCCAGGTTGTCCTTGAGGATCGTGGCCACGTCGGCCTCGGTGGGGCCATAGTGCGTCGGCGTCCACCAGAGGTCCATCTTGAGCTTGTTGGTCGCGCTATAGCCCGCCGCCGTCAGCAGCTCCTTGGACTTGGCCAGGTCGCGCTTGCCGAAGGCATCGATGTGCGACCACATGCCCATGGGGACCATGCTATACAGCGGGTCGTGCGTGCCCTGGTAAGCGACGGTGGCGATGGCATCGCGGTCCGCAGCCGCAGCGATGGCCTGGCGGATTTCCTTGGCGTCGAAGGGCGGCGTGGTATTGTTGAAGCACAGGTAACGGATCTGAGCTCCAGGGCCCTCGATCACTTGCAGCTTGCCCGCGGCCTCCAGGTCGGCATAGTCGGTCGGGTTCAGCGTCTTGGTGGCGATATCCACCTCGCCGCTCTCCGCCGCCAGGCGCAAGGTCGTGGAGTCGGCAAAGAACTTGACGATGATCTTGGGGGTCTTGGGCTGCGTAGGATAGACCGGGTTGGCCTCCAGCACCAGCTCGACATCGCGCGTCCAGGAAGCGATGGTGTACGGGCCGACGCCGCCGCAGGTGCTATCCGCGTCGAACTTGTCGGCGGAGTAGCAGGTCGGGCTCAGCGGCGTATAGGGCGGGGTCGCCAGCAGCAGCGGGAAATAGTTGACCGGCGCGAGCAGCACGAACTTGACCGTGTACTCGTCCACCACTTCCACCTTCTCGACGAAAGAGGTCACCAGCCAGTTCGGGTCGCCCTCGAGCTTCATGACGCGGTCGATGGACCACTTGACGGCCTCGGCGTTGAGCGGCGAGCCGTCCTTGAACTTGAGCCCCTGGAGCAGCTTGACCGTGTACTGCAGGCCATCGGCGCTAACCGCAGGCATCTCGGCGGCCAGGCCCGGCTCCAGATCGGTGGTGCCAGGGATGTAGTGCAGCAGGGTGTCGGCGGTGTTGTGGTGCAGTTCCCAGGTGAAAAAGTCATAGCTGTCCGCTGGGTCCAGCACGGTGGCCTTGTCGGTGGTGCCGATGATCAGCGTGTCCTTGGCCGGAGCCGCGACCTCGGGCATGCCAAAGTACTTGTCATAGATGGCGTCATACGTGCCGTCGGCGCGAATCGCGGCCAGGCCGTCGTTGAGCAGCTTGAGCAGCTCGGTCCGGGCCTTGTTCACGGCGATGCCATAGAACTCGTCGGTGATCGGGTCGCCCACCAGCAGCACGCCCATCTCGGGGTTGGCGCGGATGATCTCGGCAGAGACGGGGCCGTCGTTAAAGACCGCATCGAGGTCCTTGTTCGCCAAGGACTGGAACGCCAGCGTGACCTCGTCAAAACGAACCACCTGCGCCTTGCTGTTCTCGGTCAGCCAGATGTCGCCGGTCGTGCCCAGTTGCACGCCGACCTTCTTGCCTTCCAGGGCCGCCACGGTGTTGAGCGTGTCCTTATCCGCCGCGCGCACGGCGATGGTCTGGCCGGCGTTGAAATACGGGTCGGAAAAGTTCACGATCTGCGCCCGCTCGTCGGTGATCGTCGCGGCCGAGCAGACGGCGTCGAACTCGCCGGACTGCAGCGCCACAAAGATGCCGTCCCAACGGGTGTTCACCAGTTCGTACTGGAAGCCCATCTTTTTGGAGAGCGCCTCCAGCAAGTCGACATCAAAGCCCGAGATCTTGCCCGCCGCGTCCACGAACTCGAAGGGCGGGTACTCGGCGTTCATGCCGATCTTGTAGACCGAGGGCGCAGCTGCGGTCGCCGTCGGCGGCACAGCGGTCGCGGTCGGGGGCACCGACGTCGCCGTGGGCGCGGCAGCCTGTTGTTGCACGGTCGCGGTAGGCGGCACGGCAGTCGGCTGCACCGGGGCCGCCGTGGGCTCGGCCTGGCCGCAGCCAGCCAGCGAGGCCACCATCAAGATGGCCAGGAGCCACAAGACACTCTTTTTAAGCATGCAAATCCTCCTCCATGGGTGTGCTCTCACCGGGACTAGTACGCGCCCGGCCCAGCGTTTGCTTGCGGGGAGCGGCAGTCAGTCAGCCCCTCTCCGATGTCGCATCATCATTGGTCGCGTCTCCCCACCCCCTCTCGCGCGGAATGCAAAAGGCCAGCGTGACCACAGCCCATAATCGCAAGGCTGCCAGGTCACCGCTGGCCTGGGTGTTAGCATGTGAGCTCGTTGCTGTCTCATCGGCAACCCGCCACACCGGCTGCCGCGATATCGATATTATATCGCAATCCAACGAGATGTCAAAAGCAGATTCTGCTCGGCTTTGGCGCTCAGAGCCACGAAAACCCGCAATGGGCCCGGGGTCCAACCCTCTCCCGGAAAGAGGGCCCGTCTAGCCCAGGCGCCCGAACTCGCCTGCCAGCAGCGCCTGCTTGGCCTCCATGTAGGCGCGAAAATCGTCCCAAGAGACATCCGGCGGGACGGTATGGTCCACTGTGGGGATAAAGCCCCCCTCCTCGATCAGCGGCGCGAACTCGAGCAGGTGCGCCCGGATCGCCGCCGGCCCCTGGGTCAGCACCCGCTTGTCCACGCCGCCCCAGAGCCGCAGCGCGCGTCCAAAGCGTTCCCGCAGCCTTTGCGGGCTGATCCCCGAGGCTCGCTCGATAGGCCATAGCACGTCCACCCCAGCATCCATCAGTAGCGGCACCAGCAGCGTCGGGTCGCCGTCCGTGTCCACGGCAAAGTACCGGACGCCCATCCCCTTCATGAAATCCACCATGCGCCGCAGGTGCGGCTGGATGAACTCGCGATAGGTGCGCGGCGAGAGCAGCGGGCCGGTCTTCATGGACATGTCCTCGTTCAGCACGAAATACTCGGGCTGGACCAGGGCCAGCACCGGGCGGCTGGTCTCGATGATAAAGTCGGCGAAAAAGGCCATCATCTCGTGCATCAGATGGGGATAATCGTACCAGGCCAGCGAGAGCGCCTTGGTCCCCATGAACTCGCGCGCCCGCCAGTAGAAGCCATTGGCCGCGCAGTTCTCCCCCAGCACCAGCGTATAGTCGCGCTCCGCCCAACGCGCCGCCTGCCCTGCGAGGTCCGCTGGATAGCGAGCGTCCAGCGCCGCCCCCAGCCGCCGCCTCACGTCCGGCCAGTCCTCCGGCCCCCGCACTGGAAACGAGACGTATTGGTCCATGCTCATGCGGCTGCCGCCCACCGCCCCCTCCACGAGGGCCTTGCGCACCCGGCCGTTGGCATCGCGAAAGACCTGGTACTCGGGTGTTTCCTCCAGCACCTCGGCCTCGTAGGGCGGCAGGAACCCATAGTTGACCTTGACGTACTCGCGCGGGTCCAGGTTGAGCGCCGGCTCATCCCAGAACCACCGCCAGGAAAGGTCGGCCACGGCCTGGGGCGCCTCGCGGGCCCAGCGGTCCCTGGTCTGCGGCCAGGCTCCCAACTCGTGGTTGGGGCGCCGGTCGCTAGGCCGGTATTCCATGCAATCGAGAAAACGCTGCAACGGCGTGATCATGGACTCGGCTCCTCCTACTCCAGTTTCCGCAGCGCCGGCTGCCAGAGCATCACCCCGATGGCCGTCAGGCTCAGCCCCACGCCCTGGAGCGTCACCGTCCAGGGGACGCCGATGCGGTCGGCCAGCCAGCCGGCGGGGATGGTGCCCAGGAAGGTCAACCCCCACATCATCATATAGACCGCCATCACCCGGCCCTGGTAGCGCGGGTCCGAATTGCCCTGCAACAACGTGTTGTTGCACACCATGCAGGTGTTGCTGCCCACCCCCACCAGCGCCAGCATGAGCATGAGCACCGGCACCCAGGTGGCGTGCAGCGCCCCCAACAGGAGCAAGCCGGTGAACAGCGCGCTCGATAGCAGCGCCAACCCTTTGCGGTGAAAGCTCTTGAGCGAGGCCAGGCTCACCGACGAGAAAAGCGCGCCGATGCTGGGCGCGCCCACCAGCAGCCCCAGCCCCGTGGCGCTCAGACCCAGCGTCTCCGCGGTGAACTTGGGCAGGAGGGTGGTGTAGGGTTGGGCAAAGAGCACCCTCCCGAGGCAGATCGTGAGGAGCCCCAAGAGCGCCCGCTGGCTCCGGACGTACCGGGCGCCGTCCGAGAGGTCGTGCCAGACCGTCCGCGAGGAAGCGCGCTTGGGCCAAACCACCGGCAAGTGCGAGTGAAACAGCACTGCCGCCACGTACAAGCCGCCCATGATCCAAAAGACACCCTGCGCTCCCACGGTATCCACGATCACCCCCGCCAGCGCGGACGAAAAGAGTCCGGTGAGGCCCATGCCGATGGCATTCAACGACACGGCGTTGAGGAGCGTCTTGCGCTCCACCAGCTCGGCGACGATGGATTGCTCCGCGGGCGTCATGAAAGAGCCCAACAGCCCCGACACAATGGAGAGCACCACCAGATGCCAGACCTGAATCTGCCCGAACGTGATCACCAGCGCGATCGCCACGGCGCTCAGCGCTGAACCGGCCCGGGTGATCACGATCACGTGGCGCTTGGGGAAGCGGTCCGAGATGACGCCGCCATAGAAGGAGAGGAAAAACATGATGATGTTGCGAGCCGAGGTCACCCAGCTCAGCGCCAACGCCGAGCCGGTCAGTTGATAGACCAGCCAGCCCTGGCCCACGGTGAGCATATTGATGGAGGCGGAAGAGCAAAGCCGGCCCCACCAATAGTAGCGAAAGTGCTCGTTCTTGAGCGCATCAAAGGTCGACAGTTGGAGGCCCAGGCGGCTCAGCACATTCGGCTTGGCGCGAGCGCCCTCTGGGCTAGGGTCCGGCATCCACGATCCCTCCGGGCAGTAGTATCGCCGCCCGGCATCCTGCCGCCGGCAACATGAGGGAGATTATAGCGCACCACCCCTGTCCTGCAACTCGCAGCCTGCGACGTGCAGCTCACCTATACGCCGTGTACTTGTCCGCGCGGCCGCGCGCCCGGTCCGCCGGGTACTTGGCCGCGTTGGCCGCCAGCTTGGCCCGCGCCGCGGCCAGGGGGTCGATCCCCAGCGCGTCCGCCAGTTGGACCAGATAGAGCAGCACGTCGCCCACCTCTTCCGCCAACGCTAGCCGGGTCTCGGGCGAGAGGGCGCGGCTCTGCTCCTCGGTGAGCCACTGGAGCGGCTCCATCAGCTCGGCCACCTCGACGCTCAACGCCATGGCCAGGTTCTTCGGCGAGTGGTACTGCTCCCAGTCCCGCTCGGCGGCAAAGGCCCGCAGCCGCTCCCGTAGCTCCTCCATTTCATTCCACCTCGATCTTGACCAGCCACTTGGCCCAATAGCTGCCGTCCAGCGCCGGAAAGACCGCCCGCGCGGGAAAGCCGTGCAGGATCGGCACCGCCTCGCCTTCCCATTCGTAGGCGATGAAATTGTCCTTGGCTTGCGCCTGCTCCATGGTCACCGGCGTGGCATAGCCATCGGCGCTGTAGAGCTTGAGCCCCTGCGCCAACGGCGAGACCCCCGCCAGCTCCAACAGGTGACTCAGCGGCACGCCGGCCCAGGTGGCGACGTCCTCGAAAAAGCCGACGCAGACGAGCGTGCACTCGAGTTCGATCTTGGGCATGCAACGCAGCTCGTCGTAGGTCAGGCTCAGCGGCCGCTCCACCTTGCCCACGATCTCTAGCCGCCAGGTGGTCACGTCCACGACCAACGGGTCGCCGGTCATGTGCAGGTTGGTATTGGGGTCGAGCTGCACGTACCCGGGCACCTCTGCGGGGGCCGTGGGGACCACCAGGGGCGGCAGGTCGCAGGGGACGGAGGGCGGCGCAGACGCCGCTTGCGCGACGGTGGGCGTGGCCAGGTCGGGGAGGGGCGTGGCGGCGGGCGCGGTCGAGCAGCCCGCCAGGGCCAACAGGATCAATACAACGCACAGCACCATACGTTTGTACATGAGTCGACTCGATTCGCGCGTACGAAACACGCGCCTGTGATGGTGCCCCCAGGCCATTATACCCATCACGGCCGCTTTCGCCAAATCTACCCTTCCGCCGCGACGATCCTCATGTCGCCGGTCAGCGCGCGCTCGCTGAACATCGCCTCGGGGTTGAGCAGATCGGCGGGCTCGAAGGCTGCCTTGACCCGCCGCATATAGCCCATGATCGACTCGCCCCACTCGCGCGCCAGGTAGGGCGTCCGCAGCCGTCCCATGCCATGCTCTGCGGTGATGGTCCCATCGTGGCACAGCACCGCCGCATAGACTTCGTCGGCCACCTCGCGCAGCAGCGACAGCAGCCCCGGGTCGGCGGCGTCGAAAAGCGGGCGCAGGTGCAGGTTGCCGCTGCCGGCGTGCCCATAGACGGCGGCGACGAGATCATGTCGCGCGAAAATCGCCTCCACGTCCCGGATAAAGGCAGCGAGGTGCTCCTCCGGCACACCCACGTCGTTCACCACCGAGAGCGCCAGCCGGTCGGCGCGATAGTTGCGCACCGTGGGCAGGAGCGCCTTGCGCATCTTCCAGAGCCGCTCCTGCTCCGCCTCCCCCTCCACGGTCTCCATCGGCGCGGCCAGGGCATAGCCCTGGGATGCCACGAGCCGCTCCACCGCGGCGACCTGCTCGGCGCGCTCCGGCCCCTCGTACTCGACCAGCAGCATGTGGCTCTCGCCCTCCGGCGCCTCCAGGTCCTTGCGCCGCTCCTGCACGATGGCGATGGTGCGATGGTTCATGATCTCGATGGCCGCCACGCCCAGCGCCTTGATGTGCTGCACCGCCTCGCCCGCCTCGTCCAGCGAGCGAAAGTAGAGCAGCGTGGTAGCCTTGCCCTCGATGTAGGGTTGGGCGCGCAACGTGGCCTGGGTGACGATCCCCAGCGTGCCCACGCTCCCCACCAGCAGTTGCGCCGTCCACTCGCCCAGCGTCCGCTGCCGCAAGAAGGTGAACAGGTTATAGCCGCTGGCGAGCTTGCGGTCCTGGCGCGCCGCCAGCCGGCGCACGGTGGCCTCATCGGCCAGCAGATCCGCCGCCAGCGCCGCGATCCCCCGGCCGATCCGAGTCGGGATCGTCGCCTCGTCGGCGGTGTCCACCACCTCGCCCTCGGCGGTGACGAACTGCAGGCGGCGCAGGTAGCGGTCGATGGAGCCGTGCTTGAGGGCGTGGGGTCCGCTGGCCTTGGTGGCGATGTTGCCCCCCAGCAGGCAAATCGCCCCGCTGGAAGGGTCGGCGGGGAGATAGAGCCCCCGCTCACGCAGGAAGGCTTGCAGGTCGTTGTGCAGCAGCCCCGGCTCCACGGTGACCCGCGGCTCGGCCCCGGCCTCCTCGTAGCCTAGCACCCGGTTCATGGGCCCGTCGCGCCGCCAAGCCACCAGAATGCCCCGCCCCAGCGCCGCGCCGGCGGTGCCGCTGCCGCCGCCCCGCGCCGTCAGAGGGATCCCCTCCTCACGGGCATAGCGGACGATGGCGACCACGTCCCCCACATTTGCCGGGAAGGCCACCGCCAGTGGCCGCACCAGGTACATGCTTTGGTCGGTGGCATAGCGGGAGAGGGCCTGGTCGTCGGTCAGCACCTCGCCACGGACCCGCTCCCGCAGCGCCCGACGGATCTGCTCGCTGGTTGCCACCACAATTCCCTCCTCAACATGCTGAGCCCGTCGAAGCATGCAACCTTCGACGCGGCATGGAATGCCGGGCGGCACGGAATGCCCGGCTCAGGATGCCTGGCCGCTGTCCCATTCCAGCACCAGCCTCTCCTCGCCGATGGCGAGCTCGTAGCGCCGCGCGTCAAACTGGACGCGGCCATACGCGTTCTCCATTCGTGGATAGTCCCGCAAGGCGACCGCTCGCCCGCCCACCATGAGCG
>JAAYEA010000146.1 GCA_012689325.1 Chloroflexota bacterium
GGCCCCATCGAGACGCTCCTGGCCGACGAGGACATCACCGAGATCATGGTGAACGGCCCGAACAGCGTCTATATCGAGCAGCGGGGCAAGCTCACCAAGACGCCGATCGTGTTCGAGAGCAACGAGCACGTCATGCGAATCATCGACCGGATCATCGCGCCCCTGGGCCGGCGCTGCGACGAGTCCTCGCCCTACGTGGACGCGCGCTTGCCGGCGGGCCACCGCGTCAACGCCGTGATCCCGCCCATCGCGCTCAAGGGCCCCACGCTGACCATCCGCAAGTTCCGGCGGGAGCCGTTCCAGGTGGACGACCTGATCAAGTATGGCACCTTTACCGAGCAGTCGGTGGCCTTTTTCCGCGCTTGCGTCAAGGGGCGGCTGAACATCGTCATCTCGGGCGGCACCGGCTCCGGCAAGACCACCACCCTCAACGTGCTTTCGTCGTTCATCCCGGAGGACGAGCGGATCGTCACCATCGAGAACGCCGCCGAGCTGCAACTGCGGCAGGACCATGTGGTGACGCTCGAGTCGCGCCCGGCCAACATCGAGGGCGCCGGCGAGATCTCGATCCGCAACCTGGTGGTGAACGCGCTGCGGATGCGCCCGGACCGCATCGTGGTGGGCGAGGTGCGCGCCGAGGAGGCGCTGGACATGTTGCAGGCCATGAACACCGGCCACGACGGCTCGCTGACCACCTGCCACTCCAACAGCCCGCGGGACACCATCGCCCGGCTGGAGACCATGTGCCTGATGTCGGGGATGGACCTGCCGCTGCGGGCCATCCGCGAGCAGGTGGCCTCGGCGCTGGACCTGATCATCCACCAGGAGCGGATGAAGGACGGCTCCCGGCGGGTGACCGCGGTGAGCGAGGTGCAGGGGATGGAGGGCGACGTCATCGTGCTGCAGGACATTTTCGGCTTTGAGATTCAGGGCTACGAGAACGGCAAGATCAAGGGCGAGCTGCGGCCCACGGGGGTGCGGCCCAAGTTCATGGAAAAGCTCGAGCAGGAAGAGATCTACCTGCCGCCCGAGATCTTTGGCTACGACCGGAACCATTACCGGTAGAGTCGGGGCTCGTCGCCGCGCGGGAGGGTGATCAATGGGCACTACGGGTCTATTCATAGCGGTGCTGGCGGCGCTGGCGGTCCTGCTGCTCTTTTTCGGGCTGGCGCGGGCCGTGGGCGGGGGGGCGAAGCAGATCGACAGCCGGCTGGAGCGGTACGCCACGCGGGTCGACGCCGCGGCGCCGCCGCCCAGCCAGACGCGGCTGGTCGACGACATGGACCGGGTGTTGACCAAGCGGGGCTTTGCGGCGAACCTGGCCACCGAGCTGGCCCGGGCCGACCTGAAGCTCACCGTCACCGAGTTCCTGATCCTCTGCCTGCTGAGCGTGGCCTTCTTTTTCGTCGTCGGGACCATCCTGCTGCACGGGCCGGTCTTTGGGCTGCTGACGGGGATCGTGGGCTTTTTCATCCCGCGGCTGGTGGTGCGGATTCGCCAGGGCCGCCGCCTCAAAGAGTTCAACGGCCAGCTTTCCGACGCGGTGATGCTCCTGGCCAACTCGTTGCGGTCGGGGTATAGCCTGCTGCAATCCATGGACACCATGTCCAAGCAATTGGCCCCGCCCATCGCGGGGGAATTCGCCAGGGTGGTGCGCGAGATCGGGCTGGGCATCTCGAACGAGCAGGCCTTTTCCAACCTGCTGCGGCGGATCGACAGCGACGACCTGGACCTGATGATCACGGCCATCAACGTGCAGCACGAGGTGGGCGGCAACCTGGCCGAGATCCTGGACAAGATCGGCACCATCATCCGCGAGCGGGTGCGGATCAAGGGCGAGATTCAGACCCTGACGGCGATGCAGCGGGCCTCGTCGTACATCATCACGGCGCTGCCGGTGTGCATGGCGGTGATCATCTCGGTGATCAACCCGGAGTACATGTCCACGCTGTGGACCACCATGTGCGGCTGGGTGATGCTGAGCGTCTCGACGATCATGCTGGTGATCGGGTTTCTGATCATTCGCAAGATCGTGAACATCGAAGTGTAGGGCCAGGGGCTAGAGAGGGTAGGCAGATGATGGGCGGACTCGAGATGCTGTTGCCGGTGGTGGTGGCGCTGGGCGTGTTGTTGCTGTTCGTCGGCATCGCCGCCAGCCGGCGGCCCAAGGAGCAGGTGCAGGAGCGGCTGGACCAGTACGTGGGGCGGCCCAAGACGCTGGAAGAGATCGAGTTGGAGCAGCCCTTCGCCGAGCGCGTCTTGCTGCCGATGATCCGTGGGATGGCGCGGCTGGTGACGCGCTTTGCCCCGGCCAAGAGCATGGCCAACGTGCGCCACAACCTGGAGCTTGCGGGCAACCCCAACGGCTGGGGGCCCAGCGAGTTCCTGGGCGTGCGGGGCATCGCCGCGGTGATGATGGCGGCGGCGACCTTTATGCTGACGCGGACGGCGGACCTGCCGGGCAGCCAAAAGCTGATGTTCACCGTGCTTCTGGGCGTGCTGGGCTACCAGTTGCCGATCATGTGGCTGGGCGGCAAGATCAAAAAGCGCAAGGCCGATGTGGTCAAGGCGCTGCCGGACGCGCTGGACCTGTTGACCATCAGCGTGGAGGCGGGGCTGGGGTTCGACGCCGCGCTTTCGCGGGTGACGGAAAAGTGGGATAATGAGCTGAGCCGCGAATTTGGGCGGACGCTGGCCGAGATGCGGATGGGCAAGCTGCGGCGCGAGGCGCTGAAAGAGATGGCCGATCGCGTGGAGGTGGCGGACCTGACCAACTTTGTGGCGGCGGTGGTGCAGGCCGACCAGCTCGGCGTGAGCATGGCGCGGGTGCTGCGGGTGCAATCGGAGCAGATGCGGATCAAGCGCCGCCAGCGGGCGGAGGAGAAGGCGCAGATGGCCCCGGTCAAGATGACGATCCCCCTGGTGCTGTTGATCTTTCCCGCGCTGTTGGTGGTGATCCTGGGGCCGGCGGTGCCCAAGATCGCCAGCGCCTTTGGGATCAACATCCGGTAGCGGGCGATGGCGATCGCGTGGCGGCGGCTGGCCGAAGCCGGGCTGGACCTGCTCTACCCGCCCCGGTGCGTGGCGTGCCGCCGCGCGGGGGAGTGGCTTTGCGCGGGATGCCTGGCGCAGGTCCGCTTTCTGCCGCCCGAGCGGCGGGCGGGCGCGTTTGGGGCGGTGGACGGCGCGGCCTCGGCGGCGTATTCGGAGGGGCCGCTGCGGGAGGCGATCCACGGCTTCAAGTATGAGGGCGCGCGGGCGCTGGCGCCGCTTTTGGGCGAGATGCTGTACGCTGGCTGGCTGGCGGCGCGGCTGCCGGGGGAGGTGGTGGTGCCGGTGCCGTTGCATCCGCGGCGGCTGCGCGAGCGGGGGTATAACCAGTCGCAGTTGCTGGCGCGGGAGCTGGCCCGGCTGGCGGGGCTGCGGCTGGACGACCGGACGCTGCGGAGGGAGCGCCACACGCGGCCGCAGGTGACGCTGAACGCGGCGGAGCGCCGGGCGAACGTGGAGGGGGCCTTTGGCTGCGGCCCCGCGCTGGCCGGCGAGGCGGTGCTGCTGGTGGACGACGTGTTCACGACGGGGGCGACGCTGGCGGCGTGCGCGGCGGCGCTGAAGGCGGCGGGGGCGCGGTCGGTCTGGGCGCTGACGCTGGCGCGGGCGCCGGGTTTGACACAAAGTGGTTTTGGGCTATAATAGGGCCGCACTGGGGGATCGTTCAGCGGTAGGACAGCTGACTCTGAATCAGTCAACCGTGGTTCGAATCCACGTCCCCCAGCCATACGCTACCAGCAGCGCCTGATGCGCTCCTTACCTACTACCTGTAGTAGGATGAGGAGAAACATCATGGCGCTTTCATATTTAGGACAGACGACCTCGTTGGGCTCCCTCACCTTGCGGGATCTCTCGACGGAGCAGGACATCGGTGGAGCGGTGGCTGATTTCCTCCTGGACCGACGGTCTCGCGGCCTATCCCCTCGAACTGTGCAATACTACGAGCTGGAATTGCGCCTATTCTCCGCGTGGCTGCGGTGGTGCTGGCTGGAGTACGACTGCGAGGGGCGCTGCCCGGTGGACCGGGTAGCGCCTCCGCGCGAGCTGCTCAAGCCGGTGGAGACCTCCACTGGCCACCGCCCAGCGGAAGCGGGTCACACGCCCCATGTCCTCCTTCCGCAGGCGGCGGCCTTCCTGGACGAATCGAGTAAGCCATGAAAGGCGGGCCCTACGGCTCCCATTTCACCGCGCCACCAACGGCAGGTGGGCGCGAGGCGTGAGGAGCGCCGGGGTCCGACCCCAGGCCGGCCGACCGGCATCGTCGGCGAGCTTGTGCATGTTCGTGCCGTCGCGGTTCATGATCCACAGGCTGGGCGACGGATTGAGTGGATCAGAGAAGGCGCGCTCAAAGACGATCTGCTGGCCGTCGGGCGAGACGCTCAGCCCTTGCGCGCCGCCGGCGTCGCTGTCGTCGCGGAGGAAGGTCAACCGAGTGATCGCGTGCGAGGCCAAGTCGTACTCGAAAACGTCGGAGTACATCCCCGGCGCGTCAGGTGGAAACTGCGTAAACTGGAGGGTAAAGAGGAAACCAGACCCGTCAGGCAGCCACTCGATGTCGTTCGCGATCTGGCCGCTATAGTCGGGGATGAGCACCAGATGCGTGCCGCCGGACGTGTCGCCCACGGTGTTCAGGTAAATGCCGCCAACGTTGTCCTTGAGCACGTGCATGCCCGAGAGATAGAGATACTGATCCTTCGTGGCGTGAGTCGGGCCCCAGGCAATCAGGCCGGGCGAGGCCCTCTCGACCACCGGAAGATCCAGGCCGACGGCGCCGTAGGACGGGTGGGTGGAGATCTGCTTGATGGCAGAGCCCGTGCGCAAGTTATAGGCCAGCGCCGAGCCGTCGGCCTTCCAGGACACCTTGCCGGCGCCAAATCCGCGGAAGCCGGAATACTGCATGACGGTAAGGTTTCCGCCGGCCACCGTCTGACCGGGCTGGACGTCCGCGTAGGGCGGGTACGACGTGATACGATCCAGCCCGCCGATGCCGATTGAGGCCTGGTAAACGCCCGGCCCGAAATCAGCGACGTCGTCGATGGTCACCGTGCCGAAGAAGCCGCCGAGGACGCTCTCGACGCCCGGCGCGCCCTGCACATAGACCCAGATCAGGGAGCTGGTATAGTTGTTGACGTTGACCGTCACCGAGCCCTTGGGCAGGCCGGCCAGCTCCGCGCAGGCAGGCGAATTGGTGATGCGCCGGTAGCCGGCGCCATTGTATCCGATCACATAGATGTCACTATCGTACCACGAGCACGCCTGCTCGTGCCCGCTGGTGAAAGCGAGCTCGCGGCCGTCCGGTCGCCAGGCGAGCTCGTACGCCGGACCCATGAAGAGCTCGGGATGCGTCCACAGCACCCGGTCGCCGGCGCCGTCAGGCGATATGAGGTGGATGTTGTTGGTCGAGCCCTTCACGTAAGCGATGGTCCCCGAATCAGCGGCGGCGGGCGCTGCAGGGGGGACAGCAGCAGAGGCCTGGAGTTGTCGCCAGGGTGTCCATAGCGCCCACGAGAATAGGCAAGTCAGAGCCAGGAATACAATCAACGAATGCCGATTGGGGTGTGCAGTCAGCTTGGTCATGTGCTTTCATCCTTTCCATTCGACCCCTCTATCCAATCGCATCGCCAAGATAACGGCCCTCAGTCAATCCCCCGAAACAACCGATAGCGCGCGCCGTGGCGCGCAACCTCAGGCCGGCCTGAGCCAGCCCCAGGCTGTCGGCGCTACCACTTGATCAGCGCGGGAAGGTGCACGCGTTGCACGCTGCTGGCCTCGGCGTAGCAGGGCGCGGTGGCGGTGCTATCGTGGTACACCCGCGCCACAAAGGTGTAGACGCCCGCCGGGTGGCCAGCGCTCTCCCACTCCCCATAGACGACGGGCAGGTCGCCGGGCAGCAGGCCATGGAGCGGCGTGCGCAAGCTGGCCACGACCTCGCCCGCGGCGTCGCGCACCTCGATCAGCGCGGCGCCGGAGAACGGCGCGCTGCCCTCCACGGCCAATTCCAGCCTCGCCAACACCCGGTCGCCGGCCCGGAAGCGCGTTGGCTCCACGAGGAACGCGCCGACCCGGATCGCCGCCCCGCCCAGGGAGAAGCGGGTGGTGCGCCGGGCCAGCAAGGCCCCGCCGGCGTCGCGCAGCGTCGCCACCACCGTATAGTCTCCACCTGCGGCCCCGTCGCTCTCCCAGACGGCGGCGAAGGAGGCGCTCCCCGCCAGGCCGGGGAGGCTGCGCAACAGCAGCCCGGCGACCGTCTCGCCGGAGCCGTAGCGCTGGAGAGTGACGTCCAGCACCACGTCGCGCGGCTGGCCGGCGTTGGCCAGCTCCAGCGCCACGCCCACCTGGCCGCCCAGGGGGTAGGCCAGCCGGTCGGTGGAGAGGTCGGTGATGGCGACGGGCGCCTCGGCGTAGGTGATGGCAAAGCGGTAGAGCTGGTAAAAGCGGGCTGCGGCGGTGAGCTGGTTATAGATGAAGGGGTGCGTCATGATGCGCAGCTCGCTCGCGCCGCCGCTTCCCTCCACCACCGACCAGGCGAAATCGGCGGCCGGATACCACTCGCCCCCGGCGGGGACGTCGCGGAGCTGAGCCGCGCCGGCAAGGCCGCCGCTGCGCGGCGCGGGAGCGCCCGCCGCCAGCGTGTCGGTGAGCAGCGCGGTGATGGGCAGAAGCAGCCCGTCCACGGCGCTCATCTGCGAGCGCTCCAGCAGGGTCACGTCCTGCACGCGATAGCCCGCCGGGACGTCCACCAGGACGGTGTAATAGGGCGCCTGCGGCTGGCCCTCGTCCAGCAGCACGTCGCCGCCGGGGATGGTGACCCGGTCCCAGCCGTCGCGCCGCTCGACGGTGTACTGGGGGATGGGGACCTCCAGCGTCGTCGGCGGGGGCGCGGCGGGCGCGCTTTCCGCCTCTGCCGCTGCGCCGGCGGCCACTGCCGCATCCGCCGCCCGCCCAAACTTGGGGTCGCCGTAATAGTTGTACTCGGTGATCCAATAGATCCAGTCGTCGTCCTCGGTGCCGGCGCGGCCGCGCAGGTACTCGCTGTAGGCGTGACCGGCGGTCTCGTCGTTCGCCCAGCCGTTGAGGAACCCCCGCGCGGCGGCCTCGTTGTTGCTGCCGAAGGAGACGTGCGTCGAGCCGATATAGACGGCCGCGCCCTGATCGAAAAAGGCCTCGGCAAAGCCGTCGTCGCCGTCGTTGTTGGCCTCGAACGTCCCCTCGTTGATCCAGGACCAATCGCCCTCATAGTTGCCGGAGAGGCAGCTCAGCCCCAGGACCAGGGGGTGCTGCGGGAAATCCACCAGGTGGACCTGGTCCACGCCAAAGGGGGAGACGGAGAGTGGGCTGCCGTGCCCCCGCAGGACCATGATGTCCGTCTGGGCGGCCAGCCGCTGCACCTCGGGGATGTAGCGATCGCGCCAGCCCTCCGGGTAAGCGGCATCGTAGACCCGCAGCCGGTCGCCCAGCGAGTCGAGCGCCAGCGCCTCGTCATAGCCGTCGCCGTGCACGTCGCCCACGGCAAACCCGTCGCTTCCCGAGATGATCGAGGTGGTGCGCGTGCCGCCAAAGGTGATAAAGCGCGACCAGATCTTGTCAGCGCCGCCGCGCGCGATCTTCCAGCCGTCGGCGGGGTCCCAGTACCAGCCATCGTCGTCATAGACGTACAGCCGCCGCTTGCCGTCGATCAGGTCGGACATCAGAAGCACGATCTCGTCCATGCCGTCGTTGTCCACGTCGCCGGCGGCCAGGCCATCCATCGGGCCAAAGTCGATCCCCGGGGTGAGCACGCCGATCTCGGCGCCGCTGATGTCATAGATGCGGATCCGGTCGAAAAAGGTGCCGACGTCGGCGATGATGATCTCTTCGGCGCTCCCCCACGAGCCCGAGACGTTGCCGACGGCCAGCAGGTCGCCCGCGCCGAAGGGGATGCTGGTGAGGCGGATCCGCTCCGTGAGGATGGGGTGGGTCCCGCCGGTGTCATAGCTATAGGCCACGATGGCGCCGAGCGCGTCCGTGGTCGCCACCACCACCTCGTCGCGCGTCCCGCTCCACACGTCGCCCGTCGCCAGCGCGTCCCCCTGGTCAAAGTCCAGCTCAAAGATGGGATAGTCGTCCCCCTCGGTGTGGCGGGTGTCGTTAAAGATGGAAAGGGTGTCCCAGGCGTCGTTGGCGACGAGCACCTCGTCGATGCCGTCATCGTCCAGGTCGCCCGCGGCCAGGCCGTCGCGGTCGCTCAGGAGGCAGGTGAAGGAAGCGTCCGGGGCCGAATCCTCGGTGTCCAGGTCGCCGTGCTCATAGACGGAGGCGACGCCGCTGGAGTGGTCCACCACCACCAGCTCGTCGACGGCATCGCCGTCGGTGTCGGCGGCGAGAAAGCCGTCGTCGCTGCGCATGGGCAGGTCGTAGCCCTCCGACTCTATCCCTTCCTTGTGCACCCAGCGGCTCCAGTGCAGCGCATAGGCCGCCCCGCCATGGGGCGACATCTGGTCGTGGAGCAGGCGCTGGGTGGCGGAGGCGCCGCCGACGAAATCCTCCCAGCTCCCCTCGGCGCCGCTGGTGACCAGGGCGTGGGAGCGGTCCCAGCCGCCGCTGTCGGCCACGTCGATGCTCGACTCGAGGGCCGCCAGCAGGTCGGCGGCCTCGTCGCCGATGATCCGGCCCACCATCAGGTCGGGGGCGTCGTCGCTGCCGATGGTGTCGCGGTACGGCAGGTCGGAGAAATCGATGCCGGTGATCTCGCAGCCCTCGCCCTCCATGTCGTGGATATCCACCGACCAGGCGGGGACGATCTCGGTCTCGCCGACGATGAGGAGATAGCCGCGCAGCGCCTCGGCAAAGCGGGGGTGCAACTGGTCGGCCCAGTCGCCGCCGGGCTCCACCAGGTCCAGCAACTGCTGGGCGGTGGCCTCGCGCAGGTAGCCGAGCACGCCCCCGCGCAGGATGGCGAGCTCGGCCATGGCCTGCAGCACCGAGTTCGGCGCGCCCGTCGCCGGCGCGCTGGCGGCCAGCAGCCTCCGCGGGTTGGTCACCAGCAGATAACTCGAGTCGGCGAGGGCGTCCTCCGGCTCCGCCCAGGTGGGCAGCACGATCGGCGCGGAGACGTCCTCCTCGTAGGAGAGCCACCCGGCGGGCGTGGTATAGTATTCGAGCGTCGAGGAGCGGGCCAGCGTGCGCTCGATGGGCGTCCCATAGAGCGACTCCTGGGTCAGGAAGGGGACGAAGCGGAACCCATAGCGCAGGCGCTCGCCAGGATGGAGCTCCCCGAGGTAAAAGGTCGCCCTGCCGACGCGATAGAGGTCGTCGTCCGCCGCCCAGTCGTCCAGCCGCACAAAGACGTAGGGGTCGTCGGCCAGGGGCTGAAAGCCCTCGTGCTCCTCGACGATGGCCAGGTTGTAGGCCGAGGCGGGGCTGGTGTTCTCCAGGACGAGGTCATAGGAGTAGTAGGTGTCGTGCTCGCGCAGGTTCTCGTGGGTGAGGCGAATCTCGCCCCGGTGCACCACGCACGACTCGACGGAGACGGTGCGCCGCACCTCGGTCATGTTCCAGGCCCCGTCATGCACCCGCACCATGATGACGTGCTCGCCCCAGTCCAGGTCCTCCGTGTTCCAATCGCGCTCGTAGGTCTTGGTCATGGGGAAGGGGGGCGTGGGCCGGGGGCCGGCGCTGTACGCTGGCGCCATCAGGGCCAGGGGATCGTCCGAGGGGTCGATGTAGACCGAGATGCTGCGGATGCCGGTGGCGGTATGGGTCATCGGGAAGCGGGGGTCCGAGGCGGTGATCGAGATGGGCGCCGTGCAGCGGATCACCTCGCCCTCCGCCGGGCCGACGATGGTCACCACGGGAGCATAGATGTCCGGGTCGTTGCCGATGGTCATGGTGCCGAGGGCGTCGGTGGCGTTGCCGGCCCGGTCGTAGGCGCGGGCGCGGTAGGCGTGGTCGCCATCCAGCATCTTGGTGGTGTCCAGCGGCATGTCATAGGGCTCGGCATAGTCGGTCCACTTCAAGGCGCCGTCGACATAGAACTCGACCTTGCTGACGCCCTGGTTGTCCGCCGCGTCGGCGCGCAGCATCGCCTGCCCCTTGAGCACGCCCATCTGCCCCAGCGAGAGGGTGGGGGCCTGGCCGTCGGGCTCGGGGGCCGTCTCGAAGGTGGCGTCCTTGGAGGAGGCCGCGTGGCCGCCCGCGTCGACGGAGCGCACCCGGTAGTGGTAGACGGTGGAAGGTTGCAGGGAGGTCAGGGCAACCTGATGGGCCTTGACCAGGGCCGGCGCGGTGACCGTGAGCGGGTACGTCCCCGCCATCGCGCCATAAAGGACGCGGCTGTCGCTCTCCTCGTCGGTCCCCCAGACGATCACCGCCGAGGTGGAGGTCAGTTGCTTGACCGTGGGCCCGGAGGTCAGGCGCGGCGCCGTGGCGTCGCAGGGCCAGGCCTCCTCGCGGCAGTTGTTCGCCTCGCTCGACTCGGCCAGCGCGCCCGCCTGGTCGGCGCAGGCCTTGACGATGTCCTGCGGCGGGGTGCACTGGTAGCCGACGTCCAGGCAACGGGTCAGCCGCTCGCCAGGGGCCAGGTCGCGCGGCAGCGGGTCCAGCGCCCTGCGGCCGCCGTCCACGTCCACCGCGACGAGGCTGCCCGCCGGCGCGGCGCCGAGGCCGATGTTCCTGGCCTGGTAGCAGACCTGCGCGCCCTCGGGCCAGACGTCCGTGATCACGAGGTCGGGCGGGAGGTCTCCCGTGGGCGTGGCGCTGGGCGTCGCGGTCCGGGTCGGCGTGTGGGCGGTGGTCGGGGTGCGGGTGCTGGTCGCCGTCGCGGTCTTGGTGGGCGTCGGGGTCGCCGTCGGCGTGCGAGTGTTGACATAAGTGTTAGTGACGGTGGGCGTCAGGGTCGTCGTCCGGGTGGGGGTGCGGGTGCTGGTCGCCGTCGCCGTCGCCACGGTCGCCGTCCGGGTGGGCGTGAGGGACGGCGTGGGCGTGAGCGTGGCGGTGTGGGTGTGGGTGACGGTGGGCGTCAGGGTGGGGATGCGGTATTGCAGCATCAGCCGCGGGCGGTAGAGGTCCTGCTCGCGGCTGTGAAACATCAGGTCATGGGTGGTCGTGTCCTGGGGCGCGATCACCAGGCCATAGTTGGCGTGGGGGTTGCGCAGCCAGTCCTGCGCCTCGGCGGTGATCTCCCAGCTCGTGTAGCCGGCGGCGGCGGGGATGGCGGGGGCGTCCAGGAGCGCGCCCGGCGTCGGCTGGTCGTTCCAGGTGATCTTGTGCTCGTCCCAGGCGCGGCCCACCTCGCGCGCCTCGACGAGGAAGGGGCCGCTGCCGATCCACTGCACCAGGTAGAGCTGCACCTCGGCGTGGAGGATCTCGGCGTTCGGGGGCACGCCCGAGAGGTCAAAGTGCAGATAGGTGCGGCGGACCCGGGGCGCCTTGGTGCGCGTGCTGTAGAGCAGGAGGCTGTGGGCATAGTTGGCGCCTGGCGCGATCGAGTCGGTGTGGGCGTCGGCGTCGGCGGTGAGGTAGACCGGGACCGGCGTCGGGGCGAGGGGGTTGGGCGAGCCCGCGTGGGCGTGCGGGAGCCCGGCCGCGAGCAGGGTGATGAGCGCCACGGTGAAGGGGATGAGGATAAGCCGCTTGGGTGCCATGCGAGGCCTCCTTGCCAGCAGCGCTGGCCGAGCGTGCCTGCCATCACCAGGGGCAACCTACAACCTCGAGTATAGGCTACGAAAGGGGATATGTCAAGATCGGCAGGGCGGCGGGCAGGGCTTGTGCCAAGTCGTAGCGCGCCCCGCGCCGCAGGCTCAAGGCGCGATGGAATCGCGTTGCGGCTAACATTGACAAGCTTGCTAGAAGCAGGCTTCGGAGGGCCGCGAGCGCAAGTCTTGTGTCCTCTAGCCCGCTTACGGCATTCCATGCCGCAGCGGGCTTGCCAACCTGAGCCGGGCGCGGCATGGAATGCCGCCTTTAGCGCTCGGCGATCAATGCGGCATGGAATGCCGACGCCGCGCTACAGGGCTGCGCCCGATGAAACCGGGCCTCTCGAGCTTCCGCGGCATGGAATGCCCAAGCCTGATTCCATCAGGCGCTGCCGAGTAGCACGACGATTCATCGCCGTGCGGGGCTTGTTCGACGACTCGATCGCCGATCTGCGGCAAGCCCCGTTTGGCCTCTCCCCTGATCAGGGGTATGCTTCAAGCCCACATCGCGCCGCCTGAGGCGGGGTATCCCCGCGGTGGCGCGGCTCCCAGCGAGCGGCGTCGTGTTCGCGCCTTTCCAGGGCGCGAACGCTGCGGATGAAAATGCCAGGAGAGCGGGACACGGATTAGGCGGCAGGGACTGCCGGGCGGCA
>JAAYEA010000147.1 GCA_012689325.1 Chloroflexota bacterium
CTGGGCGGCCGCATCGAGGCCGCCAGCGAGCCCGGCCAGGGCGCCACCTTTGAGGTCTGGCTGCCCGCGCGGGCCGCCGCTGGCCCCACGGCCCCCCATGGGAGGACAGTCTGAGATGACCGAACCGATGCGCGCTTTGGTGGTGGATGACGAGGAAGGGATCCGCTTCTTCCTCAAGGAGACCCTCGGGATGCAGGGCCATGCGGTGTCCACGGCCCAGAACGGCCAGGAGGCGCTGGACTATTTGCGCGACCAGCGCTTTGACCTGATCATGCTGGACCTGCAACTGGGCAGCCGCGTGGACGGGATGAAGGTGCTGGAGGCGGCGCGCTGGCGCTGGCCGGACGCCATCATCATCATCCTCACCGCCCACGGCTCGCTGGAGACCGCCGTGACGGCGATCCGCGAGGGGGTGGATGGCTACCTGCTCAAGCCGGTGGGGCCGCAAGAGGTGCGGACCGCCATCCGCGAGGCGCTGGAGCGGCGCGCCGTCATCGCCGCCTCTCGCGAGCCGGACCCGCGCGACGCGCTGATGGAGAAGGGCCCCTTTATCGTGGACGTCGGCAAGCACCAGGTCAAGGTCGGCGGCCAGCCCGTCGAGCTGACCAACCCCGAGCTGGCGCTGCTGGTCCACCTCATCCGCAACGCCAACCGCGTCGTCCCGCACAGCGAGCTGGTCGCCGAGGTGCGGCAATACCAGCCCGAGTATCCCAACGAGGCCCGCGAGATCATCAAGTGGTACATCCACCGGCTCCGCCGCAAGGTGGAGCCCGACCCCGCGCACCCCCGCTACATCCTCAACGTGCGCGGCGCCGGCTATACCCTGGGGGAGTGAGCCCCGCCAACCAAACGCCAACCCGCGCCCTCCGATCCCAGCGCCAGCCCCAACCAAACCCAACGGTTGGGGCTGGTTTGTTGTGCTATGCTGAGAGGAGCCCTCGGTCTGCCATCTTGCCGGCGCGGCCTCGGCCGTCTCGACAAGGCCCGAAAGGAGCGATCACATGGCCTTCACCGACCACTGCAGCATTTTCGCCAGCGTCAACGAGGAGGGCATCAACCGCGTGGCGCGGCACATCATGCGGCAGCGCCCCTCCCTCTTTAACTATGCCACCGCCTTTTTCCGCGAGCGCCCCAAGCTCCTCTGCGTGCCCATCGACTATGCGCCCGAGGTCAAAAAGGCGGGCAACCCCCTCTTTGCCGTCCAGGACCCCATCCCGGTGCCGGGCACGCCGACGCCCGTCGGGCTGAACTGGTCGCTGCAATTCACCAAGCTGGCCATCGACTTTCACCCCGGCAACGCCATCGCCCTGCCGCCCGAGCTGGGGGCGCTCGCCCCGCAGCGGCTGGCGCTGCGCGCGGCGGCCTGCGTCGGGCTGGATTGCCCGCCCGACGGCGTGATCAACGAGCTCATCCCGCGCCTGGAGGCGCTGAACGCCGCCTCGCCGGACAAGCCCTTCACCGGCATCGCCCTGCCGCCCCGCCAGCCCAAGGAGACGCTGGTGCTGCCCACCCGCGAGCTGCTCTGCTTTTGCCTGGAGGTGTACGCGGTGGCCCACGTCGAATGGGGCCCCATCGGCGACGACGAGGAGCCCTGGCTCAAGGTCCGGCTGGACGGGCTCGAGATCGTGGACCTGCGGCCCCAGCCCATGGAGGACTTGATCGAGTGTTATGTCAAGACTGTGCTCCGGCTGGGCATCCTGCCCCGGCTCGCCACGCCCATGAGCGCCATGATCCTGAACATCACCGAGATGTTGCAGGACAAGGGGCTCGATCTCGGCAAGAAGGTGACCTTGCAGCCGACGCCGATCTCGGCGGACGCGCCCCACAACCCCGCCGTGGAGCAGGACCAGCTCAAGGCGTTCATCAACCTGGTGGTGGAGGAGGTCTGATCCCATGGCCCACCTGAACGTAGCGGTCTCGGAAGAGGCCTTCCGGCGCTCCTTCGAATTGCTCCAGCGCGCCCTGGTCTTTGAGAAGGCGGACTCGAAGGACATGGGCGCCTTCACCGCCGGCTATGACGTGAAGGCGCACCTGGAAGGCGGCAACATCGACTTTCGCGCCGATAACAGCGTCCTCATCGACTCGCTGGACTTGAAGTGGGACCGGCTCAAGTTCTCGCTGGGCCTGGATATCCCCGAGATTTGCGTGGGCGGCGGGTGCATCAACATGCCCTGGCCGATCCCCGACATCTGCCTGCCGCGCATCTGCATCTTTACCGGCGACCCGGACGTCTCCATCGCGCCCGACCTGTCCAGCGTGGTGGCGCAAGAGCTCAGCCTGGCGGCCCGCTTCACCGTCCGCTATTATGACGCCTCGCTGCCGCCCCCCTCGCCCGACCTCTGCGCGCCGCTGCGGCTCGACCCGCTCCCCGACCACAACCAGTGGCAGCTTTACCTGGACCCGGAGTGGATCGATCTCGACCTCTTTGACTTTCCCGATATCGTGGGCGACCTGATCGAGAACGCCCTGACCAACGCCGTCAAGGCACTCATCCCCGGCGGCTGGGTGCGCGACGTGATCCTCGCCATCATTGGCGGGATCGCCGACCTCATCCGCTTCATCCTGGACATCCCGGACAAGATCGAGGAGTGGCTGAACGACCTGTTCAACATCAGCTTTGGCTTGCTGGACCTCATCGGCCAGTTGGTGGGCGAGTTCCTGGGCCGCTGCAACCCCGTCTACCGGCTGGACGACCCGCTGGAGATCATGCCCGCCTCCAACGGCCTGATCCCGGTGCGCATCCCGGTGCGCAACCTGGCGGCGGGCGTGAACGATGTCGAGCTGGTCCTCCAGGCGGACGTGGGAGCGTGACCATGAAAAAGAACCTCACCCTGAATCGCCCGGTTTTCGAGCAACAGGCCTTCGATAGCAGCGCGCTCACCGTGCTGGCCACCCTGTTCCACCGCTTTGTCGAGCCCGCCGACTATGACCTGACGGTGCGGCGCGACGACCGCGTGATCCATCGCGCCAGCGTGCGCGTGGCGGCGGAGGGCGCGCCCAGCCAGCTCAACCTCGACCTGGCCAAGCTCGGCGGCGAGCCCGCCTGCGCCCGCGAGGGCGCCCCCGTCTATACGCTGGCCGCCGGCGGCGTGCTCGGGCTTTACGCCTCGGCGGGCGTGGGCCGCTACGCCGTGACCATCGTCCGGCTGGACCAGCGCGAGAAGCGGATCGTGCTGGATAGCGCCCGCGCCGTCCCCGCCGGCGACCTGTTCGCCGTCACCCTGGTGCGGCCCGGCCTCTACCAGGCGCTCACCGTGGGGGACCAGGGCCGCGGCAAGGGCGAGCTCCGCGTGGCGCTGCCCAAGGAAGGGGACAAGCTCCGCGTAGACCAGGCGACGCTCATCGAGCTCGGCGACCAGGGGCTCTTGCGCCCGGACGCCGCCAAGCTCTTTTCCGGGCAGAGCGTGGTCTTTCAGTGCAAGCTGCCGACGCGCATCCAGGTGCAGTTGGTCAAGCCGGATGACGCCATCACCGGCGGCGGAGGCGGCGGAGGGACGCCCCCGCCCGTCGGGCCTGGCCGCCCGCCCCGGGGCGAGCCCATCCGCGTGCGCCGCGAGGTCATCACCCGCGACCATCGCTAACCCGGCGGCGAGCAGATCTCAAGACATCCGGACACGGATCGGACGGATTCGCACGGGCTCTCCTCCTGGGCCGGGACTCTGATCCGCGCGATCCGTGAAATCCGTGTCCCACTTTTCTGGGGGAGGACGCTTATGATTCGTCTCGGCAAGGAAACCAGGCTCTCCGGCGAGCAAGTGCTGGAAAAGGCGATCACCTTTTTCGGCGAGCGCGGCCAGGGCCTCAGCATCACCGAGCGGAGCAGCCGCCACGTCTCGTTGGAAGGCGGCGGGGGCTTTGTGACGGTGGAGGTGCGCCATGAGGACGGCGCCACCCAGGTCGACGTCTCCACGCGCGAGTGGGAGACCCAGGCCAAAGGCTTTATCCGTAAGCTCTAGGGAGCACAGGGGGTGAGCCCATGAAGGCGATGCGCATCGCGGGACGGTGTCTGATTCTGGCCGTCGCGCTGCTGGGCCTGGTGACCTGCTCGAGCGTGGCCGCCCAGGTCACCGCGCCCGAGGGGGCGGCGCCCGAGGGGGCGGCGCTCGTGGCGCTGGCCCGGGAGGACCTGGCGGCGCGGCTGGGCGTGGCGCCGGAGGGGATCGCCCTCGCGGGCGTGTCGGCGGCGGCCTTTCCCTGCGCCCCGGACGGTTGCCCCGGCCACCAGCCCAGCCAGGTGATCCGGCTCCGCGCGGGCGGCGAGCTCTACGAGTACCAGGCCGAAGCGATCGGCGAGCTGCTCATCCTCTGGCGCGAGCTGCCCTAGGGGCGGCCCGGCAAGCGGGCCAGCGCCAACCCAACGCCAACCTTTCCCACCCAGCCCGTACCCACCCCGGCTGTTGTCATCTCCACCGCGTGCTATCCTTAAGGCTGGCAAGGTTTCGTTTCCGGCGGGCGGTCTCGCGCGCCTTGGCCCGCCGGCCGGGGACAGCTACCCGCCGCTGGCGATCCGCTCCCACGGGGCGGGAAGAGGAGGTGGATGATCAGAACAGCCAAACGGTTGGCATCAACTGCCATTGCTGGGTCCAATCTAGTGTCGGCCGCTTCTTCCCGAGGCCGCACGGCGCCTCATCAGGGTCACGTTTCATCAGGCCGTGCCCGATCCGCCCTCTGGGGCAAAGGAGTGAACGAATGACTGTGCGCAAATTGCTCTACCGCGTGTTGGTGCTGGTGATGCTGGTCTCCATGCTGCTGACGACCAGCGCGCCGATCCTGGCGCAAGAGGCCGATTCGCCGGCCGGCCTGGCCGTCGGCCAGATCTGGAAGGAAAAGAAGCCCAAGAAACCCAAGATCAGCCACAAGGACCGCAAGGAGGCCGCCCAGCGGGCCAAGGACCAAGGCTTTGTGCTCGAAACCATGGCGATGGGCACGGCGGACATGGCCTTGCCCGGGCAGGCCCCGCGCTACTTTAGCCACCCCAACTATGCCAACAGCCCGCTGCCGGCGGTGGATTCGGTCAGCGGCGCGATCTCGGGCGGCATCCGCAAGTTCGTGGATCCGCTGCCGTGGGCGCCGCAGGATACGAACCCCAGCAGCGCGCCCATGCCCGTCGCCCAGAAAGCGGTCCTGAGCGACGACTCCGAGTATTACGAGATCGGGCTGGTGCAGTACCGGCAGCAGATGCACTCGGACCTGCCGCCGACGCTGCTGCGCGGCTACGTGCAGCTCACCGACTGCGCCAATCCGGGGGCCGTCCCGCTCTCCAATGAGAACCTGGAGCCGGGCTTGCCCGCCACCCCGACGGGCTTTTGCGGCGTGACCGCGCCCAGCTATCTCGGCCCGGCCATCGTCGCGCAAAAGAACACGCCGGTGCGCATCCTCTTCCGCAACCTGCTGCCGGCTGGCGCGGGCGGCGACCTCTTCATCCCCACCGACACCACGGTGATGGGCTCGGGGATGGGCCCCGACCTGAACGGCATGCCGGAAACGGACCCGCAGGACCCCACCTGCGAGCAGGACCCCAAGCCCGCGGGCTGCTTCACGGAAAACCGCGCCGACCTGCACCTGCACGGCGGCCTGACCCCCTGGATCAGCGACGGCACGCCGCACCAGTGGATCACCCCCGCGGGCGAGACGCTGCCCTATCCCGATGATGAGCTGCTCCTCGCGGGCGATGAGAACGCGCTGGAGAACAAGGGCGTGAGCGTGGCGTACGTGCCCGATATGTGGTTCGACGCCGCCGGCGCCCCCATCGCGAGCTGCTTCGGCCAGCTCACCTGCGCCGAGCCCGGCGCCACCAACAACCCTGGCCGGGGCGCGCAGACCTACTTTTACACCAACCAGCAGAGCGCCCGGCTGCTCTTTTACCACGACCACGCCTGGGGCATCACCCGCCTGAACGTCTATGCGGGCGAGGCCGCGCCGTACCTGATCGTGGACGACACCGAGACGGCCCTGACCTCCCCCGGCGGCGCGCTGGAGGGGCTGGGCATCGGCATCCCGCTGGTGATCCAGGACAAGACCTTCGTGCCCAGCACCACCCAGCTCGCCGTCTCGGACGAGACCTGGGACGCGGCGCGTTGGGGCGGCCTGGGCAACCTCTGGCTGCCGCACGTCTATTCCCCGGCGCAGAACCCCGGCGATGCCGGCGGCGTGAACATGTTTGGCCGGTGGGCCTATGGGCCGTGGTTCTGGCCGCCCACCAACAATATCGCCTATGGCCCGATCGCCAACGCCTACTTTGACCCGCTCTGCGACCCCGACGTCACCTGGTGCGAGCCGCCGCTCATGCCCGGCACCCCCTTCAACTCGATGGGCATGGAGGCGTTCCACGACACCCCGGTGGTCAACGGCGTCGCCTACCCCACCGTCACCCTGGACCCGGGCGAGTATCGCTTCCGCATCCTGAACGCGGCCAGCGACCGCTTCTTCAACCTGTCGCTCTACCAGGCCGACCCCGCCGCGCCCACCGAGGTGCAGCTCAACCCGGCCGAAGTGGCCGCCGCGCTGACGGATGGCACCATCTTTCCCACGCCGGTTGGCGGCACGGAAGGCCCGAGCTGGGTCCAGATCGGCACCGAGGGCGGTTTCCTGCCGGCCCCCGTGGTGGTCCCGCCCCAGTTCATCACCTGGGTCAACGACCCCACCGTCTTTAACGCCGGCAACGTGGACCAGCACTCGCTGTTGCTGGGCCCCGCCGAGCGCGCCGACGTGGTGGTGGACCTGACGCCTTTCGCGGGCCAGACGCTGATCCTGTACAACGACGCCCCCGCGGCCTTTCCCGCGCGCGATCCGCGCTACGACTATTACACGGGCAACGGGGACTATACCGACACCGGCGGCGCGCCCTCGACGCTCCCCGGCTATGGCCCGAACATCCGCACCGTCATGCAGATCGTGGTGAACGGGACGCCGACCACGCCCGTGCCCAACCACGTCAACGCGACCCGGCTGGGCGCGCTCCAGACCGCCTTCATGGCGACCGCCGCGGGCGGCCAGGGCGTGTTCGAGAACGGCCAGCACCCCATCATCGTGGGCCAGGGCGAGTACAACTCGGCCTACTTTAGCCCGGCCGCTCCCAGCACGGAGAAGTTCAAGACCAACGGCCCCCTGAACGGCACGGTGCAGATCTTTGACACCGGGCTGACCTTCAACACGCTGCCGCAGCCGGGCAGCACCGCCCTGGGGACGCTGTCGATGGTGTTCCAGCCCAAGCAGATCCAGGACGAGATGGGCGAGGCGTTCGACCGCGACTATGGGCGCATGAGCGGCTTCCTGGGCCTGGAATCGCCCAACCCGCAAGCCGGGGTGCAGAACATGATCCTGTACCCGTTCGTGAACCCGGCCAGCGAGCTGATCGACGCCACCAACCTGCCCAAGACCAACGTGGAGGTGACGCCCATCGCGGTGGCCACCGATGGGAGCCAGATCTGGAAGATCACCCACAACGGCGTCGATACGCACCCGATCCACTTCCACCTCTTTGACGTGCAGGTGCTGAACCGGGTCGGCTGGGATGGCATCATCCGCAAGCCGGACGCCAACGAGCTCGGCTGGAAGGACACGGTCCGCATCAGCCCGCTGGAAGACACCATCGTGGCGCTGCGGCCGGTCATCCCGGTGACGCCGTTCGACGCCGTGCTGCCCAACAGCACCCGTCCGCTGAACCCGGCCATGCCCACCAACTCGTCCATCATGTTCACCAACATGGACGCCTGGGGCAACCCGACCGTCCCGATCGTCAACCTCTGGACGAACTTTGGCTGGGAGTACGTCTGGCACTGCCACATCCTGAGCCACGAAGAGATGGACATGATGCGGCCGATCTCGGTCTCCGCGCCGCCCACGGCGCCGACCCTGAGCGCGCAGCAGATCATCCTCGGCAACGGCGACCGGGCCAACGTGCTCACCTGGGCCGATAACTCGGTGGGCGAGACCGGCTTTCTGATCCAGCGGTCCGCCACGGCCGTGGGGCCCTGGGCCGACATCGGCACGGTGGACGCCAACGTCATCACCTACTCGGATAACATCGGCGGCGCGCAGGACACGCTCTATTACCGCGTGGTCGCGCTCAACCAGGTGGGCTATTCCGCCACGGCGGGGTACTCGACCCTGACGACCAAGGGCATCTCCAACGTCGTCGAGGTGATACCTCCCATCAACTATGCCCCCACCACGGTGAGCGTGACCCCGAACGCCGGCTGGTCCGTGCCGGGCGCCCAGGTCATCTTTACCGCCGTCTATGCCGATCAGAACGGCGCGGGCGACATCCGCTACGCCGATTTCCTGATCAACACCAGCACGGCCCAGAACAACGCGATCTATGTCCGGTACGATGGGTCGACCGGCCTCATGTACCTCCGCCAGAACAACGATGGAAGCTGGCTGGGCGGCGGCACGCCAGGGGTCGCCGGGACGATCCGCACCTCCTATGGCATCCTGGACTATGGCGCGAGCTCGGTGACGCCCAGCGGCACCACCCTCACGGTGAACTGGGCCATCACCCCGCTGTCGCCCATGAGCGGCAAGCAGCACAACCTGTACCTGCGGGCGCAGGACCTGAGCGGGCTGGTTGCCGGGTGGAACGATCACGGCGACTGGATCGTCAACCGCCAGCCCACGCTCATCGCGCCGCGGAACCTGATCAACACCACGGTGTCCGCCGGCCAGCGGATGACCTTCGACCCGCGCTACAGCGACCTGGACGGCATCGCCAACCTGCGGCACGAGTACTTGGCCATCGCCAACGTCTTGCCCACGGGCGAGATGGGGGCCGGGGCCGTCTACCTCTGGTATGACGAGGCCGCCAACAAGGTCTGGCTGGCGAACGACGCCGGCACCGCGTGGCTCGGCGGGTTCACGCCGGGGACGAACAACACCATCTCGAACAGCGCGGTGACCGTGTACGTGGCGCAGAGCACGCCGGGCGTGGCCAACGCCACCACCCGCATCATGCGGTGGCGGCTCCAGTTCAAGGCCGCCTTTGCGGGCCCGCACCGCGAGTACATGCGCGCGATCGACCTCTTCCCCGCGGCCAATGGCGACACTGGCTGGGTCGACAAGGGGGCGCTGACCATCGCGCCTTAGCACCCACTCGATCACTTGGCGGCGGCGCCGCAGCTCTGGCGCCGCCGCCCCGCAACCTCTCGGTCCCCGGCGGGCCGGCGCTCAACCCGAGCGCCGCCCCCGGGGACCGCGCTATTTACACCACGAAA
>JAAYEA010000148.1 GCA_012689325.1 Chloroflexota bacterium
CTTTTTGACCGCCTACCTGGGCCAGTTGCGCACCACCGGCACCGAGCTGGACGAGTCCGAGATCGCCGCGATGCGCGTGCGTTATGGCCTGGATACGCCAATCTATGTGCAGTATGCCAAGTGGATGTGGGGCGTGTTGCATGGCGATTTTGGCATGTCTTTCCTCTGGAACAAGCCGGTTAGCGAGCTCATCGGCGAGCGGCTGGCGCTCACCTTTGTGATCTCGCTCACGACGCTGATGGTCACGTGGATTATCGCTTTGCCGATCGGCGTCTATTCGGCCACGCACCAATACTCCGTCGGCGACTATTTCTTCACCGCGATCAGCTTTATCGGAAAGGGCATCCCCGATTTCATGATCGCGCTGATCCTGATGTGGATTGCCTTGAGCAAGTTCGGCGTCTCGGCGGGCGGGCTCTTTTCATCCGCCTACCGCGAGGCGCCCTGGTCGATGGCCAAGGTGTGGGACTTGCTCAAGCACCTTTGGGTGCCCACCATCGTGCTCGGCCTCGGCGGCACCGCCGGGCTGATCCGCGTGATGCGCGCCAATTTGCTGGACGAGCTGCACAAGCCCTACGTGAACACCGCCCGCGCCAAGGGCCTCACGGAGCGGCGCACGCTCTGGAAATACCCGGTGCGTCTGGCGCTCAACCCCTTTGTGAGCACGGTCGGGTTCTCGCTGCCCGGCCTGATCTCCGGCGCGACCATCATCTCGGTGGTGCTGAACCTGCCCACCAATGGGCCGTTGATGCTCGGCGCGTTGACTTCGCAGGATATGTACCTGGCTGGCAGCTTTGTGCTGATCCTGAGCGCGGCCACGGTCATCGGCACCTTCATCTCGGATATCCTGCTGGCCTGGCTTGACCCACGCATCCGACTCGGGAGGAGCTAACGTGAGCGCAGAATCGCCGACTGTAAGCCCGGCTCGGGAGGCCGTTGGCGCGGAGGAACGCGCCTATGTCGCGTCGCCGTGGCAACTGATGTGGTGGAAGCTCCGTCGCCACAAGGCCGCCATCGCCAGCGCGGTGGTCATCGTTCTGCTCTACCTGGTGGCGCTTAGCTGCGAGTTTCTCGCGCCTTATGACCCGATCAAGTACGACATCAAATACACCTATGCGCCGCCGCAGCGCATCCGCTTCTTGGACGAGAATGGCCTGCACCTGCGACCCTTCGTCTATGGTATCACGCCCTCGCGCGACCCCTATACGCTCGAGATGATCTACAAGACGGACCAGACCAAGCGGTATCCGATCTATTTCCTGGTGCATGGCACGCCCTATCGCCTGTGGGGCCGCTTCGCGAGCGACCTGCACCTCTTTGGCGTGACCGATCCCGAGGGCACTCTCTTTCTCTTTGGCACGGATCGCCAGGGACAGGACGTCTTTTCGCGCGTGGTCTATGGCACGCGCATTTCGATGTCTATTGGGCTGGTGGGCGTCTTGCTCAGCCTGTTTCTGGGCGTCCTGATCGGAGGCCTTTCCGGCTACTATGGCGGGATCGTGGATGACATGATCCAGCGCGTGATCGAGTTTCTGCGCTCGATGCCGAGCATTCCGCTGTGGATGGCGCTCTCGGCGGCTCTCCCGGCGCAATGGCCGGCGTTGCGCGTGTATTTCGGCATCACCGTCATCCTGTCGCTGATTAGCTGGACCTGGCTGGCGCGGGTGGTGCGCGGGAGATTCCTCTCGCTGCGCGAGGAGGAATTCGTCATGGCCGCCAAGCTCTCCGGCTCGAGCGAGCTGCGCATCATCCTGCGCCACATGGTCCCTTCTTTCCTCAGTCATATCATCGCCTCGATGACCCTATCGATTCCGGACATGATCTTGAGCGAGACGGCCTTGAGCTTCCTCGGCCTGGGCCTGCGCCCGCCCATCATCAGTTGGGGGGTGTTGCTCAAGGACGCCCAGAACGTGCAGTCGGTGGTGCTGGCGCCTTGGCTCTTCATCCCCGGCGTCTTTGTGGTCATTGCGGTGCTGGCCTTCAACTTTCTGGGCGACGGCCTCCGTGACGCCGCCGACCCCTATGCCAGGTGACCCTGAAAGGAGCGTTTGTTCGTGAGCAAGACGGTGCTTTCCTACCCGATCCCCTTTATCGATCGCGTGACCATCACCCCCAACTGGGCCAAGTGGCTGGGCGGGATGGGCCACATCCAGCCGCTGGTGGAGGCCGGCCTGCGCGGCGATTGGGGCACCTGGGACTATGCCGAACATGGCCCGCTCCCCTGGATGGAGTTCTTTTACGATTGGCGCTTCGCCGACCTGACCGGCGACGGCCAGATCGACATGATGCTGACCAATGGCAGCGTGCGCCAGATCGCCTATCGGCAGGATGGCTCGGTGCTCTGGCGCTATGAGGACCCCACCGCCAGCTTTGTCGATGTGCGCATGGATTCCAACTTTCCCATTCTGGATATCGACGGCGACGGTGTGCCCGAGTTCATCGGCCCTCGCCGGGTGAACGGCGCGCTGCACCTCTGCGTCATCAACGCCCGCACCGGCGAGCTGCGCCGGAGCATCCCCTTTCCCGACCGGGCGGGGATGCCGGAGAAACCCCTGGGCGGACACCTGCGCTGCTCGGTGACGGCGATCAACGCCACCGGCCAAGCGACGCCCCGCGACCTGCTGCTCTTTTGGGATTATCGCTCGCTGACGCTGCTGGATAACCAGCTCAACATCCGCTGGAACCGCCAGCTTGGCGACATGCCGCAGCGCCAGCACCGCGTCTTTGGCCACACGCCCCACGCCGCCGATATCGACGGCGACGGCTGCGACGAGATCCTGGCCAGCTCTTGCCTGCTGGACAAGGGTGGCCGCGTGCTTTGGGTGGCGCCGGACCATCCCGCGCTGGTGCAGGACGGCCATGCCGACAGCGTGCAGATCGTGCGATTGCGGGAGGAGGGGCGCCCGAACATGGTGATGAGCACCGGCGCCTACTGCTTCTCCGCCGAGGGCGAGCTGCTCTGGGGCCGCGATGAGCTCAAGCACGGCCAGGCGCAGCGGGTGGGCAAGCTCCGCGCCGATCTGCCCGGCAAGCAGGTGGTGCTCTACGAGGGGATCAGCCGCGTCATCGCTGGCGAGCCGGACCGCGTCCTGGCGCTGACCAACGAGGGCGAGCTGCTCTGGGATCTGATCGTCACCCAGCCGAACATGCAGGAAGGCGGGCACGGCTTTTGGCTCGGCGACTGGGACGGCGATGGGCTGGACGAGGTTTTCGTGAACGACCCGGACAAGGTGCTGATCCTGAATGGGCATGGCCAGGTGGTGGACACGATCCCGGGGCATCTGGTGTACGTGTTCGATCTGGTCGGCGACGCCCGCGTCGAGGCGGTGATCGTGGACGACATCAAGCCAGGGTTCAGCCTGAAGGTGGTGACCAACGACCAGCCGAATCCGAACCCGCTGACGAACCGTCCCATCGCCCGCCGCGCGACCACGGAGGCGATGTACAACTGCACCCGGTATTAGCCGAGGTCTGGAGCCGTCTCGGACGGCTCGGGGCCGGAAAAAAACAGAAAGCGAGGCGGCAATCCTCAGGATCGCCGCCTCGCTTTTTTTTGGACCTATGAGAGCTGGGGGTCGGTTTGGGCCAGCGCGGCATCCTGCGTGTGCAGCAGCGCCCGCGCTGAGGAGAGGCCCACGATCACAAAGAGCGTCAGCATGGCCGCTGCCGCGACGGTCATCCCGACGGGGATGAGCGGCGGCGCCACCACGAGCGCGGCCGCCACCAGGCCCTCCAGAGATAGAAAGAGCGTCCACCAGGCTGCCAGCGCCGCCAGCATCAGCGCGCCGCGCCCCCAGACTCCATGGAGCAGCCAGCCCACTCCCCACAACAAGAACTCGACGACCACGGCGAGCCCCGCCCGAGGGTTGGCCTGCACCAGTTGAAGCACCTGGCCGATGCCCTTCTTGAGCCGCCGGAACTGCAGGATCGCCAGCACCAAGAGGACCACCGTGAGGACGATGACCAGGGCCAGCAGGCCGACGAGCAGCCACGGGTTGCTCTTGGCCAGCCCATACGCCGCGCTCATCAGCACGATGGAGGCGGTGTTCTCGGCGGTGGCGTTGGCGGGAGCCGCCAGGTTGCCGGCGGTCGCCGTGGCTGCCGGCTTGGACAGAAACCGCATGCCCGTGAGCGCGGCGGCCGTCGCCCCGCCGCCGCCCGCGATCATCCAGCCCGTCGCGCCGATCTCGCCCTCTCGCCCAAAGATCCGCAGCGTCTCGAGAAACGCCATCAGATCGGGGTGCAAGGAGGTGATGATGCCGATGGAGGCCAGCGAGATGAGGGCGGCCGAGGCGGGCACCAGGAACCCGCTCATGAAATTGGTGACGGTGTTGACGGTCTTGAGCACTACCGGGTCCAGGGTGGAGAGGTAGGCGGGGGCCACGGTCAGGACCCAGAACAAGCCGACGACGGCAAGAAACCACCACGACTCCATGAAGCGCATCTGGGGCGTGAGCGTGACCACGCCCAGCCTGGACATGACGCCCACGATGACCAGGCAGAGGTACTGGTCGGCCGCGCCGACCAACCCTCCCGCGGATATGGTTGACAAGATCAGTTCCATGTTTATTTCCCTTTGCGCTGGGGCCTGGATCGCGCCAGGTCGCGCCTCGGCGTGTGCATTGGTACAAGTGTCCATTGAGGCGATTGTACCGCTGATTCAGGCTGCGTCAAATGCCGGGGGCGGCGCTGGACTTGGCTTTCCTGGCGGAGGGAGACCAGGGGGGGCACGAACAACATGCGCTCAGGCGACGCGATTCACCAGCGGCCGGCCCTCCAGGCCGGCTTTCAGGTTGTCCACCGCCATCTGCTTCATCGCCCGCCGCGTCTGCCATGTGGCGCTGCCCAGGTGCGGCGTGATGATCACGTTCGCCATGCTCAGGAGTGGGTGATCTCGCGGCAGCGGCTCGGGCTCGGTCACGTCCAGCGCGGCCCCGGCGATCCCGCCCGCTTCCAGCGCAGCAACCAGCGCCCCCTGGTCCACGACCGCGCCGCGGGCCATGTTGATCAGGAACGCCGTGGGTTTCATCAGCGCCAGTTGCTCGCGGCCGATCAGGCCGGCGGTCTCCGGGGTCAGCGGGACGTTCAGCGTGACATAGTCCGAGCGGCTGAGCAGCTCGGGCAGCGTGGCATAGCTCGCCCCCAGCTCGGCCTCTGCGGCGGGGTTGGGCCGGCGATTGTGGTAGAGCACCGCCATGTCAAAGCCGCGAGCCCGTCGGGCGACCTGGCGGCCGATGGCGCCCAGCCCCACGATGCCCAGCGTGGCGCCGTGGACGTCGCATCCCAGCAGGAAATCGGGCTCATAGTGCAGAAAATCCGGGCCGCGCGCGTGGCGGACGCCAGGCACCAGGTTGCGCGCGACAGCGAGGATCAGCGCAAACGTCATGTCTGCGACGGTCTGGTCGAGCACGTTGGGCGTGTATCCGACGGGGATGCCCCGCTGGCGCGCGGCGTCGAGGTCGATGTGATCCACGCCGACCCCGATATTGCTGATCACCCGCAGCCGGGGCAGGCGATCCATGAAGGCGCCATCGATCCGGAGATGGCCGTAGAGCAGAAGCCCTTCGATGGCGGGCAGGAAGGATGGCAGGCCCGCGTCCGGGCCAGACCAAATGCGCACCTGGCACGACTCGCCGAGCATGTGGGACACCAGCTCCGAGGGGGCCACGTTGCAGAGCACCTGATAGGCCATTCTACACTCCCCTGGCCGTGCTGATCCCGTGCCGCCGCCGATTATCCCAGGCCTCTCCCCGCTCGATAGTTCCCAATCGCCTCCGAGGTCAGCAAATAACGACCATAGAGCCGCACCAGGGACACCTCTCCATCCAGATCAGGCGCGATGCGGAGCATCGGCGCCCCACCTTGCGGCGGCTGCCCCGCGGGCCTGCGCATATCGCTCAGGTCGAGCCCTGGCACCGGCGAAGCGTTCACCTCGCGGAGGTGGGGGCTGTAGCGTCCCCAGCCGAACTGGCGGAACTCGCCGCCGTCGTTCAGTGTGCCATCGATGACAAAGCTGATCACCTTGGGCCCGCCGTCGACGATGGCGACCAGGTGGTGGGTCTCGCTCGCCCGGACCACGCCGGGGTCGCACGCCCAGCGACTCTCCGTCCGCCCATCGTTGAGCACGATCTCGACCGTGCTCCGATCCGTCGTCTGCAAGCAAAAGCCCTGGCCGTTTTCGGCGCGGTTGTCCAGCAGGATCTGGCCTGGCCGCATGGTCTCCAGGCGGAACCGCAGCTCGACGCTAAAGCCCTGGCGCAGGTCCTTGGTGCCATAGTCAGCGCGGCCTGGATCGCGCTCCAGGAACTTGGGCAGGCGGGGCATGGCGACGGCGGCAGGTGGCGCGGCGCCCGCCACGGGCAGCTCGAGGAGCAAGCCCTCCCGCGCCACGGCCGTCGCCTCGAACTGGTTCCACATCGCTTCCAGCAGCGCGCGCGGGATCTCGTGCACCCGCGCCTTGTCTTTTTGCGTCTCGGTCACAAAGAAACGGTGGCCTTCCCGCACCAGGTCCGGATAGCTCATCCGCACGTAGGGATCGTCATCATAGAGGCCGATCTCGGGCTGGGACCAGCGGATCACCTGGCCCTCGGGGGTGTCGACCTCGATGCCGCCGCTGAACCAGACCGGGTTGCGGTCCTCGTAGCCGATGGACCGGCGCTGGGGATGCTCGCGGATAAAGCGCCCGCCGTGGTTATGGAACCAGTAGAGGTACCGGCCGCGGCCATCCGCAGCCCCCACCTCGCACCGCCAGTGAAAGTTGGCGGCGCGCGGGTGTTTCATCCGCCGGCCATCCGCATAGCAGCGGTATTGCGGCACGGACCAGGTGTGGCCGCCATCGCGGCTGTACGACTCGACCGGGTAGCCGTCGATGGTGCGATAGACGGCGCAAAAAGAACCGTCGCTCAGGACGACATAGCTCTGCTCGGCGGAGACGGGACCGCCGCCGGGGGGCGTCCGCAGGCCGATCTCGCCGTCGGGCAGCGTCTCCCAGCGGACCTTGGACGGGTCGCGCTCGGCCAGCAGGTTGTCGCTCTTGAGCAGCACGCCCTCGTTGCTGGTGAAAAAGCCGGCGCCAAAGCCCCCCACCTTGTGCAGCGAGCAGAAAGCGGCCCCCTCGTGGATGAACGGCTTGCCGACGTTCCAGAAGAAGAGGAGCGCGCCGCCGTAGGGGTTCTGGCGATCGATCGCCATGACCCGCAGGGGGATCTCGTATCGCTGCGGCGACCAGTGTTGGCCATAGTCGTCGGAGAATTTGAACACATAGTGGCCCAGCGAATCGACGCGGCGGCAATAGCCGTCGGGATAGGCGTCCCGGTCGGCGATGACCTGGCGGATGTTATCGGTGTTGTGGTTATAGAGGACATAGACGCGGCCGGCATTGGGGTAGCCGTCCGGGACCTCCAGCAGCACCGCGTAGGACGCTTCGGGACCGTCCGCCGGCTCGACGTCCACCGGCGCGGACCAGGTCCGGCCGAGGTCGGCGCTGCGCATGGTGACCACGTGCTGCCCCCCCTGCCCCTCGCGGCCCGCGCCCGTGGTCACGGCGCACAGCCAAGCCCCGTCATCGGTCTGGACGACGTAGGGCTGGTCGCTGTACGTCTCGGTGGGAATCTCGTGGCCGGTGCTGATGTTGCGATGGTCGATCATGGTTCCCGCGGTCCTTTCTGCTGCGCCATCCGCCTAACGGCCTCCATCACGGCCCGCCCTTCCTCCACCGACTCGGCCTTGAGATGGACGCTCAGCCCGCGCGGCGAGAGGCTGTCCATGATCTCGGCATACTCGGCGAGCGTAAAGCCCTGGTACACGTCCTTGGCCAGGATCAAGGGCACCTGGCGCGCCTGCAGCCGCCTGAGCGTGGGCATGGCAGCCTGCAGGGTCACCTGCGGGTCATCGAAATACAGGTTCACCGCCCGCACGTTGCGCACCCCGGCCAAAAGCTCCGCGACGTGCAGGGAGCCGATGTGCAGGTGCAACACGCC
>JAAYEA010000149.1 GCA_012689325.1 Chloroflexota bacterium
ACCCGCGCTACCTGCTGTTGCAGGCGGCTTTTCACGTGAACCACGCCTACCATGTCCAGGAAAAGGGGCTGCCCGCGGCGGAGCAGGGGCTGGAGGCGCTGCTGCCCCAGGCGTCGCCGGAGGAGGCTGCCGCGGCCTATGCCATCTTGGGGCGGGGGCTCTATCTGGCTGGCCGCTCGGAGGAGGCGGAGACGGCCTTGCGGCGCGCCCTGGCCCTGCGCCCCGGCTCGGCCCAGGCGTGGTTCTACCTGGGCGATCTTCACGTCCGGCAGGCCCGTTGGCCCGCCGCCCGCCGGGCTTACGAGCGCGCCGCTGATTTGGACGGCGAGGGGGGCTGGCGCGAGCGCGCCGCCCGCGAGCTGGGACGGCTCCCGGGTTCATGAAAAAAGAGGGGCAGCGCGAGGCGGCCCCTCTTTACCTATACGGATCGTTTGGGTTACCTGTCGCTCACCAGGGGGTGGGGCAGGTGCCGTTATAGTTGCCGGCCAGCAGCACCAGATCAAAGATGTTGATCACGTTGTCCTGGTTGAAATCGGCCCGCGCGTCGGCTGGCGGCGAGGTGCAAAAGGCCGCGCCCAGCGTCACCAGGTCAAAGACGTTGATCAGGCAGTTGTTGTCGACATCCCCGGCCAGCAGGGTGGTCTCGGGCACCTGAGTGGTCTCGCCGTTGTTGACCACGATCCCGCCCTTGTCGGAGCGGACATAGCTGGCCAGCACCGCCGAGATGCTGTGGGTGCCCGGCGTCACGCCGGTGATGGTGTAGGCGCCATTGGGGCCGGTGGTGGCCTGCTGCCCCGCGATGGAGACCACGATGCCGCTCATGTCGGTGCGGCCCTGGGCGCGCACGATGCCGGTCACCGCGCCGCCGGTCATGACGGCGGCCACGCTGCCATCCTGCTCGGTCAGTTCCAGGCAGCACTGATCCGCTCCCACGATCACGACCCGCTCGATGGCGACGGCGCTCGAGCCGGCCGCGATGACCTTGAAGCGGATGCGGGCCAGCGCGCCGCTGCCGATGGCGGTGGGGGAGGGGCTGAGGAGCGAGAAGGCATAGGCGATGGTCCCCGCCTCGTTATCCGCGGCGTTTTGCACCACAAAGCCATGCTCCGGGTTGGGGAACTCGCCTGGCCTGATCTGCGTGCCCACGGTCCCGGGCTTGTCGTCCTGCACCTGGAGGATCGTCGGATCAAAGCTCAACTGGATCTCGACGCCATACAGATCGGGGATGCTCAGCAACTGGATCGCGATCATTACCTCGTTGTTCACCTCGACGTCGGCGGCCGATTCGATGAGTACCGTGCCGCCCGGCTTGGTGCACCCGCTGGGGCAAGCCTGCTCCAGCGCCGGCGCGGCCGCGCCTGCCGTCCAGAGGGCCCCCTGCAGGCCCAAGATCACCGCTACCGCCGCGATCAGGCACAAAGCCAGTTTTCGCTGTTTGGTCACGTCCCTCTCCTTTCTCTTTCGGGCAAAAGCCCATCGGACGCCCTCGCCGCCGGGCCACGGTCAAGCCGGCCGCCCTTTGACGACCTCGCGTTCCATGTCGGCCAGGGTCTTGGCGATCTGCTCGATGGCCACGCGCTGCTTCCGGTAAAAGTCGGACTCGCTGATGGCCAGGCGTTGGGCCACATCCCGAATCCTGATCCCTTTGACGAAGCGCAGCTCGAGCAGGTTATAGATCAGCCACTCGCTGGCGGTCAACCGGCGCTCGCCGGGCGGCCTTTGCCGCTCGATGGCTTCCTCCAGCACCGACCGCAGCGCCTTGGCGGGCACGCCGTCGTTCAGCGGCAGCGCCCGCTCGACGATCTTGAGCTGCAGCAGGGGGCTGGTGCTGAGCTGGGGCCCGCCCCAATAGTGCGAAAGGGCCTCTTTCACCCACTGGGCCAGGTCGGGCGAGTCCACCGGCTGGCTCTCCAGCGCGCTGATGCGTCCCGACTTGGCGAAATGGGGCGTGCTGCGCAGTCGCTGCAGGACGCTGATCTCCGGCTCCAGCCGGCGGAGCGTCTCAAAGACCTCCTGTTGCAGCCGCGTGTCCTCCAGCGCGTGCTCCGCCTGCGAGACCAGCTCGGCCACCGTCTCGAGCTCGGACGGCTGCATGAAAATCCGCGTGCTGCGCGCCTCGATGCCCATCACGCCCAGGATCGTCTTGTGGTCCTGCGCATAGAGCGGCAGTAACCAGTACCCGTTTATTAGGACGAAATCCGGGCCGTTTGGATACTTTTTTCGCTCGGCAACCGCGGGAGGGTTGGCCGCGGCGGCGCCGTTGTTCCTGCTAAAGAGCTTGGCCGCCTGGGCCAGGTCGAACCGCGCCAGGAATTGCTCCGCCTGATCCCGCGACCCGCTCAGGATGCGGATGCTCAGCGCGCGATCCTCCATCACCACCACAAAGCCGGTGCGCACCCGCATAAAGTCGCACAGCGTGGTCAGGATGCTCTCCAGGAGCTGCTCCAGGTCGGTGGTGGTGAACAGCCGCTGGTCCAGGGTCTGGATCCAGGTCAGCTCCTCGCGGTCGCCGCGATAGATCAGGCGATCGATGTAGGGCTTGGCCACGCTGATCGCCACCTGGAAGGTCACGATGCCGATGATGACGGCAAAGATCAGCACCATGTCGCGGGGCAGCCCCAAGATGCGCTCCACTTGCGGCACGATCAACATCAGCGCAATGATGGCGATGCCCACCAGCGGCCCGCGCAGCAGGTAATGGATCATGTTGTGCTTGATCACCCGGTCGGGGGTCAAGACGCCCTGGTAGGCGACGGCGTAGGCCATCACGATGATCATCCCGGCGATGCCGGCGTTGCCCACCAGCGAGATGAAATAGATCCAGTTGGTGGTGAGCGACTCGGCCACGGTGGCGATGAGCAGGTAAGGGAAGACGCCCATGGCCGGCGCGATGGAGGCCAGGCCCAGGTAGGTCATCCGCCGCCGCGAGGTGGAGGTCAGGCAGCGGCGCCGCGACTCGCCCATGCGCCGAAGGCCGGTGGTGGTGGTGATGGCGAAATAGACGATAAAGCTCCAGAAGAGCCGCCCCGTCGCCAGGTGCGAGACCCACTCGGAGACGGTGCCGTCCTCCACCAAGAGATCGGTAAAGCCCGCCAGGATGAAAAAGCCAAAGCTCAGGGCATAGCACAGCCAGGTGGCATGGCGGCGGCGATTGGAGACGGAACCGGTGGTGCGCAGCACCGCATCGGAGAACTGCATGTAGGCGGCGGGGACAAAGGCGATCCCACACCACTGGAAGCGGAGCCACAGGAGGTTGGCCGACTCGGTCTCCACGTTGGCGACGATCACGTCGCCCACGTGAACGATGGTCATGAAAGTCAAGAGCGCCAAAAAGGCGCGAGCGACGGGGCTGCGAAAGTTATGCGTCAGGATATAGGCCAACAGGGAGAACGAGATGATCACGTTGGCCGAGGAGAGGATCAAGTTGCCTAACGCCAGTATAGACGTGACAACCGTTGGGTCGATCATGGCATTTATCGAACACCTAGCATCCAGTACGCATAATAATAGACGATCACGACATTAAAGAGCAGGCTATCCACGCGATCCAACACGCCCCCGTGGCCGGGGATCAGGTGGCTCGAGTCCTTGACGCCGATCTGGCGCTTGATGACCGACTCGCTCAGGTCGCCAAAGGTCGAGCCGAGCGTTCCCAGCACGCCGAGGGCCAGGCCGTGATACCAGGGCAGGCCCATCAGCAGCCCGCCGACCAGGCCGGTCAGCACCCCCGAGATGGCCCCGCCGATGGCGCCCTCGCGGGTCTTTTTCGGGCTGATCTTGGGAAAGAAGGGGGTCTTGCCCCGGGCCCGCCCCACGAAATAGGCCCCCGAGTCGCAAATCCAGGTGATGGCGAACGCCAGGATCAGCCAGTATAGGCCGCGATCCAGGGCGCGCAAGGAGACAAAGTGGCTGGCCGACCAGCCCACATAGATGGCCCCGGCCAGGTTCAGCGCCCAACTGGCCAGCGAGCCGGGCGCGTTGCCCGCCAAGACCTGCCAGGTCATCAGGGCCATGCCGATGAGGGCCAACCCGCCGCCCGCGATGCGCGCGTTGGGGTAGAGGGCATCCACGAGGAACAGAGCGATGAGCGCCAGCGTCAGGGCCCAGTTGACGGCATATCCGCCGCGGCGCAACAGGAGCAGGTACTCGTAGCCGGCGCCCAAGGCGACGACGGCGACCAGCGCAAAGAACCAGGGGCCGCCCACATAGGTGGCCACCAGCACGATGGGGAGCATGATGACGGCACTGAGCACTCGTTGCGATAACACGGCCTTATCCCTGCCATCCTTGGCGGGAAAAGGGTCCCGCCCGCCCCGGCACGTTACTTGGCCTGTTGATCCAACTGCCCAAAGCGCCGGTGGCGCTGGTCATAGGACGCCAGCGCCTTGCGCAGCTCCTCCCGATCGAAATCGGGCCAGAAGGTCGGCGTCGAATAATACTCGGCATAGGCCGCTTGCCAGACCATAAAGTTGCTGAGGCGCATCTCGCCCGCCGTGCGCACCACCAGGTCGGGGTCCGGCAGCCCGGCGGTGTAGAGGTACCGGCTCAGGGACTCTTCCGTGACGTCCTCCGGCCGCAGCCCAGCCTCGATCATGCGCCGCACCGCGTCCACGATCTCGGCGCGGCCGCCATAGTTCAGCGCGATGGAGAGCACGAGCTTGGTGTTGTTCCGCGTCTGCTGCGCCGCATGGTTAAGCCGGTTGCGCAGCAGCGGAGACAGGCCCTCTTGCCGCCCCAGGTGCCGGATCTGCACGCCATTGCGGTGCAACTCGGCCAGCTCGCTATCCGTGGCATTCTCGAACAAGTTCATCAGCCCGCGCACCTCGTCGGTGGGGCGCTTCCAGTTTTCGGTGGAAAAGGCATAGAGCGTCACATGCTTGATGCCGAACTCGCCGCAAGCGTCCAGCACCCGCCGGACGTTCTCTCGCCCAGCGCGATGACCGGCGTTGCGCGGCAGGCCGCGCGCCTGCGCCCAACGTCCGTTGCCATCCATGATAAAGGCCACATGCTGGGGAATCTTGCCCAGAGACGCGCCAGCGTCGCCCTCGGCCATCAAATCTCCATGATCTCTTTTTCTTTGGCTTCCCCGATCTCGGCGAGTCGATCGTTGTACCGCTCCGTCAGCTCTTGCAGCTTGTCGCGGCTCTCGCGCAGATCGTCCTCCGACATCAGCTTGTCCTTCTCCAGGTCGCGGAGGTCATCTTGCACGTCGCGGCGCACGTTGCGGACGGCCACGCGGGCCTCCTCGACGCGGCGGCTGACCAGCTTGACCAGATCCTGCCGGCGCTCCTCGGTGAGCTTGGGGATCGGGAGTCGCACCACTGACCCGTCATTGATCGGAGTCAAGCCCAGGTCGGACTTGAGGATGGCCTTTTCGATGGCCGAGATGGAACCGCGGTCCCAGGGCCGGATGAGCAGCAGCCGCGGCTCGGGGGCCGAGACGGTGGCCAGTTGGTTCAGCGGCATCACCGTGCCATAGAACTCGACCTTGACCGGCTCCACCAGCGCAGGCGAGGCGCGTCCCGTGCGAATGGTCAGCAGGTTGGCCTGCAGCGCCTCGGCGGTCTTGCGCATCTTGTCGTCGGCCTCTTTTAAGGCATCTTCTACCAGTTCGTTAGCCATGAGTCTTCCTCCGTATTGTCGGGCCAAGCCGTCGGCATTGCCGGTAAGGCCAGTCCATCGTGCTCTATCTGCAAACCAGCGTCCCGATATTCTCGCCCATGACGACCCGTTCCACGCTGTTCTCCTGCTCCAGCTTGAACACCACGATGGGCAGGTCGTTGTCCATGCACAGCGAGATGGCGGTGCTGTCCATCACTTTGAGGCCCATGTTCAGCGCCTCGATATAAGATAGCCTCTCGAATTTTTTGGCGTCCGCATGAAGCTTGGGATCAGAGTCATATACGCCGTCCACTTTGGTCGCCTTCAACAGCACGTCGGCGTCGATCTCCATGGCGCGCAGCGCGCCCGCCGAGTCGGTGGTAAAGTAGGGGTTGCCGGTCCCCGCGCCAAAGAGGACCACATATCCCTTCTCCAGGTGGTTGATCGCGCGCCGCCGGATATAGGGCTCGGCGACCTCGCGCATCTCGATCGCGGTCTGCACGCGGGTGATGACCCCATCGCGCTCCAGAGCGTCTTGCAGGGCCAGGCAGTTGATGACCGTGGCCAGCATGCCCATATAGTCGGCCTGGGCGCGCTCCATGCCGCGCGACATCCCCTCGGCGCCGCGCCAGATGTTCCCGCCGCCGATCACGATGGCCACCTGGATGTCATGCGCCAGGACGCGCTTGACCTGGGCCGAGACGGCCTCCGCCCGCAGCGGGTCGACGCCATAGACGCCATCGCCGCTGAGGGCCTCGCCGCCGAGCTTGAGCAGGATGCGCTTGTACTTGGGCTCCGCCATGTTTCCCCCTGTGCTTGAGCTCTAGCATACCCCTATATAGCAATCGCTCCAACAAGGGGTCTTGTTGGAGCTTTGCGGCTGCTTATTGCTGCTCTCCCAGCTCGTAGCGGACGAACCGCCGGACCACGATGTTCTCGCCGAGCTTGGCGATGGCCGCGGTCAGGAGGTCTTGTATCTTGGTGGCCCCGTCCTTGATAAAGAGCTGCTCCATCAGGCAGTTCTCCTCGTAGAACTTGGCCAGTTTGCCTTCCATGATCTGGGCGATCACGCGCTCCGGCTTGCCGGTATCGGCGATCTCGGCGCGATAGGCCTCCTTTTCCGCTTCCAGCACGTCGGCGGGGATGTCCTCGATGCGGACGAACCGCGGACGCGCGGCCACGATCTGCATCGCCAGGTCGTGCACCAAGTCCTTAAAGATGTCGGTCTTGGCCACAAAGTCCGTCTCGCAGTTGACCTCGACCAGCGCGGCCATCTTGCTTCCGGTGTGGACATAGTAACCGATCAGCCCTTCCTTGGTCTCGCGATCCGCCTTCTTGGCGGCGATGGCCAGGCCCTTTTCCTTCAGGATGGCCGCCGCGGCCTCAAAGTCGCCGTTGCATTGCTCCAGGGCCTTTTTGCAGTCCATCACGCCCGCGTTGGTAAGCTGGCGCAACTCTTTGACCATTTGGGGGGTAATCTGCATCTTTCCATCCCTCTCTCTGAAAATGGGCCGATGCCCGCTCTGGGGACGCTACGCATCGGAGAGCGCCGCATCGGCGTGTTGTCGTATCAGTCGCAATAGGGCCAGGTTCTAAGAAGCGGGTTGCCTATCGCGCAGCCCGCTTCTTGAACTCGGATTCGGATCGAACTAGGCTTCTTCGCTGGCCTCTTCGGTGCTGTCGGGGTAAGAGACCCTCTTCCGGGCGGCGGGCTCATCCTGGGTTGCCGACTCGAGCTCGTCTTCCGACTCGACGAACTCGAACTCTTGCCCGGCCTCGGCTGCCTCGGCGTCCGGCTCAAAGATCCGGGAGACCCGCTCCCCGGCCTGATACTGCGCGGCGACGTCGGTCGCGTAGTCGCTGACCTCTTCGGCCCCCTCGGTCTCGGCCAGTTTCGACTGACGCATCTGCTGCCCCTCGATGACCGCATCCGCCATCTTGGTGGTGATCAGCTTGATGGCGCGGATCGCGTCATCGTTGGAGGGGATGATATAGTCGATGGGATCGGGATCGCAGTTGGTGTCCACCATCGCCACCACGGGGACTTCGAGCGTTCCCGCTTCCTTGACGGCGTTCGTCTCGCGGTGGATATCGGCGACAAAGATCGCATCCGGCAGGCGGCGCAGGTTCTGCACGCCGCCGAACCGGCGGTAAAGCTTGGCCAGCTCGCGATCGCGATCCAGCGCTTCCTTCTTGGTCAGGCGGTTGAACTCGCCGCGGCGCTGCTTGTCGGACATGTCCAGCATGTAGTGGATCCGCTGATCCATGGTGCGAAAGTTGGTCAGCGTGCCGCCCAGCCAGCGGTTGACCACGAAGGGCATGCCGCACCGCTCGGCCTGCGACTGGATGCTATCCTGGGCCTGCTTTTTCGTGCCCACGAACAGGACCACGCCGCCCTCGGCCACGGTGTCGCGCACAAAGTTGTAGGCCTTTTCCAGACGCGAGATCGTTTGCTGCAGGTCGATGATGTGGATGCCATTGCGCTCGGTGAAAATGAACGAGCGCATCTTGGGGTGCCACCGACGGCTGCGATGGCCAAAGTGGACGCCAGCCTCCAAAAGTTCCTTCATAGAAACAACTGCCACTGAACCTTTTCCTCCCTCGTTTTGTTCGTCCGCTTTCTTCATCCCGCCCAGGAACCACCGGCTCCCTCTGAGCCTGCGACGTGGCACGCCTGGACAGTCCAAAAGCGTGTTTGATAGGTACATCCGTTCCGACATGCTAGTATAGCACAGCTCGGCGGAATCCGCAAATCGCAAAACGACTGTGGGGGCAATTCATGAATTGCCCCCACAGTATGGCGCGTGCGGTGTTCAAGCTGGTCAGGTCAGCGTGCGTAGGGATCGGCCGCGTCGCGCAGGCCATCGCCGAGAAAGTTGAACATGAGCACCGTGACGATGACGAACAGGCAGGGGATCAGCAGCCAGGGATGGTGCGCCACCTCCACCACCTGCTGGGCGTCCTTGAGCAGCACGCCCCAGCTCACCGCCGGCGGCAACAGGCCCAGCCCCAGGAAGCTGAGCGAGGTCTCGCCCAAGATCATGCCAGGGATGGAGAGCGTCAGCGAGACGATGATGTGGCTGGCGAAGGAGGGGAGCAGGTGCCGCGTGATCAGGCGCCACTCGGTCGATCCGGCCAGCCGCGAGGCGGTGATGAAATCCTCGTCGCGCAGCGAAAGGAGCTTGCCGCGCACCACCCGGGCCAAACCCGTCCAGCCCACGATGGAGAGCAGGATGGTGATGCCAAAATAGATGCGGGTCACCGGCCAATCGCGCGGCATCGCCGCCGAGAGGGCCATCCACAGCGGGATGGTGGGGATGGAGCGCAGCAGCTCGATCAACCGCTGGATCGCCTCATCCACCAGGCCGCCAAAATAGCCCGAGGCGCCGCCGATGAGCAGGCCGATGATAAAGGTCAGAAACACCCCCACCAGGCCGATAGAGAGCGAGATGCGCCCGCCGTGCAGGATGCGGGAAAACAGGTCGCGCCCCAACTTGTCCGTCCCAAAGAGGAAAAGCTTGCCCCCTGGGTCGCGCATGCCGAACAGGTGCAGGTTGGATTCGAAGCGCCCCCAGAGCTTGTAGGTCTCGGCGCGGACCAGGAAAGCGACGGGATAGGTGGCCGTGCGGTCCTCGGTGAACTGGTAGCGGAGCGTGACGGGGTGGCGCTCCTTGCCGATGCCATAGACGAAAGGCGCGCGCAGCCTGCCATCCGGGCCGATGATGTGCACGCGGGTGGGCGGCGCATACTCATAGTTGTCGTGACGCGTCCCCACCAGGTAGGGGCTAAAGAACTCGCA
>JAAYEA010000150.1 GCA_012689325.1 Chloroflexota bacterium
CCGCCCATAGCCCGAATTGGCCGTGGGGTTCCAGGTGGGCAGCCCCACCGAGGCGACCAACGAGCCGGGGACAAAGGCCACGGACCCGGTCTGCGGCAGGTCATCGCGCACCGCCACCGAGGCGGCCATCCCGCCGGTGTTGCTGACCACCAGCGTATACGAGAGGGTGTCCCCGGGCCGCGCGGCGGCGCGGTCCACCCCTTTCCAGGAGGACGAGATATCCGAGCCCACGGCAGGCTGCGCGCTCGCGGCGCGCTCCTGCTTCGTCGGACCCGCCTCCTTCAGGGCGCCCCAGTCCTCCTCCGGCAGGTTTTCGTCAGCCCCGCCGCCGAGGAGCAAGGGCACGTAGGTGGCGCGGGTCAGCGCCGGCTCGGGCTCCACCACCACCGTTCCCGGCACGCTCACCGCCGTGTGCCCAAGGCTATCGGTCACCTCCACGCGCGGGTGATACGCGCCCGGCTGCTTGTAGGCATGGGCGACCGAAGCCGCGGTCGTCTCCCGGATTGGCGAGCCATCGCCCAGGTCCCAGCGGTAGCGCGACGCGATCACGCCGGGGAGGCTGGGCTGAAAGGTGGCCCGCAGATACACGAGGTCATGCGGGTTATCCGCTGTGGCGTCCGCGAGGGAGACCGCGGGCTCGTCCTCCAGCCAGGCCAGCGCTTGGTCCAGCCACTCCGCGCCGGTGGTATAGCCCGTGGCCTCCTGCACGCTCTCCAGGCCGAAGGAGAGAGCCAGCGACCGGCCGGGAGGCATGGTGGGCGTGGGCGTCTCTAGCGTGGGGTCGGCGGATTTGGCCACGGCCACGGCACCCTCAGCGTGGCTGCCGGGCATCAAGATGCGCAGGGCCGCGCGGGCGCCGTATTTCTCCAGGGCCAGCCACTCGTCCAGCTTGATGGCGTTCGAGCTCCCCAGATCGAATAGCATCCCCTCAAAGGCGGGAAAGCTGCTCAGCGCCTCCACCGCCACAAAAGGCGAGGACAGCGCCCCCGGCGCGTAAACGTTCTCGCCCGCCACCTCCACGCCGAGGCCGACCTCGCCCAGGTTGGAGGCATCTTGGCTGCCGCCGAGGATGTAGCCGCTCCAGTCCCGGCCCATGGCCAACAGGCGCCCCCCGCTCTGCAGGTAGTCGAGCATGGCCAGCCGGTCCCCCAGCCTGGCCCCGATGCTGCTATAGGTCTGGGTGCTATCGCCGGTGAACCAGAGCGCGGCGCGGAAGCCCTTCATGTAGGCCGGGGCCGGCAGCGCGCCGGTATCGCGTCCCAGGCTCTGCTGCCACTTGAGCCCCACGTCCCAGACCTCGTAGCTCAGGCCCAGGCTATCCAGCAATGCGGTATAGTAGGGCGCATAGTCGGTTTCGCCGCTGCCCGAGCTGGCGTCATCATCCAGCAACAGGATATCGGCGATGGGCTCGCCGGGGACGACCCGCGCCCACCAGGGGATATGCAGCCGCCGAGTCCCCTGCTCCAACCAGACCCACCCCTCATAGTCGCCGGCCGGCGCCCCTGGCCCGGCCTGCAGCGCCAAGTCAAAGGTCGCCAGGCCCATCTCGGGCACCGTGAGCCGCGTCACGCTGGTGGTGCAGGTGATCCCCGCCGCGAGCAAGGGCGCCTCCACGGAGAGGGTATAGACGCCGCCGGCACCCACCGCCCGCGCCGAGATGGCCGCGGTGATCACGGTCCCCGCGCGCACCTCGCCCAAGCTGAGGCTGGGCGGGGAGAGGAGCAGGCCAGGATCGGCCGCCGCCGCGACGTTGATGCGCCCGGCCCCCTGGGACAGGACGCTGGCGCGCGCCCCCCGCGCGAGCACGCCGGTATGGGCGGTCGCCATCAGCGCCGACTTGACCTCCGCCGGTCCCCAGGCGGGATGCCCCTGCAAGAGCAGGGCCGCCGCCCCCGCCACGTGCGGGGCCGCCATGCTGGTGCCGCTCAGCGTGCCAAAGCCGCCCCCAAAGGCCGACAGGATGCTGCTGCCCGGCGCCGCCAGGTCAGGCTTGAGCGTGGGGCCCAGCCCCGGCCCCCGCGAGCTGCTATCCGCCAGCACGTCCGGCGTGCTGCCGTACTTGTCCGAACTGGTGTTGGCCACGGCGATCACCAGGGGACTCGCCGCTGGCGCGTCGACGGTATGGCGGCTTGGCCCCTCGTTGCCCGCGGCGAACACGGCCACCACCCCGGCGCGGACCAGGGCCTCCGCCGCCAGAATCATGGGATCGGACGCGAGAGCATAATCGGCGACGCCGCCCCAGCTCCCATTCACAACATCCGCGCCATCGGCCAGCGCATCCTCCAGGCTGGCCACGATCTCGGGGGTATAGGCGTTGAGCTTGCCGCTGCGAGCATAGTAAAAGATCTTGTAGTTCATCAGCCAGGCGCGCGGCGCCACGCCGGATATCTCGACCCC
>JAAYEA010000151.1 GCA_012689325.1 Chloroflexota bacterium
GAATAGTAGGCCTTGTCCTTCTCTTGCTCTTTCTCCACGGCCTTTTGCACGGCCTCGGCCCCCTCCTCGACGGCGGCGAGGACGTCCTTCTTGACTTCCTGCGCGGTTTCTTTCACTTCCTTGTTCAGGTCTTGCATGGAACCTCCCTTGCATGTGTTGACGGGTCCCTTGTCCATCATGGACAAGATCAGTGTAGCACAATAGCGCCCTGACCGCAAGTTGGGGCCAAGGGGCGCTCAACCCTCGCATGTCATGCCGAATAGCGCAGCGGGCGTCAGGCGCTGGTCGGGGCGTCGCCCTGGCGGCGCATGCCCCAGAGCGCGCACCAGGCCCACGCGACCGCCCAGCCCGCCAGCACCACAAAGAGCAGCCAGACCATCCACGGCCAATGGGCCACGAGCAGGTGGCGCAGCACCGCCACGGCGCCCAGGACGGTGTAGACCAGCTCCATCTGGATGAGCGCCCCCGTGCAGGCGCCGGCCTTGGCGCGCCAGCCCAGGAACGAGGCCCAGCCCAGCGCCAAGAGCGCCGCCCCCAGCAGCCGGCTGAGGATCGGGTCGATGGGCGCCCAGCCCAGCGCCTGCAGGAACCGCCCGGGGATCACCCAGAGCACCAGCCCCAGGATCCCCGCCATGATCCAATGCACCAGGAACACCTTCCGCACCTCGCGATGGTTCATTCCCCGCCTCCTTTGGCTCCAGCACTCCTGTGGGCAGTGTAGGGCGGTGCGGGCGATATGTCAAATCCGCGCGGCGCGAACGCGCGCGTTGCAGATTCCCCCGTCCGGGTGTATAATCCATGGTCATTATCCATCCCGCCAGGGGAGGGAGGACGACCATGCCAGAGCCAACCGAGCCGAAAGACTTTATCCGCACCATCGTGGAGCAGGACCTCCGCAGCAACAAGCATGGGGGCCGCGTGCACACCCGCTTCCCTCCGGAGCCGAATGGCTACCTCCACATCGGCCACGCCAAGGCGATCTGCATCGATTTCGGCGTCGCCGCCGACTATGGCGGGCTCACCAACCTCCGCTTCGATGACACCAACCCCAGCAAAGAGGACATGGAATACGTCGAGTCCATGAAGCGCGACATCCACTGGCTGGGGTTCGACTGGGGCGACCGCGAATATTACGCCTCGGACTATTTCGAGCACCTCTACGCCTATGCCGTCCAGCTCATCAAGATGGGCAAGGCCTACGTCTGCGACCTGAGCCCCAACGAGATGCGCGAGTACCGCGGCACCGCCAGCGAGCCGGGGCGCGAGAGCCCCTACCGCAACCGCTCGGTGGAGGAGAACCTCGACCTCTTTGCGCGGATGCGCGCCGGCGAGTTCGACGAGGGCTCCCGCACCCTCCGCGCCAAGATCGACATGGCCTCGCCCAACTTTCTCATGCGCGACCCGGTGATCTATCGCATCCTCAAGGTCCCGCACCAGCGGCTGGGCGACCAGTGGTGCATCTATCCGATGTACGACTTTACCCACTGCCTCTCCGACTCGTTGGAGGGGATCACCCACTCGCTGTGCAGCTTGGAGTTTGAGAACAACCGCGAGCTCTACGACTGGTACCTGGAGACGCTGGACGTCTTTCGCTCGCACCAGTACGAGTTCTCGCGGCTGTTCCTGAGCTACACCACGGTGCGCAAGCGCCGCCTGCTGCCGCTGATCCAGGCGGGGATCGCCTCCGGCTGGGACGACCCGCGGATGCCCACGCTGGCGGGGCTGCGGCGGCGGGGCTATACGCCCGAGTCCATCCGCGCCTTTTGCGACGCCATCGGCGTCTCCAAGGCCAACAGCCTGATCGACGTGGCCATGCTGGAGCATTTCGTGCGCCAGGACCTGGACAACCGCGCGCCGCGGGTCATGGGCGTGCTGCGCCCGCTCAAGGTGATCATCGACAATTACCCCGAGGGGCAGGTGGAGCAGATGACCGCCTACCACCACCCCAGCTATCCCGAGCGGGGCACGCGGCAGGTGCCCTTCTCCCGCGAGCTGTGGATCGAGCGGGAGGATTTCATGGAGAACCCGCCGTCCAAGTTCTTCCGGCTGGGGCCCGGGCGCGAGGTCCGGCTGCGCTACGCCTATTTCGTCACCTGCGTGGGCGTGGACAAGGACGCCAACGGCGAGGTGACGGCGCTGCATTGCACCTACGACCCGGCCACCCGCGGCGGCGACGCCCCCGACGGGCGCAAGGTCCGCGGGACCATCCACTGGGTCTCGGCGGAGAGCGCCGTCCCGGCGGAGGTGCGGCTCTACGACCGGCTGTTCAAGGTGGAGAACCCCGACGAGGGCGATCCGCTGGAGAACGTCAACCTGGAGTCGCGCACGGTGCTGGAGGGGTGCTACGTGGAGCCGAGCCTGGCCGACGCGCCGGCGGGCAGCAGCTACCAGTTCGAGCGCCAGGGGTATTTCTGCGTCGACCCCGACTCGACGCCGGGGCGGCCGGTGTTCAACCAGACGGTGGGGCTCCGCGACACCTGGGCCAAGATCGCGGGACAGGGCTAACACGAGCGCCCGACGTCGGATGACGCCGGGCGCTTTTATGTGGAGGCACACCATGATCCGTGTCGGCATGATCGGGCTGGGGCACAACGGCCTGGCCCACCTGGAGGCCCACCAGCGGGTGGGCGTCTCCCAGGGCCGCTCCGAGATCGTCGCGCTCTGCGACGCCAACCCGCGGCGGCTGGCCGAGGCGGCGGAGCGCTTTGGCGTGGCCCGCGCCTATGCCCACGCCGAGGAGCTCGTCGCCCAGCCGGACATCGAGGCGGTGAGCATCAACACCGGCGACGCCTTTCACGCCGACCCCTTCATCGCCGCCGTCCGCGCGGGAAAGCACATCCTGGTGGAAAAGCCGCTGGCCAACGACATCGCCCAGGTGGAGCGGATGGTGGACGCCGCCCGCGCCGCCGACCCCCGGCTCAAGCTGGCGGTGGGGTATATCCTCCGCTTCAACCCCGTCATGGAGGCGATCCACCGCCTCTGCCGCGAGGGGGCGCTGGGCCAGCTCTATTACCTGGAGGGCGACTATATCCACAACCTCCTCTACCAGGCCGGGCAGACCGACGCCGCCACGGGGGTCAACTGGTACCTGGAATATGAAAAGCCCTTGGTGGGCGGGGGGAGCCACCCGCTGGACCTGCTGCGCTGGTTCAGCGGCGCGCAGGTGGTGGAGGTGACCGGCTGGTCCAACCACGTCGCCTTTCCGGCGATGCGCCAGGACGATTGCCAGGTGGCGCTCTTTCGCTTCGACACCGGCGCCGTGGCCAAGGTGGCGGCGCTCTATGCCCCCCGGCTGGCCATGCCGCCCTATTACAACCTGCGGGTCTATGGCACGCGCGGCACGGTGGAGCGCGACCAGGCGGCGCTGGCCCGCGACGAGGCCGACGTGCATCCCGCCTTTCAGCCGGTGGAGGCGCCGCGGGTGACGGGCCACGCCTACGACCCCGAGATCGCCGACTGGCTGGCGGCCATCGCCGAGGACCGCCCGCCCCGCTGCGACCTCTACGACGGGGCGAATTCCACCGCGGCGACGCTGGCGGCGGTGGAGGCGCTGAACGCGGGGCGCGCGCAACAGGTGCCGGTGTATCGGCGCTAATCGCCAATCGCAGATCGCATATCGCAGATCGCCGGACACAACCAACTCCGGTCCTACGATTAGCGATACGCGATTCGCGATAAGCGCGCCCTCCTTGACGCCTCCTTGACCCCGTGTTACACTGTGCGCAAATCGAGCGTAGGGTCCGTTTGCCAGCCGAGCCGGCCCATCCCAGGGACAGGGAAATGCGCCGGGCCGGGCGCGGCGGCCAGGGGACCCAGGATCGGCACGCAAGGAGGAACCCCCATGGATGCTCGCCGTCTGCTGGCGCTGCTGTGGGCGACCGTGACCCTGGCCGCCTGCGCCCCCACCCCCGTCCCCCCGCCGACCATCGACATTGCCGCCGTGCAGACCGCCGCCGCGGCCACGGTGCTGGCCCAGGTGGAGGCCGCCCGCCTCGCCGCCATCACGCCCACCTTAACCCCGGCGCCGCCGACCGTGGCGCCGCCGACCGTGGCGCCGCCGACCCAGCCCCCCTCGCCCACGCCCGTCCCGCCCACGCAGACGCCGCCGCCCACGGTGGATATCGCCGCGGTGCAGGCCGCCGCCATCGCCACGGCGCTCTCGCAGTTCTCCGCGCAGCTCACCGCCACGGCCCAGGCGATCCCCAGCGCCACGGCGACGGCCGCGCCCACCGATACGCCGCTGCCGACGAACACGACCGCCGCGCCGCCGACCTCCACGCCCAAGCCGCGGCCCACCGCCACCCCTCCGCAGGCCGTCACGATGAAGCTGGCGGGGATGCGCTACGAGCGGTGGGGGCGCCCGCAGGGCGGCTGTGGCTCCTTCGACGACAAGTCGGCGGTGCGCAAGTTCAACCTGGAGCTGACGCTCACCAACACCGGCAGCAAGGCGATCACGCCGGAGGACTGGTACCCGGTCTTTTACTCCAACGGCGGGCGCGAGCTGGTGACCTGTTACTATCTGCACCTGGGCGTGCTCTTTGAGCTGGCGCCCGGCGCGTCGATCACCATCACCTTTGCTTCCTTTTGCGAGCTGGACGAGTACGTCGCCAAGATGCGCCTGGAGGTGTTCGACGAGGCGCATTGGCAGTGCTTTGACGAGGCCGGCAACCTCGCCGCGTGCGGGTAAGGGGCGGGGCGCGGTAGGGCAATTCATGGATTGCCCCTACCGCGATCTGCGAGCCGCGCTACGCCCTATCCCTCGGGCGGGCTCACCAGGCCAACCCCCAGCGTGTAGACGATGAGCAGCAGCGAGCCATAGACCGGGCTCCAGCCGCCCAACGTGGCGAACGGCCCGCCCAGCGCCGCGACCCAGATCACAAAGGCGCCGGTGGCGATGACCGTCTGCGTGACGGCCGGGCCCTTGGGCGGCTCCTGGGTCTGCCTGAACGTCCAGATGGCGGTAAAGATCGCCCCCACGGCAAAGACGAGCCAAAGCAGCAGGTCGCTCGGCACGTCGACCGCGCCATCGATGAGGCCGGTTGCCGCGGTCCAGGCGGCGATCACGTCCGCCGGGATGTACTTGACCACCTTGTCGAAATAGCCGTCCACCGGGCCCGCGCTCAGGAGCGGCTGGCCCCGACCGGACACGATACGACGCGACATGGGAACCCTCCTTTTGCCAATGAGCCATACCCACCAGCCCGTTGGCAGCGCCAATCGCTGCGCGGGCTCGGCAGCCTCTCGGCAACGGGCCGCGGTCGGGCCGGCCCGACGGGCCGCGCGACGCCTGGAATCGGGGGCCGGATCGCGACCTGCTCTGCGCGGGCGCGCCATACACCCGGCGGGCGGGAGGGGAGGGATAGCGTGTGCCGCTGGGCGAGCGACGAGTGTGCGAGGAGTTCGGCGCAACGATGAGGGTGCGAACAAGCACCACCGCTATTATACCTCAGGCAACGCGGGCTGTCAATGATTTCGAATCCCACTTGGTCCATTCCGGATTGACAGTGGAATCAACCTGTGTTACAATACTCTTGGGACGATATCGCCTAGCCCCCTGATGCTTTGTCCCACGCTATATCCCACACCCCATCGTCATCCCTGCCAGCATCCTTCGCCGCCACGGACCCGCCAAAAATGCCAGCGTTGGTCATGCCCCGGCTAGCGACCTGACCGCCGCTCCGCCGCCGCCCAACACGGCGACAGCGCGAGCTGGGCGGTCGAGGAGGATCGAGCATGAGCACGGTGCGCGTGAACCTTTTGGGCAAGTTCGGCATGCAATCGGACCGCGGCGAGCTTGGCCTCGAGACCAAGCTGCGCGAGCTGCTGGCTTACCTGCTGATCCGCCGCGATCGCCCCCACTCTCGCGAGGCCCTGGCCGCCCTGATCTGGGGCGACTGTCCCACTGGCCAATCCAGAAAGTGCCTGCGCCAGGCGCTCTGGCAGATCAACTCGGCGGTGCAGGAGCACCTGGACGGCTCCGCGGAGCCGCTGCTGCTGGCCGAGCCGGATTGGATCCAGCTCAATCCCGGCCTGGACCTGTGGATCGACGTCGCCGTGTTGGAGGAGGCCGCCGAGTCGGCGCGGGGCCGGCCGGGCAACCAGCTCCCGCCCGACTGCGCCGAGGCGCTCCGGCGGGCGGCGCAGGTCTATCGCGGCGACCTGCTGGAAGGCTGCTATGAGGATTGGTGCCTCTTTGAGCGCGAGCGGCTGCAGAACCTGTACCTGGCGATGCTGGACAAGCTGGTGCAATGCTGCGAGGCGGGCCAGGAGTACGAGGCCGGGCTGGCTTACGCCAACAGGATCCTGAGCTACGACCGGGCGCACGAGCGGGCCCATCGCCAGGTCATGCGGCTGTACTACCTGGCGGGCGACCGCAGCGAAGCGCTGCGCCAGTACCGCCGTTGCGCGACGGCGCTGCGGGCAGAGCTCGACGTCGAGCCGTCCCGAGCCACGGCCCGGCTCTACGAGGCGATCCGCGCCGACCGGCTGGACGCGCGCGCCCCGGCGGGCGAGGCGGAGACGCGGGCGCTGCCCCGGGTGCTGGCGCAGCTCAAGCAGCTCCACCGGCTGCTCGGCGGCGTGCAGAGCGAGTTGGAGCGGGACATCGACGCGGTCGAGATGACGCTGGATCGCTGGCGGTGTTAACGGGCGCCCTGCCCTGGTCCAGGCCTCCGGTTCCGCGAAGGCCAGCCTAGCCCTCCCGCGCCAGGGTCAGGCGCAGCGGCCGCGGCAGCCAGGGCGCCTCCACCACCTCGGGCAGGGGGGCGAGGCGCAACACCACCGCCAGCGGGCCGCCGCTCAAGCGCACGGTCCAGGCGTCCCCTCCGGCGCGCAGGGTCGCCGGCTGGGCCAGGAACTGCCGGGCCAGATAGGCCGGGCTGGCCTGCCCCAGGCCGGGCAGCATCGCCGCCAGCCGCCGCAGCGCCAGCGAGGCCGCGGCGGAGAGCGCCGCATCCAGCGAGGGCGTCAGCCAGGGATAGCCCAGCCCTTGGCCCAATTGCAGGTGGCGCGCCTCGGCCTCCAGCGCCTGCTGGGCGGCCGCATCGGGCTCCGCCAGCGGCGCGCCGGCCAGCCCCGGCCACCCGTCGATCACGGCGCGCGGGTCGGGCGCCGGGCCGGGCCAGGCGCCCAGCCAGCACCCCGTCGTCCCCTCCCGGATAACCCGCAGCTTCCCAACCATCGCCGCCTGCAACCGCGGCGCCTGCCAGCGTCCGGCGGCGGGCAGCCGCCAGGCCCAGGCCCCGGCGGGGCCATCGGGCTCGGGCGCGCGCCGCAGGTCTGCGACGGGCGGCTCGTCCAGCCCGGCCAGGGCGGCCAGCAAGGGATCGCCCTGGTGCAGCGGGGCCCGTTCCCGCCCCAGCGCCTTGAGCGCCAGGATAAAGAGGCAGCGGCGGGCGGCGGGCTCGCCCAACTCGTCCCGCCAGCGCGCCCACAGCCCCAGCTCGGCCAAGGCGGGGACCAACAGGAACGCCCCGCCCACCGGGCTGGCCAGCGCCCAGCCGTCCGCGCGGGCCGCGGGCTCGGCCCGGCCCCGCACGACCGCCGCCAGTTGCGCCAGCGTCCGGCGCCCGGCGGGGGAGGCGGCGAGCTCGGGCCACCAGGGGGAGCGCCGGGCGAGCGCCGGATCGGGCGCGGTCTCTATCCACAGCAGCGGCGCCAGCTCGGGCGTCTCGCGCAGCCAGCTCGCCAGCTCCACGGCGGCGTGGGCCAGCGCGCCGAAGTCGGGGTCCAGGGCGCGGGAAGGGTCGCGCTCGGCCAGCGCCAGCCAGAGCCGCAGCCGGTCCCGGGCCCGGGCGTCGGCATCGGCGCCGCCCGAGAGCGCGGCGGCCTCCCAGGCCGCTCGCAGCGCGGGCATCTCCTCGGCGGCGCGCGGGGCCAGCGCCGGGGCGCCGGGAAAGCCCAGCGCCCGCCAGAGCGCGGCGATCTCGCGCTCGCCCCAGCGCTCCAGCAGCGGGTCCAGGCGGCCGCGCTCGCCCAGCGCCCGCAGGGTGGGGGCGATCCAGCCGGGGCGCGGGGCCAGCAGCTCCAGGGCGAGCCGCGGCAGGGGCAGCGGCTCCAGCGCCCGGAACTCGTCATAATACCACTGGCTCCAGGCGCTCCCGTCCACCAAGTCCCCCAAGAAGCTGGCCACTAGGTGTTGCGCGGAGTCGAACCGGCGCACCTGGCTGGGGAGACCCCGGGCGATGGCCCGCGCCGCGCCGGTCACCAGCAGGCTCGCCCAGCGCTCGGCGATCTGCGCCTCCAGCGCCTCCTCCAGGTTGGCCCAGAGGTCCAGTTGCAGGCGGCGGATGCGGTAGACGGCGCCCTGGTCGGGCAGGCGGTCCAGGAGCTTGGCGCAGGCCCCCGGCAGCTCCCGCTCGGCGATGCGGACGATCCGCTCGCGCGCGGCCAGCGGGAGCGCCAGCCCCTCCGGCAAGGTGATCCGGCAGGTCAGGCGCTCCACGGTGAGGCGGGGGCCGGTTCCTTCGTCGGGCCTCTCCATGCGCCTCCTCGCCTCATCCGGCGGCGGCCAGGCAGCGCGCCAGCTCGCCGAGGAGCTGGCTGGCGTAGGTCCGCTGCCGCGGCCCATAGCCGATCTCGCTGACCTGGCCCCGGGCGTCCAGCTCGAGCTCGCAGAGCACCACCCAGGGCGAGCCGTCCTCTTGAGGGCACGCGCGCAGCGGATCGAGCGCGTCCGGCGCGGGCGGCGGACGGTGGCAGACCAGCGCGTCGGCCCAATGCTGGCAGGTCCTGGGCGACCAGGGCGGCGGCTCGGCCAGGCAGGCGATCTCGCAGCCCGCCTCCACGCGGCGCGGCTCGCAGGCCGGCAGCGGGTCGCAGGGGTCCGCATACAGGGGCGCCGGGCAGACGGGCCGCTCGGCGAGGCGGATGCCCAGGTAGACGACCCGCCTGACCGGGCCGGCGGCGAGGTTCCGGCAGCGGTCCTGTCCCGCCGGCTCGCAATCGAGCGCCACCACCTGGTCCTCCGGCGCATAGATCTCGTCGCCGAGGGGGCTCAGGGCGTAGCCGCGGGTCACGCGGACGCGGGGCGTCCCATCGGCGGCGCTGGCGGCGGGGAACACCTCCAGCCCCCAGGCGACGCCGGGCCCGTGGCTCAGCCGGTTGTGCTGGCGCCACAGCGCGCGCAAATACGCCTGGCCCTCGGTCAGTTCCGCCGCGGAGACCTGCTGGCGGCAGCCGTAGACCGGGCGCGCCCGTGGGTCCGCGCCGGCGAGGGGCAGGTCGGGCGCCAGGCGGCTCCCCCCGATTCGGTAGCGCCTGGCCGCGTTGCGGACGGTTCGCTCGCTCATGGCAAGCCTCCCGCGCCGCTGGCAAGGTAGCGCAGGCAGCGCTGGTATTGCTGCGGATAGTCCCGGGCGACGCGGGCCTCCAGCCGCTGGGCCAGCGCCTCGTTTCGCTTGGCCCCGCCGATCAGGTGCGTATAGCCCGCCTCCCGGGCCCGGTCCGGGGTGAACGCCTCCGCCGCCGAGCCAAAGAGGCAGCGGGCATAGACGCCGTGGAAAGACGAGCCCTCATGCTGGGCGTGGTAGGCTAGGCAGGCGGAGAGATAGTACTGCTCAAAGAGGATATTGTCCCCCACCTTGGAGCCGATGGCCCGCCAGGCGGGCTGGTTGGCGGGATGCTCGATGAGGCGGATCGCCCCGTCGGCATAGTGGCGGATGAACCCGACGTCGGCGCCGCCGAGGATGCCGCAGCAGAGCGCCTCGCCGCTGCGCTGGGCCACGTACCACGCCCACTCGGGCGGCAGCCAGCCCTCCACCGCCCGCACCGCCGCGTCGAACGTCTCGGGCCGGTACCAGGAGCCCACGAAGGGGAACTGCTCCGTGTTCTGGGCCAGCACCGGCGCCCGGTGCAGCTCCTCGGGCAGCGGCTTCCAGAGAAAGACGTCGCTATCCAGGTGCACGAAGGGCTCGCTCTGGGCGCGATAGGCGTAGAGCTTGCCCAGTACCCACCAGTCCGCGTCCGCCTCGCCCAGCGCCTCCAACGCGGTGGAAACCTCCCCGAAGGGCAGCCCCAGCCCGTCTACCAGCAGGGCCGCGCCGGGCTCGTCGGCGACCAGGGCGGTCTCGGCGTAATGCTGCCGCGCCGTCTCCACGCTCAGGATCCAGGCCAGCAGGTGGTGCTTGGGGCTGGCCCACACCTGGTGATGGCGCGCCTGGAAGGGGCGGCTCCAAAAGCTCCATACGGCGCGGCGGACGCCGCCAGGGGCGCTCATAGCAGCTCCCCCCCGATGCCGCTGCTCAGGTGGTCGCCATAGCCCGAGCCGCCGGGCAGCACCGTGAACTGGAGCCCGCAGGCCGCGCCGTTGGCGACGCCCCGGGTGGTGAGCAGGCGAAAGCCGCGCGGCCCGGGCCGGGCGTTGGCGGCGATATCCA
>JAAYEA010000152.1 GCA_012689325.1 Chloroflexota bacterium
GGGACGGGGGCCTCGCGCCGCGCAGAGGCGGCCGGGCGAGCCATCACCGCGGGGGCGGTCCGCTCCAGGTGGGCAAAGTCCAGCGCCAGCTCCTCGCCGCGGTTCAGCCGCTTGGGCAGCACGATGCGGAAGGTGCTGCCGCGCCCCTGCTCGCTCTCCACCCAAATCTGCCCCTGGTGGCATTCCACGATGTGCTTGCAGATGGCCAGGCCCAACCCCGCGCCTCGCCGCGCCCCGTTGGAGCCCTCCGTCACCTGGTAGAACATCTCGAAAATCTTGTCCTGGTCCTCGGGGGCGATGCCGATGCCCGTATCCGTCACCCACAGCTCGGCCTCGGCGCCCAGGTCCGCTGCGCCCACCGTGACGCGTCCCTCCGCCGGGGTGAACTTGAAGGCATTGTCCACCAGGTTGGTGAGCACCTGCTCCAGCCGCACCGAGTCGCCCTCCACCACCAGCTCCTCCGGGACGTCGTTGCCGAGCTGGATGCGGTGCTCGTCGGCCAGCACCGCCAGCTTGTGCAGCACGTGGTCGGCGATCTCGCGCAGCCGCACCGGCTCGGTGGTCAGCTTGATGTGCCCATATTCCAGCCGGGTGAACTCGAGCAGGTCGTTGATGATGTTCTGCAACTGGGCCGACTGGCGCTTGACCGTGGTCAAAAAGTCCCGCTGCAGCTCGGTCAGCTCGCCGGTCTTGCCCATCAGGATGATATCCACAAAGCCGCTGATGGAATGGAGCGGCGTGCGCAGCTCGTGGGAGACGATGGAGAGGAGGTTGGACTTGATCTGCTCCATCCGCCGCTGCTCGGTGATGTCCCGCAGCACGGCCACCAGCCCCGCCGGGCGGCCGTCGGCGCCGGTGACGCGGGAGACCATCGCCTGGCAAATGATGTGGCCGTGGCCCCGCGTCTCCACCTGGGCCTCGCCCACGCAGGTGCCCCGCTCCAGCGCCTGCAGCAATAGCCGCGCCAGCGGCGAGCGGGCGGGAAAGCCCTCCCCCGGCGCGCAGTTGGCGCCGATATCCAGGTATTCCTTGGCCACGGGGTTCACCATCACCAGCCGCAGCTCGGGGTCCACCACCACGATGCCATCGGCGATCCCCTGCATGATCGCCTCCATCTCGCGGGCCCGCGCCTCCAGCCGCTGCACCGTGCGCGCGTTGCCGATGGCGATGGCGGTCTGGTGGGCGAAAAACTGGAGCATTTGCAGGTTCTCGTCGCTAAAGGCCCCGGCCAGCGGATAGCTGGCGCAGATCACGCCCAGCGGCGGCTCCCCTTCGCCCAGGGGGACGCTCAGCAGCGAGAGGGGGCGGGGGGAGAGCGCGGCCAGCTCGGGGTCGCGCTGCGAGTTCTTGACCAGGGTGGGGGCGCGGCGGCTGGCGGCCCAGGCGGCCAGCCGCTGCCGGAGCGCGCCGTCGGCGCCGCTGGCGCTCAGTGCCCAACTGCGCGAGGCGGCCTGCAAGCCTGGCTCGGCGGGGTCGCTGGCGGAGAGCGCCACCAGGCAGCTCGCCCCGCCCAAGGCGCTGGCCGCCGTGTCGGCGATCTGTTGCAGCAGCCGGGCCAGCGGCAGCCCCGGCTGCGCGGCGGGCTGCTCCTTCTGCAAGGCGTGCAGGTCCAAGAGCTGGCTGCCCAGCAGCACCGCCAGCTCCTTGATGTCCTTGATCCCCTCGGGGCGCGCGGCCTCCTGGACGGAGACCTGGCCGGTGCTCAGCTCGAAGCGAATGGCGCGCCCGGCGCCGCCCGAGGTGTTCAGGCTGATCCGCTCGATGCCCTGGCTGCGCAGCGTCCCGCTGATGGTGCGCAGCGTGTGGGCGGGGGTCGCCTCGTCGGCGATGACGTGGGCCTGCACCCGGTTGCGGGCGCACCCCGCGCCGTGCATCTCGGCCAGCAGCCGCTGGATCGTCAGCTTGAGGTAGTGGCCCAACATGCCGCCGTTGCTGGCTTGCAGGTGGGTCATGGCGCCCACGCGGGTCTTGGGGTCGTGCAGCACCAACACAAAGCACGCGCGCGCTCCCAGCGTGGCGAGCGCCGCCGGGGCTGCCTCCAGCCGGGTCTCCCCAACGGCCAGCGATGTCGCGGGCGGCGGTGTTTTCATGGACTCCCTTGAGCCGAAATACAAGTTGCGAGAAAAAATCGGCATATCAGTTGCTTTCATTCTACCGTAGATGCGCGGTTTTGTCAAGAGCGAAAAATCGA
>JAAYEA010000153.1 GCA_012689325.1 Chloroflexota bacterium
ACCATCCTTGGCCGCAGGCGGCCGGAAAGAGGATCAGTAGCCTATGTCTCGCGATCAGGTTCGTGCCGTTCATTGCGATCACCGCGCCAGCGATGAGGAGGTCTATGCCGCGCTGGCTCGGGCCACCGCCCCGCTGGAGCGGGCCTGGGCCAAGCTCAAGACCGCGCGCCGTATCGGCATCAAGTTCAACCAGGCCTGGGACCCGGACAAGCTGCGCTACTTTGAGGGGCAACTGCAAGAGTTGGTGAGCACCTCGGTGGCGCGGGCTACGCTGCGCCTGCTCCGCGAGCGGACCAGCGCCGAGCTGGTTTGCAGCGAGATCAGTGTCTTTAGCCGCGAGCAGCACCCCGAGCTGGGTTATGGGATGCCCCTTTTGCCGCTCCTGCGCGAGTTCGGCGTCGAGTTTGTGGACGGCAACCGGCCGCCCCACAAGACCTATGCGGTCCCCGGCGGCGGGCAGATGTTCCGCCAGCTCCTCTTGCCGGAGGGCGCCAAAGAGGTCGATGCCTTTGTCTCGGTGCAAAAGATGAAGAACCACGCCTTCATGGGCGTGACCCTCTGCCTCAAGAACCTGTTTGGCCTGACCCCTCAGGAGCCGCTCGGCCGCTCGCGGCAGTATTTCCATCACCTGGTGCGCATGCCCTATCTGCTGGCCGACCTGGGGCGCTTGTTCGACCCCGCACTGAACATCGTGGACGGGCTGGTGGCCCAGGCCGGGCGCGAGTGGGGCGGCGAGCCTCGCATCGCCGACACGCTGATGGCGGGCGACCAGATCATCTCCACCGATGCTTGCGGGGCGCACCTGATGGGCGTGGACCCGCGGGCGGACTGGCTGACGCCCCCCTTCCACCGCGATCGCAACGCGCTGGCCTGCGCGGCCGAGGCTGGCTTTGGCACGGTGAACTTGGACGAGATCGATTTCCAGTCCGAGGTGCGGGCCCCGGTGGCCGAGTTCCATGCCGAGGTCACCGACCCTCGCGAGATGGTGGTGAGCTGGCGGCGCACCACCGCCGAGCAAGCGCTCTATTACCGCGATCATCAGCGCGAGTTGGTGGACCGCCACGCCGGCGAGTATATCCTGCTGCAAGAGGGCGAGGTGCGCTGGCACAGCCCCGACAGCACGATCCGCGAGAGCCGGCGGGTCCTCTCCGGCAGCCGCCCCGATCAAGGGATGTACCTGAAGCTGGTGGACCCGGACGAGGCCGAGGGCGAGCATTACGAGGTCTATGAACGGGCGCTGGAAGACATCCGCCAGCGGCAGCTCTAGCGGCCGCACCTTGGTCGGAGGCAAGCGACATCGCAACCTATCTGCGCACCTGGGGCCGGTTCAGCCGCGACGTGCGGCTTTTCCTGGCCTCCACCAGCCTGTTTGGCTTTGCCCTGACGATGGGCATCTACCCGGTGCTGTTCAACCTCTATCTCCTGAGGCTGGGCTATGACACCGAGTTCGTGGGGCTGATCAACTCGGCGGGGCTTTTCACCACGGCGCTCTTTGGCTTGCCGGCGGGCGCGCTGGCGACCCGCTGGGGCGTGCGGCGCGCCATGTTCGCCGGGATGGCCGTGGGGGCGCTGTTCTACGGGCTCTTCCCCCTGGTCGAGTTTCTCCCACAGGCTGTCCATCCGCCGATGTTGGTGCTGGTCTGGGTGCTCTGCGAGGTCGGCATGGCTACCTATTTCGTGGCGCAGGTGCCCTTTGTGGTGGGCATCACCGCGCCGGAAGAGCGGGCGCCGGTCTTTGCGGTGCAGGTGGTCGTGTCGCAGGTGGCTGGCTTTGGGGGGAGCCTTTTGGGCGGGGCGCTGCCGGAGCTGCTGGCGCCAGTGATGAGCGTAGCATGGGAAGACCCCGCGCCCTACAGGGTTACGCTGCTTTTGGCGGCGGGGCTGTCGCTCCCGGCGGCGTGGCTGATCTTGCGCACCAAGGCCGAGCCGGAGGCCCAGCTGCGGGCGGCGCGCGCCGAGCGCCGCGGCCCTGAGCGCGCGCCGTGGGCGCTCATCGTCATCTTCTCCCTGGCGCTGCTGTTGGAAACGTCCACCGTCGGCGTCTGCAAGACCTTCTATAACGTCTATCTGGACAAAGAGCTCGGCGTCTCCACGGCGAGCATCGGGTTGCTGTTCGGCGTCGTGCAGCTCCTTTCGGCGGCGGCGGCGATGATCATGCCGCGGCTGGCGCGGCGCTGGGGCAACGCGCGCGTTTTCGCGGGCAGCTCGCTGGGGGTGGCGCTCTCCATGCTGCCGCTGGCGCTGGTGCCGCACTGGCTGGCGGCGCTGGCCGGGCGCGTGGGCATCTCGGCGTTCGCTTCCATCTCGTCGCCGGCGATCAACGTCTACCAGATGGAGATCGTCGAGCCGCGCTGGCGAGCGACCATGTCCGGCACGCTGAGCACGTCTCGGCGGCTGAGCTGGATGGCGCTGGCGGCGGCGGGGGGCTATGTGATCAGCGCGGCGGGGTACAAGCCGCTGTTCCTGGCGGCGGCGGCCCTGACCCTGGCGGGCACGGCGCTCTTTTGGCTCTACTTCCGCACGCCCCGCGGCGAGTTCGCCGAAGCGGGCGAGACGGCCGAGGGGTAGCAACGCGGCACCTGCGCGCCAGCCCCGGGGGCGGCTAGGATCCCGCAGCCTGCTGCCCACTGGCGATCCGCGATACACGATAAGCGATCTGCGCGCTACGGAGGTGCGACCATGACGGCCAACCGACCGATCCACGATGCCGAAGCGGCGCGGCTGGAGCTGCTGCGCTTTCTAGCGGGGGAGGCTCGCGAGCGCCCCATCTACAAGAATAGCTTTCTTCGCGGCGCCACCAGCGCCTTCTGGGAGATCCCCAAGCTGGAGCTAGAGCGGCAGGGCGAGGCGGCTCCGGCGCTGGACGAGGCCAACATCCGCGCCACGCTGGATTGGATGCGACGGCGCCTGGATTGCGGCGACTTTGGCCAGACGGCGCTGATGCGGATGCTCTATCGCTACACCAAGAGCAGGCTCCTCTCGCCGGCGCTGCGCGCCGAGATCGAGCAGACCGCGGTGGACAACATCTATTGGTTCGATGAGCCGGGCGAAGAGCATATGTGCTTTTGCACCGAGAACCACCAGATCATCCACCATAGCAACGAGCTGCTGACCGCGCAGCTTTTCCCCGACCGCATCTTTGGCAACGATGGCCGCGGCGGGCGCTGGCACTATGAGCACGCCCACGCCAAGATCGCGCTCTGGCTGGAGTGGCGCTTCCGGCTAGGGTTCAGCGAGTGGAACTCGAATTGCTACTATGACGAGGACCTCATCGCCCTGGTGAACCTGAGCGAGTACGCTGAGGACGCCGACTTACGGCGCCGGGCGCGCCTGGTCATCGACCTCGTCCTGCTGCACGTGGCGCTGAACTCGTTCCGGGGTACCTTCGGCTCCACCCACGGGCGCACCTACACCCGCTTCCTGCTGAACCCGCGTCGCGAGCCGACCAGCGTCTCGAGCTGGGTGTTTTGGGGCCAGGGCTCCCGCGAGGACGCCATGAGCATCGGGGCGACGCTGCTGGCCGCCAGCGATTACCGCATCCCGCCGACGATCCAGGCCATCGCGCTGGACCAGCCCGCCGCGCTGGAGAACCGCGAGCGGCACAGCCTGAACGTGGAGGATGCCCTGGAGCACGGCATCGACCCGGCCAACCCGGAGCACCTGGGTTTCTTCTGGGGTGCGCAGGTCTGGGGCCATTACCTGCAAAACGAGGTCTCCTATCAGCTCTGCCCGCCCAAGCACAACCTGTACCCGCGCATCAAGGCGGCGCACGACTATTACGCCGAGTGCGCCTGCACCGGCGCGCCTTTCGACC
>JAAYEA010000017.1 GCA_012689325.1 Chloroflexota bacterium
GCGCCGCCCAGGTCGCGGACCGCGGGCCCGAGCCCGTAATAGATCACCCGCGCGCGGGTGCGCGCCGCCATGGCCCGCACGCGGGGGTCGTCGGCGTTGAGCGCGGCCCAGCCGTCGGCGGGGAGCGCCTCGACCAGCCGCCCCTTCTCCAGGGCGATGTCCTCCACCGAGCCCAGGGTGGCGGTGTGGGCGGCGCTCACGGCGGTGATCACGCCGAGGCGCGGCCCGGCGATGTGGGCCAGCTCGCGAATCTCGTCATAGTGGTCGGAGGCGATCTCTAGCACGGCCACCTGGTGCTCGGGGGCAAGCTGGCCCAGCGCGATGGGCAGGCCGTAGCGGTCGTTAAAGCTGCCATAGTTCTTGAAGACCTGGTAGCGCGCGCCGAGCACGGCGGCCACCGCCTCCTTGGTGGTGGTCTTGCCGGCGCTGCCGGTGATGCAGACCACCTCGGGGGCGTATTTGCGCAGGATGTAGCGCGCCCAGTCGGTGAGCGCCTCGCGCACATCGCTGACCACCACGCAGGTCACCGGCTGGCCGCCCAGGTCGGGGGGGCGCTCGCAGAGGACGCCGGCGGCGCCCTGCTGGCAGGCGTGGGCGATATAGTCGTGCCCGTCGGCGCGGGCCGTCTTGACCGCCAGAAAAAGGTCGCCCGGCTGCGCGATGCGCGAGTCGTAGGCAAACCCCGCAAAGCGGTCGGCGTGGACGGCGCCGTGGACGCGGCCCCCGGTGGCGGCCAGGAGGTCTTGCAGGTGGATCATGGAGCCCCTCTACCCCCGGCCGTCGAAGCGGCAATGGCGGTCCACGGCGACCATCATGGCGCGCATATTCTCCAGCGGCGTGCCCTCGTTGAGGCTGCCCGCCGTCTCCACCACCATGCCGCCATCGTGGCCCACCTGCCGGAACTGGCGGGCGATCAGCGCGGCGATCTCGTCAGGGTTGCCGTTGCGCACCAGGAAGGGCGGGATGTGGCCGTGGATCACCGTGCGCGGCATGCGCTCGCGGATGCGCAGCAGGTCCACCTGCGGCCCCAGGTTGACGTGGCTGACCCCCAACTGGCGCAGCAGGTCCAGCAGGTGCGACATGTCGCCATCGGAGTGGAAGTAGCGCCGGTCGGCGGGGTCGGGGCAAAAGGCGGCGTACCACCGCTCCAGCACCGGGTACTCGTACTCGGCAAAGAGCTTGGGCGAGAGGAGCGCCGAGTCGTCGTCATAGACGCCCATGCCGCGCATGGACAGCCCCATGAACTCGCGCATCTCGCGCATAAAGCGCAGCCCGGTCTCCTCGATGGCGCGGTAGAGCTCGCGCATCAGCTCGGGATAGTCATAGACAAAGTAGAGAAAGCGGGTGGTGCCGCAGAGCATGGCGGACATGGTGGCGGGGCCATGGAAGGAATAGCCGGTGGTCATGTCCACGCCGTACTCGTCCAGGATGCGCTGGCGCCATTCGAGCCACCAGGGCATGATGCCCAGCGTGCGCAGGTCGGCGCCGTCCACCCGGCGGATGGCCGCGCGGATGTCGTCCTGGTGGTGGATCACCGGGCGAATCCAGGGCGGGGCGTTATCGGGGTAGACGACCTCGCCGCCAAAGAGGGAGGCAAAGGTCACCGACCCGGCGTTGATAGCGGGGCCGATGGCGATGCCCGTCTCGCGCTCGATGATCTCGCCGGCCTGCGCGCGCACCCGCTGCTGATAGGCATAGTCCTTGTAAAAGCGCGGGTGGTTGGTGACGCCCGCCACGGACTTGATCACGTCCTCGCCGATGCCGAGGCTCAGCGCCAGGCGCGGCTTGTCGGTGGTGAAGCGATCGGAGCAGCGGCGGTTCTCTTCCCAAAAGGCCTTCAGGTCAAACGTCATGTTCATCTCTCCTGAGGGTGTCTGCGGCCCCATTATACATCACTGGCGCGGCAGCCCCAAGCGCGCAAATGGGCGCGGGGGCCGATTTGACCCTGACGTTACGTCAGGGTGTATAATGGCCGCCGGAGGTGAGCGTGAGGGCTTATACCATCGGGCAACTGGCGAAAATGGCGGGGGTCAGCGTGCGGACGCTGCACCACTATGACCAGATCGGGCTCCTAGAGCCGACGTCCCGGACCGCGGCGGGCTATCGGCTGTATGGCGAGGCGGACCTGCTGCGGCTGCAACAGATCCTCTTTTTCAAAGAGCTAGAGATGCCGCTGGACGAGGTGCGCCAGGTGCTGGACGACCCGGATTTCGACCAGGTGACGGCGCTGCAGCGCCACCGCCAGATGGTCGAGCAGCGCATGGAGCGGCTCTCGCGCTTGCTGGGCACCATCGACCGGACGATCGAGAGACTGAGGGAGGGCACCATGGGTTTGACGGATGACGAGCTGTACGAGGGCTTTAGCAAGGAGACGCGGGAGCGTTACCGGCGCGAGGCGCGGGAGCGCTATGGCGTCGAGCGGGTGGAGGCATCGGAGCGCAAGGCGAAGCAGATGAGCAAGGAGGAGTGGAAAGCCGTGGGCGCAGAGGGCGAGGCGGTGACGCAGGCGCTGGCCGCGCTGGTGGGGCGCGACCCGAGCGACCCTGAGGTGCAGGCGCAGGTGGCCCGCCACCACGCCTGGGTGGAGCACTTTTACCCTTGCGGCGGCGAGGTCTATCGCGGGCTGGCGACGATGTATGTGGATCATCCCGAGTTCCGCGCGCATTATGAGAAATACCGCGCCGGGCTGGCCGAGTTCCTCTCGGCGGCGATGCTGGTTTACGCCGAGCGGGTGCTGGACAAGGCCGCTAGGCCATAGATGCGCCATGGCATGCCGCGGCAGCGCCTGATAGCCGGCCGCACGGCGA
>JAAYEA010000154.1 GCA_012689325.1 Chloroflexota bacterium
GGCAACGCCATCGAGATAGGCGCGTATGAGGTGCTCCGGCTCTGGAACCCCGACCGCGCCACCTGGCAACAGGCCGCCTTCCAGACTCTCTGGGGAACGGCGGGATGCAACGCGCTGGGCAGCGACCGCGCCAGCGCCGCCAGCGCCACCGTGACGGTCCAGGGCGGCAACGCCTGGTATGAGCTCGACCTGCTCGCGTTGGCGCAGCACTGGGTCAGCAACCCCGGAGCGAACTATGGCCTGGTTCTGAAGGCCTATGGCAACGTCTCGGCCGAGTATGTCTTTGGCTCGAGCGAGGATTGGGTCGTGGAGCTGCGCCCGGCGCTGAGCATCGCCTACCACCCAAGCGGCGTTCCCGTGCCGCCCACCGCCACCCGGACCGCCTTGCCGACCCTCACGCCGACGCAGACGGCCACGGCCACCCTCGGCAGCACGCCCACCCGGACGAACACGCTCACGACGACGGCGGCCACCGCCACGCCGACGCGGACACCCACCCTTTCGGCGCAACCGACCACACTGGCCCTCCAGTATGGGTCCAACAGCTACACGGGCGCCGAGGATACCTTCCTGGATCGCTGGACGTCCGCCACCAACTATGGGCGGCTAGGCGACCTGAGCTGCCGCTCCGACGATGCGCGCGCTCCCCTGCTGCGATTTGACCTATCCGGCCTGCCCGCCGGCGCGACGGTGACCCGCGCCACGCTCTCGCTTTACGCCACACTGCCGGGCGTGCGGCCCATCAACGTAGCGGCGTATCAGGTCTTTCGCCCCTGGAGCGTGGCCGCGGCCACCTGGCAGCAAGCCGCCGCCAGCGAGGCCTGGGCCGTGCCTGGCTGCAACGACCTTGCCAGCGACCGCGCCGAGCAGCCCGTGGCCAGCGCCAACGTGAGCTCGGCCAACGCCTGGTACGAATGGGATGTGACCGCCCTGGCGCAGGCCTGGCTAGCGAACCCCGCGGCCAACCAGGGGGTGGTGCTGCGCGGCAGCGGCGACGTGGCCACCGAGTTCGCCTTTGCCTCGGCGGAACACTGGAACCCCTCCTGGCGGCCCAAGTTGACCCTCTCGTATCAGGGCCCGACCGCCGCGGCGCGCGTGGCCGGCCTCGCCGAACAGGAGCCCGCCGCCGCGCTGACCGGGCACTTTCCGCCCGGTTACCCCACGGTGGTTCCGGTGGTTTACGTGATGTACGACTATCAGAACCGCGACTATCGCCGCGAGCGCCCGGAATACGGCCCGCTGGGCGCCTGGATGTGGTGGACCTGGGACGCGATTCACGTCGGCCCCGGCCGGTTCGACTGGAGCCTCATCGACAGCTATCTGACCAAGGCCGCCTCCTACAGCATCGAGCTCGAGACCGGCGAGCTGATTCCCAAGCCGGTGGCGCTGAGCATCGAGCTGTACCCCGGCATCGGCATGGATCACACGCCGGAATGGATCTATCAGCGCTACATCCCCAACGCGCCGCAGATCAATGGCAACTATGTGGGCTACGTCCAGGACGTGGACGGCACGGGGACGTGCGAGCCCGTGGGCGCGCCGCGCTGGGGCGACCCGGTGTGGGAGGAGCAGCTCAAGGACATGATCCTGGCCCTGGGCCAGCGCTATAACGACGACCCGCGCGTCAACTCGGTCTGGATCTGCACCGGCCTGTATGGCGAGCTGATCTCCAGCTTTAACCACTGCGGCCACCGGGTGGACTTTGACATGGGCGGCGAGTTCGGGCGTTGGACCCTGCGGCTGATGGACATCTACCGCCAGGCCTTCCCCACCAAGCCGCTCTACTTTATCAACAGCGGGCGCAGCTATGAGCGGCTGGCCACCACGCAAAAGGCCCAAACCTACACGCCCAAGATCGGCGTCAAACACAACACCCTGAACTATGACCTGCCCAACGAGTACGGCAAGCAGAGCGTCGCCGGGCAGGGCCTGATGGAAACGATCAACCCCATCAGCACCACGATGCCCATCGCCTTCGAGCACTATTTCGCCGCCCTGCCGCACCAGACCTACTGGGCGACGATGAACGGCCTGGCGCACCATGCCGACCTGTTCGACTTTCCATACTCGGCCACGAGCTGGCACATCCCGGATCAGATCGCGGCGCTGGACGGCATCCTCCATGGCTATGACCAGTGGGACTTTATCGACAAGTACCTCGGCAAGAGCGTCGAGAACACGCCGGGCGTGTGGATCATGTTCCGTGACACGCAGTGGCCGGTGGACGTGACCGAATGGAACGGGGCCTCTTGCGTCCCGCGCCTATGGGAGATGGGCGAGGACAACAGGGACTGGGGCTATTGGCTCTCGCGGATCAACGCGCCTGGCGGGCGCACGCTGGAGCTGATCCGCCCGCTGAGCGTCAACAAGGACCATCCCGAATGCTGGGAGGCGGCCAACTATCGCTTCGAGACCGAGGTGGCGGCATCGCTGAGCAGCGCGATATATGGCTACTATTCGCTGCGGCGCACCGACGAGGCCACGGGCAACCGCTACTTCTATCTCGACGTGAACGACGCCTGGCCCAAGTGGGGCCAGACGCCCAAGGCTGCCGGCGGGACCGCTGCCTACACCATCACCGTGGTCTATGCCGACAAAGGCACCGACACCTGGGGCTTGAGCTACAAGACCTACGACGGGACCGAGCGAACGCTGACGGTGCAAAAGGGGAACTCGCTCACCTGGAAAGCCCAGACCTGGCAACTGGACGACATGTACCTGCGCAACGGATTCAGCCAGGGCGAGGATTTCCGGCTGGATAGCCTGGGCAATGGCGACGATTACTTTCATCTGGTGCACGTGCAGGCCGCGGGCTCTTGACAGGGCAAATGAATAGGCTATCATGAGCTTATCCCTGGATTAGCCCACACCCTGCGCGCAGGAGTGCTGCCCCTGCGCCCTGCGAGCGCGGAAAGGAGTCGAGATATGCCCAAGAGACTGAGCGACGTATGCGACGAGAACCATCTGGACGACGCCAAGGTCCGGGCCGCGCAGGCCCGGATGGTCGAAGGCCTGACCGCCACGCGCCTGTCAGACGCCTTCAGGGGGATGTCCGACGCCAGCCGCATCCGCATCCTCTCCGCGCTGGGCCCGGGCGAGATCTCGGTCTATGACCTGGCCAGCGTGGTGGCCATGACCCAATCGGCCGTCTCGCACCAACTGGCCACCCTGCGCGACGCCGGGCTGGTCAGGTTCCGCAAGGACGGCCGCAAGGTGTATTACTCGCTCGAAGATGAGCATGTGCTGGGGATGCTCGATGCCGCCCTGGCCAGCCGGAAAGCCAAGTAAGCCAAACCCTCCGAGACCGTCTGGGTCTCGGAGGGTCTCTTCTTGCCACCTGCTATGATCCTGCTACCAGCAGGATAGTGTCCGGCGCTCATCAGCCGCCGTCGACGAACTCAAAGCCCGGGATGTCTTTCGCCGCCTGCACGATAGCCTGCGTGAGTGCCACCTCGAAGGGGGCGCGCTCCTCGGCCGCATACCCCTCCTGGGCCAAGAGCGCGTCGATCAGTTGTCCGATCGAGACCGAGCCCCGGTTCGCGGGGTGTTGCTGCGGCTCCAGCGCGTACACCAGGCGGGCCACCCGCTCTGGCGTCACTTTGGCTGCGACCAGCTCAGCCTTGTTCATCAGCGCCTCCTTCCAGGAGGACATAGTCGCCCCCTCATCAGGGCTCCGCTTCGACGTAACGCATGCCGGGGGCGCCGGCCAGGGCGCGGCGCAGGGCCTGGCTAAAGCGCAGGTACTGCTCCCAGGGCCAGGTGGCCCTTTCGCGATCTTGGGCCAGCTCGGCGGCCAGCCGATTGGCGATGGCCGCCACCCCCACCGCATCGCGGCCAGCGGCCTCAGGGCGCTGCGCGAGCGCCAGGATCGCCGCCCGCAGGCGCTCAGTTGACAGCGCAGCGATGATGCGTTCCAGGTCTTGCGGATGCATGATGCGTTGCTCACCTTCTCGCGGCGCAAAGGGCGCCTGGTAATGGCGCTTCGTGGCGCTGGCCCTGGCGTTCAGGTCAGCAGCTCGCGCAACCGCTGGCCACCCTCGGAGTATGGGGCCTCCGCGAGGCGCGGGCACTCCTCGAGGCGGCGTTCCTGCGTCAGCAGCCCAAAGGCAAAGGCCACGCAAGTGGGCAGCCCGCACTCCCTGCAGTTGAGCTTGGGCAGCAGGAGATAAGCGTCCAGCCAGCCCAGCACCTTGCGCGGCTCGTGGCAGGGGGTGATCTCGGCCCGTCGCTGCCAGACATCGTTGACCAGGTCTTGGAACCACCGCAGTTGGGCCTCGGCGTCCTCGCGCCCATCCACTTTGGCCATGATGGCTAGGTGAGGATAAAAAGTGAGGAGCCGGGTCCCCCGCTTGATGGTCACCGAGTGCGCGCCCGGATTATACGTCAGATTGGGCGCCACGGCATTGAGATAGGGGAATACAGCCGAGACGTCGTCGGATAGCTCGGCGATCACCCGGTTCTTTTCCGGGTCGGCGATGCAGTCCTGGATGCGCACGATGGCAGAACCATGCAACAGCTCTTCGTCTTTCATCGGCCCCGAGCCCGCGTCGTGACCAACGCCCTGCCAGAAAGCCAAACTCGCGTCCGCTGGCGCGCCGATCTACTCCAGCCCCGCCTCGCCCAGCGCGCCCACCAGGCTCTCATAGCTGGGAGCCAGGCCCACAAACTTGACCAGGTCGCCGACCACCAGGGCGGGCGCGTTGTTGATGTGATATTCGGCCATCTTGTCGTGGCGGCCGGTATAGATGATGATCTCGACCTTGTCGCCGAAATCCTGTTCCACCCGCTTGAGCAGGCGCTTGACCGCCACGCCGCCGGAGCAGGGCGGCACCGACACAAACGCCTCGATGGTTACTTGAGACATAGCCCGCCCTCCCGCAGCGCATTGTTGAGCGTGGCCTCGCTGGGGCACATGCCCTCGATGCGGATATTGCCATTGACCACCGCCGCCGGCACGCAAAACAGCCCGTACTCTTCGAACTTGGGCATGCCTTCCTGTCCGGTGTAGATCACCAGTTGCAGCTCGTCGTCGCCGTATTTGGCCTTGACCCGCTTGGCGAGCTCGATGATCGCCACGCAACCGGGGCACGGCGGATCGCCGCTGAAAACCTCCAGCCTGACCATATCCTTACCTCCCCAACGCTCGTTGTATCTCGGCGGCCAGTTGGTCGGCCGGGAGCACCCGGCCGGTGCCGATAACGCGACCATCCAGGACGATGGTCGGCGTGACCATCAAGCCATAGGCCTGCGCTTCCGGCCCCAAGGCGTCCAGCTTGCGCACCTCCACCTGTCCAGGGAACCGCGCCGCGGCCTTGAGCGCCTCCTGCTCAGCGCGCTTGCACTTGGCGCAGGGCGGCGTCGTGCCAAAGACCGTGATGGTGATCATCTCAGGCCCCCTTGACCCAGGCGACGATCTCTTCCTTGCGCGGCAGGCGACCAGAGCACTTGAGCTCCTCGTCGATCACCAGCCCGGGCGTGCTCATGATCGGGTACGCCATGATCCCCGCCATGTCGGTTACGTGGACGATATGGGCCTCCACGCCCGCTTCCTTTACCGCCTCACGCGTCACTTCTTCCAGCCGCTTGCACTTGGGGCAGCCCATGCCCAATACCTTGATCTCCATGAATATCTCCTCCTGATGGGTGATTAGGTTGCCGATTGCTTCGCCTGGCGCGCGCCGACCCAGCGGAGCGCCAAGGTCAGGATCGCGATCCCGGCCACGAGCGCCAGCAGGATCAGCCAGGGGCTCGCCCCGTCCACCCAGGCGCCATAGAGCAGCCCCGCCAGGGTGCTGAACAACGCCACCCAGGCCACATAGGTCCAGGCCTTCAGCCTGCCGATGATGCCAGCGGTGATGAGGATGCTCTGCAGGCTGAGCTCCGGATCGGCCATCAGATAAGCCAGCAGCGGGCCGCGGTGCATGCCCAGGCCCAGGAACATGTTGGCGATGGGCACCTCCACCAGCGTGGGAAAGTACATGAACACGCCAAAGAGCACGCCCACCAGGTTGGCCAGCACCGTGTTGCTCCCCGCCAGCGCCTCGATCCATTCGGGCTTGATGAACACGCGGATCACGCCGACGGCAAAGACGCCGACGATGAGCAGAGGAAAGATCTGCTTGACGAACCGCCAGGTCTCCCAGAGCCACTCCTGGAGCTGATACTCGTCAAAGTAGCGGCGCGCCGCCAGCCAGATTCCCGCCATGGCCAGAACCACGGCGAACATCTTGCCGGTGAGCTGGATGCGCAGGCTTTCGGCCCCCGGGATCATGCGCACCGCCGCCAGCACCAGGGTCAGGGCGATGAGCGCCAGCGCCACCCAGGTCCAGCGGTTATACCCCTCGTCCACCTTGTTCAGGCCGAACCAGGCCGAGACGCCGATGAGCGCCAGCAGCACGATCAGGACCGCGCCCTGCACCGTGACGCCCTCCTCGCCGCGCGCCGCGTCGAAGGGCACCAGGCGGTTCAGCGCTGCCTGGAAGCGGTCCGTGCCGCCGATGGGCACGTTGAGCTCGGCGTAATGGTTGGTCAGCAACCCCACCTGCAGCGTCCCGGCGATAAGCAGGGCGATGAGCAGCCCCAGAAAGACCCATACCCCCACGGGAACCTTGGCGCTGGCCGCAAAGACGCCATTGCTGGCCTCGCTCTCGTGCGCGGCATCGTCCTTGCGGAAAATGATTGCCATGATCAGGCCGATGCCGATGCCAAAGACCGCCGAGAGGATGATGCGCGCGACGGCGATATCCATGCCCAACGCCACGCCGGTATAGGCCAGGGCCAGGATATTGATGGCCGGGCCGACAAAGAGAAAAGCGATGGCCGGGCCCAGCCCCGCGCCCTTGCGGTAGATGCCCGCAAAGAGTGGCATGATGGTGCAAGAGCAAACCGCCAGCACGAACCCGCCAAACGCGGCAGCGGGATACGAGATAACCTTGGGCGCGCTGCGGCCCAGGTAGCGCGTGACCGCCTCCTTAGGCACCAGGGCCGTCAACGCCCCGGCGACAAAAAAGGCCGGCAACAGGCAGAGCAACACGTGGGCCGCCAAATACGCGGCCAGATTGCCCAGACCGGATTGCAGCAGCGACAGAATCGTGTTTGCCATACGCCTCGCCCCTTCTAAAAGCATGCAACATAACGCATGTATTGACGGCCAAGAAAAGCCCTGTTCCGAACCAGGGCCTTTCAGGCCTATATATTCCTGAACACGAATATATTATACCCCAGGCGCCAGCCCTGTCAAGTCGCCGCGAAGGCGCCGAGTAGGCGGCCGCGGCGCTTCCTAGACATGCTGCACCAGGGCCAGCAGCCCGTCGGGGTCCAGCTCCCCGCCGACCGCCCACAGCTTGAGCAGGCTCTCCGCTCCCGGCTCCACGGCCCGGCCGAGGGCGATGTAAAAGGCGTTGCGCTCCTTGCGCCCCGGCAAGTGCCGCTTGGCCCAGGCGCTCTGGTAGCCCAGCCCCGCGCCGCGCTGCAACAGGGTGTGGCCGTAGAGGAAATAGGCCCCCTCCATAAACACCTCGCGCAACGGGCGCAGCGCCGCCGACTCGAAATCGTCGATCAGCTTTTGCCCAAACTTGTTCATCTCGGTCCCGGCGATCAGCGGCAGGTCCAGTCGCCGCGCCAGGTCCACCACCTCGTACAGCTTGCGCACCTTGAGCTCCTGCTCGGCGGCGGAGGCAAAGTTCCAGTTGCGGTCGGGGATGATGTTCAACACCCCGACACCCTGGCCCATCAGGAGCGTCAGCAGCTCCTCCTCGCTCTGCTCGCCGGCGCTGAGGCCATCCAGCCAGGTGGCGCAGGGGATCGCGCCGCAAGCGATGATCATCTCGTTAACTTCTGGCACGCGCGGGAAGGCCTCCGGCGTGGGGGCCATATAGCCCACGCCGCCCTTTTTCATCAGCTTGGAGCGGATGGCGTCGCGCAGGGCGTTGGAATCGGCCACCAGGGCCGCGGCCTTGGCGGGGTCCGCCCCCAGCTTGGCCGCCCAAAAGGCCGCCAAGTCGGCCTGATCGGGGAAGCGCCGGCGGGCCAGCTCGTCATAGGCCACCAGCATGTGCCGCTCCGTGGCGTTGCCCTTGGGCGTCAGGGGCAAGACGTCGTGGTCATAGTCGGCGGCGAGAGGCTCCAGGTGCGCGGCGAGCTTGGCCATCATCTGGCGGTTGCGGGACTCGGCGGCGTGGCGCATTTGCGCCAGCGTCTGGGCGGGGCGACCTGCGGGAGCCGCGCTCTGGGTAAAGCCCATGCCCATCAGGTAAAAGATCCCCGGCTCCCCTGGCGAGTTGATCTCGCGCGTGGCGAACTCGGGGACATAGACGCGGGTCTCCAGCCCGGCGACGCCGCGCACCGCCGCCAGGTCGCAGGCCTCCAGGAACTCGCCCACGCCATCCAGCACGTCGAAATCGACGAGGCCCACGGCGCGCCAGCCGCGCTCCCGCGCCAGCCAGGCCAGCGCCGACGGCGAATAGCCATAGCCGTTGAAGGAGAAAAAGCTGTGGCAATGGAGGTTGCCCTCCTCGCGCGGGGCGGCCACGGCCACCTGGCCGGTGCGCCAGGCCTTCGCCAGTGCGGCCAGCGCTTCCTGGCGCGCTGGCGCCTCAAAGCGGTTGAGCTGCTCGCGCAGGATCGCCGTTCTATCGCTCATGGTAACCTCCGAGGTGGTTCTTGGCTGTGCAGGCCGACCAAGCGGATTGTAGCCGAAACGGCGCGCCTGTCAACGCCATGCACGAAAAAGGGCCGGCATACGCGCCATAGGATGGCGCGCCATAGGATGGCGGGCCATAGGATGGCGCGTATGTCGGCCCCGAACGGGTTCGCTCAGCCGGGCGCGGCCTACAGCCCGACTATGTCCGCCACCCACTCGACGCCCAACTCGGCCAGCTTGGCGCGGCCGGGGGTGCCCGTGGCCACATCCCAGCCCGCCATCTCATAGTACGTGTCGAACGCCTGGGCCAGCTCGGCGCGATCCATCGCCCAGCTATCGCTTAGCCCGCCTTCCAGTGGCTCAAAGATGCGCTGCGGCGGCACATCGTCCTTGCGATCGATCCCCTCCCGGGCGTTGTAAGCGCGCAGCATGTTCAGCCGCCGCTCACCCAGCTTGATCAGCTCGTACAGGCTGACGCTCCAGCCGGTGGCGGCGCGGATCAGCTCCACCAGTTGATTCATGCTGTAAAGCTGCCAGGTCGGGCCCCAGACGAAATCGCAGACGTTCACCGTGTCCAGGCAGCTATAGGCCCATTGCGTGGTGAGGGCGAAGCGGACCTTTTCCGCGTTCAGGCTGCGCGGCGGCTGCGGATCGGCCAGCCCCAGCGAGGAGAGCCCGTTGCGGTGCCCCTCATAGCTCTCCTCATAGTTGGGATCGTGCTCGTGGGACATGTGATCCGCGCCAAAGGGGTTCACGGCATAGATCAGGCCCAGCGTGCGCTTGACCCTGGGCATGTGCGCGGGGAACTCTTGCTTGTGGCACGTGACGAGGTACTTCTCCGTGCCCTTGCCGATCTCGGTCGCGGCGCGGGCCGAGCCTTCGGCCAGCAGGTCGCCAAAGCCCTCGCGTTTGCCCATCCATTCCAGCATCTGCACCATCGCCGCGGCGTTGCCGAAACGCAGGTCGATGCCGCCGGTATCGGCCTTGGTCAGGGCGCCTTTCTCGTAGCATTCCATGGCCCAAGCCACGGTGCCCCCGGCCGAGATGGTGTCCATGCCGTACATGTTGCAGATCTGATTGCCCAACGAGACCGCCGCCAGGTCCGAAACGCCGCAATAGCTGCCCAGGGAGGCCAGCGTCTCGTACTCGGGCCCGCCATAGAGCGGGTCGACCTGGAAGGGGCCGTCCTTGATCTCCACCACGCGCTTGCAGCGAATAGCGCAACCGAAACAGGTGTCGCGCTCCTTCAGGATCGTGTTGAGCATGGTGGGGCCGCTGATCTTTTCGTACTCGTCAAAGCTGCCGCTGGTAAAGTTGCGGGTAGGTAGGCCACCGGCGCTCTGGTTGCCGCCGACGGTATTGGCCGTGCCATACTTGCGCATCGCCCCCATGCGGACCTCGACGTTCTCCACGCCCCAGCGAGCCAGCTCGCGGAGTTTGTCCGGGTCAGCGGCCTCGGGGCGCTGGTGCCCGCGCACGGCCACCGCCTTCAAGTTCTTGGAGCCCATCACCGCGCCCATGCCGGTGCGGCCATTGGCCCGCGTGCACATGTTGATCAGGCAGGCAAAGCGCACCAGCTTTTCCCCGGCCGGGCCGATCTGCAACACCTCGGCCTTGGGCTCGTTCACCTCGGCGCGGATTTGGGCCTCCGCCTCGCCGGTGACCTTGCCCCACAGGTGGGCGGCGTCGCGGAGCTCGGCCTCGCCGTCATGCAGCCAGAGGTACACCGGCTTGGGCGACTTGCCCTTGATGACGATGCCGTCGAACCCAGCCGCCTTGCACTCGGCAGGCCAAAAGCCACCGGCCTGGCTATCGCCGATGGTGTCGGTCAGCGGGGAGCGCGCCGTCGCGGTGACGCGGCTGTTCCCCGAGATCGGCAGGCCCGTCACGGGCCCCAGGGTCAGGATCAGCGCGTTTTCCGGGCCGAGAGGGTCGGCGCCTTTGGGGATGTCGCGCAGCGCATAGTAGGTGCCCATCGCGCTGCCGCCCATGTATTTGCGATAGAACGCCTCGCTCGGCTGCTCGATCTCGAGCTTGCCGTTGGTCAGATCCACGTGTAGAATGCGCCCAGCGTATCCTTTTGGCATGTTGGCCCTCCTTGGAAAGCAGTCGGGTGTTCACGAGATGCACGCAGCCATTGTAACATAGCAACGGCCGCACGGCAAAGAAGGACAAAAACCATGTCACCGTCCCGTACCTCCCCACCATCCGAACCAGAGCTGCACGCGCTATCCTCCGCGCTGGGCGAGCAGCTTCGCCAGCGCGGCCTCCAGCTCGCCGTGGCCGAGTCTTGCACCGGGGGCCTGCTCGCCGGGACCATCGTGGCGATCTCGGGGAGCTCGGATTATTTCCTGGGCGGGGTGGTGGCCTATGCCAACGAGGTCAAGAGCGGGGTGCTGGGCGTGGCCCCCGCGACGCTGGCCGAGCACGGCGCGGTGAGCTGGCAGACGGCCGCCGAGATGGCCTGGGGGGTGCGGTCGCTGCTGGGCGCGGACGTGGCGCTCGCCACCACCGGCATCGCCGGGCCCGCCGGCGGGACGCCCACCAAGCCCGTGGGCACGGTCTATCTCGCGCTGGCCGCGCGAGAGGCGATCCTTTGGCAAAGGCAGCTCTGGCTGGGGACGCGGCTGGAGAATATTCGCGCCTCGGTGGGCGCGGCGCTCCGGCTGCTGGAGGCGCATCTGGGCGGTCTGGAGCCGGACGCGCCGGAGGCGGGCGCGCTGACGCCGGAGCAACTGGCCAACTTGGGCGAGGCGGCGCAGGTCGAGTGCCGCCGCGGTCGAGAGGGGCGACTGCTGCCGGTGGCTTTCACCTGGCGAGGGCAACGCTACACGGTGGATAGCCGAGGGCGCTCCTGGGACGATGACGCGGGCGGCTGGCATGTCCTGGTGATGAGCCATCCCCACGGCACATTCCAGCTGGATCGGGATGCGGCCGGTCGGTGGCGCGTGGGGCGGCGCTGGGCGCGCCCGGTGCCCGCCTGAGCGGAAGGAACGCGAAAGCACCCCGCCCTGGTTTGGCGGGGTGCTGGTAGGACGATGGGGCGGAAAAGCTAGGCGCTGAGGTGGGCCTTGGCGACTTCGGCCAATTGGGCAAAGCCAGCGGTATCGCGGACGGCCAGGTCAGCCAGCATCTTGCGGTTGACCTCGACGCCAGCATTCTTGAGGCCATTGATCATGCGCCCGTAGGTCAGATCGTTCTGACGGGCGGCGGCATTGATGCGGACAATCCACAGGCTGCGCATATCGCCCTTGCGGTCGCGACGATCGCGGTAGGAATAAGCCAGCGCCTTGAGCATCGCCTCATTGGCGCGGCGAAAAAGGGTGCTTTTGCTCCCCTTCTGGCCTTTGGTGATGCCCAGGATCTTCTTGTGGCGCGCATGCGCGGGAACGCCTCTTTTTACTCTTGGCACGGTAGCTCTCCTTCTGGATAGCGGCAGAAACGCGCGTTACCAGCGGCGCAAAGGGCCGCGGTAGGGCTGGCCGCCATTACCCTTTCTTTTTCAGATATGGCATCAACCGCATGATCCGCTCTTGCTCGCCCTTGTTCTCCAGCGCGACAGTGCGATCGAGCATGCGCTTGGTCCGCTTGGCCTTGTTCCGGCGCAGGTGGCCGCCAGCCCCCGCGCCACCGATGTTGTGCACGATCTTGCCGGTCCCGGTCAGCCGGAACCGCTTGGCGGTCGCCTTGTGCGTCTTCATCTTGGGCATTGAGGGATTCCCTCCTTCGTTTCTACATGGATTCGGACGACGCATCCCTCGACACAAAAACATCGCGCCTTGGCGATGTTTGGTTTGCGAGCCAACACCTATGCGAGGCAATGCCGACTTACGAGCGTCTCATTTCTTGGGCGTGAGGATCATGAGCATCGAGCGACCCTCCAGGGCCGGCACCTGCTCCACCGCGGCGATGTCCTCGGTCTCTTTGGCGACCTGCAACAACAACTCGCGGGCGATCTCGGGGTGCCAGGACTCGCGTCCTCGGAACCAGATCCTGACCCTCACCTTGGAGCCATCTTCGATGAACTTGCGTGTCTGCTTGACCTTGGTGGACACATCATGTTCGGCAGTCTTGGGACGGAGGCGAATCTCCTTTACCTCAGCGATCCGCTGCGCCTTGCGCGCCTCGCGCTCTTTTTTGGTGCGCGCATAGACGAACTTGCCGTAATCCATCAGGCGGCATACGGGAGGCACTGCGCCGGGGCCGACCTCGACCAGGTCCACTTCTTTCTCTTCGGCCAAACGCAACGCTTCCCTGCGAGAATAGATGCCTAGCTGTTTGCCTTCCGCGTCAATGACGCGGACTTCGGGTGCTGTTATCTCGCCGTTGACACGTAATTCCTTACTGATCTCTCCACCTCACTTTTGGATGCACGGAACCGACCCTGGCAACGTTCCCCAACCACCGCTTCCAGGAACGACCGCAGTCACGCACAATATCAGAAACGCGTGCACTTCGGATGAAGAATAATAGCATAGTTGCCCGAATTAGTCAAATGCCACGCCGAATCAGCCTCTGCACGGGACCTGCGGCGCGATTGACAATCCCAGCTAGTGGCGCTATAGTGTGCGCGCAAATGCCCTGATCGCCAAATGTCGCCCGCTCGCCTCTAGCCCAGCCAAAGGAGCCCGCCCATGAAGGCCAAGTTGCAAGAGCTTCGCTCTCGTCTCGTGGAGATCGGCGACCTGAATGCCGCCGCCGCGTTGCTGTACTGGGACCAATCCACTTACATGCCCGCCGGCGCCGCCGCGGCGCGCGGACGCCAGCAGGCCACCCTGGCGCGCCTGGCCCACGAAAAGCTGATCGACCCCGCCATCGGCAAGCTGTTGGATGCGTTGCAGCCCCACGAGCAGAGCCTCCCCTACGATGACGACGACGCCAGCCTGATCCGCGTGGCGCGCCGCCAATACGAGAGGGCCACCAAGGTCCCGGCGGCTTTCATGTCCGAGTTCACCGAACACAATGCCGCCTCCTACGAGGCCTGGGCCAAGGCGCGGCCCGCCAACGATTTCAAGGCCGTGCAGCCTTACCTGGAAAAGACCCTGGAGATGAGCCGCCAGTTGGCCAACTATTTTCCGGGCTATGAGCACATCGCCGACCCGCTCATCGACCTGGCCGATTACGGCATGAAGGCCAACACCATCCGCCCCCTCTTCGCCGAGCTGCGCCAAAGGATGGTGCCCATCGTGCAGGCCATCACCTCCCAATCGCCGGCCGACGATTCCTGCGTCCACCAGCGCTTTCCCGAGGGGAAACAGCGGGCCTTTGGCCTGGACGCCGCCAAGCGCTTCGGCTATGACCTGAACCGCGGGCGGCTGGACAAGACCCCTCATCCCTTCACCATCACCTTTTCCATCACCGACGTGCGGATCACCACCCGCTTCAAGGCGGATGACCTGACCGAGTCGCTGTTCAGCACCCTGCACGAGGCGGGCCACGCCATGTACGAACAGGGCGTCCGGCTCGAATACGACGGCACGCCCCTGGGCGAGGGGGTATCGCAGGGGGTGCACGAGAGCCAGTCGCGGCTATGGGAGAACATCGTGGGGCGAAGCCGGGGCTTTTGGACCTATTTCTACCCCCGGCTGCAAAAGACCTTCCCCCAGCAACTCGGCTCGGTCCCGCTGGAGACCTTTTACCGGGCTATCAACAAGGTGTCGCCCTCGCTGATCCGCACCGACGCCGACGAGGTCACCTATAACCTGCACGTGATGATCCGCTTCGACCTGGAGCTGGCCCTGCTGGAGGGCAAGCTCAGCGTCGCGGACCTGCCCGACGCCTGGCACGCCCGTTACCAGTCGGACCTCGGCGTGCGCGCGCCCGACGACCGGGACGGCGTGCTGCAAGACGTGCACTGGTACGGCGGGACGATCGGCGGCTCGTTCCAGGGCTATACCCTGGGCAACATCCTGGGCGCCCAGTTCTTTGCCGCCGCCACCCAGGCTCGCCCGCAGATCCCCGCCGAGATCGAAGCCGGGCAGTTCGGCGCCCTGCACGGCTGGCTGGCGGAAAACATCTATCAGCACGGGTCCAAGTACACGCCCAACGAGATCATCGAGCGCGCCACCGGCGGCCCGCTGCGCATCGAGCCGTATATCCAGTATCTGCGCGCCAAATACGGGGAACTGTACCGGCTATAGGCCAGGAGCAAGATGCCCATGCCAGAGGAGGCGGTCCGCTTTGCCGTGCTGCAGCTTTCGGGCTGCGCCGGGTGCGAGGTCTCGCTGCTCAACGCGGAAGAGTGGATCGAACGCTATCGGCTGATGTATATGCCGCTGGTTGTCTCGGCCTACGACGTCCCCCCCGTGGATATCCTGCTGGTCAGCGGCGGCGTGCGCACGGATGAGGATCTCTATAACCTGCGCCGGGCCATCCCCCGCGCCAAGCAGGTCGTGGCGGTGGGCACCTGCGCCATCTCGGGCGGCGTGGCCAGCCTGGGCGACCGCGACGAGGTGCGCCAGCTCTTCTTGACGCAGCCGGAGCGGCGCCATGTGCCGCGCATGCTGCCCAAGTGCCATCCCATCGACGCCTTTGTGGAGGTGGGCCGCTATCTCCCGGGCTGCCCGCCCACGCCCGAGCTATTCATGGCCGCGCTGCTCGATCCAGCGGATTTCAAGGCCAGCAAGATCGTCTGCCAGGAGTGCGGGCGGCGCAAGGTCCGGGATTTGCGGCCGGAGCACCTGGTGGGGCTGCGTCAGGGCGAGGTGCTGCCGGATATCTGCCTGATCAACCAGGGCTATTTCTGCGTGGGCTCCTCGACGCGCGGCGGCTGTCGCGCCCCCTGCCCGCGCGGCGGCCACCCCTGCGTCGGCTGCCGCGGCCCCTCGGACGTGCTCATCGACAAGGGCTCCACCGAGTGGCTGGCATCCATCCAGCGCGTCTTCCAGTCCCTCACCGACGTGCCCGCCGCCGAGATCGAGCAGGCGGCTCGCTCGCCGCAGATGGCCCTCTTTCTGTTCCAGTTCTCAGACTATGCCGGCGTGGACCGCCCGCCCAGGCCCAAGGAGAAGGTGCTGTAACATGCCGACGCTAACCTTTCCCCTCAGCCGCATCGAGGGCCATGCCCAGGTCACCATCGACGTGCAGAATGGGCGGCCCGTCTCCGCCCGCTTTCAGGCGATGGAGTTCCGCGGCTTTGAATACCTGGTGCAGGGCGTGCCCGCCGAGCAGATGCCGGTGATCGTGCCGCGCATCTGCGGCGTCTGCTCCACCGCCCACCACGTGGCCGCGGTCCGGGCGCTGGAGGATGCCTTCGGCCTCACCCCGCCGCCGCTGGCCCAAACCATCCGCGAGCTGCTGATGCTGGGGCAGATCGTGCAGAACCAGGCGACTTCGCTTTTCATCTTTACCATGCCCGACCGGCTGGGCGTCTCCAGCATCTTTCAGGCCGATTCCGCCGCGGCGGACGCCGACCAGGGCATCGCCTCGCGCGCGCTGCGCGTGCGCCGGGCCGGCACCAGCCTGATCTCCCTGGCGGGGGGCCAGTTCATCCACCCCATCAAGGCCATCGTCGGCGGCGTCACCAGCGGCATCGCGCCCGAGGCGGCCGAAGTCGTTCGCGGAGAGGTGGAAGCGGCGCTGGGCCTGGCTTGCGAGCTGTTCGACATCTATTGGGAGATGTCGCTGGCGCTGCGGGACCGCATCGGCACCTGGGGTGACGACGAGCCCGCCTGCTATATCGCCGCCACCGGCGAGGACGCGCCGCGCTACACCGACGACACGATCCGCGTGATGTGCCCGGACGGCTGCTGCCACGAAGCCTTCCCCGCGCGAGACTTTCGCAAGCACCTGGATTTCGTCGAGAGCGAATACTCGTATGCCGACGCCACCAGCTACCGCGGGCAGGTGATCCGCGCCAACAGCCTGGCGCGCGCCAACATGACCCAAGCCATGGGCACGCCGCTGGCCGATGGCTACCTGGAGCGGTTCCGCCAGGCCTTCGGGCGCCCCGCCCATGGCCTGCTGCTCTTCGACCTGGCGCGCGGCATCGAGCTGGTCTATGCCCTGGAGCGGGCGCTGGAGATCATGGCAGGCCCCCTGAGCGGGGAGGATACGGCCATCCCCTACACCCCGCGGGATGGCGATGGCTACGGCATGGTCGAGGCCCCGCGCGGCCCGCTGATCCACCACTACCGCATCGAGAACCAAAAGATCGTCCAGGCCGAGTTCGTCATCCCTACCGTCCACAATATGCTGGCCATCGAGCGAGCGCTGCGGGTGGTCGCGGCGCGCTATATCACCGGGGAGAGCATCAACATGGAGTTGGAGCGCGCCGTGGGCCGCGTGGTGCGCGCCTTTGATCCTTGCATCGCCTGCGCCACCCACTGATCCCACGGCGCGCCGCGGAAGGGCTTACCAGAGGCTGCCGACGGAGAGGCGAAACCAGTCGGTGCTAAAGATGACGCTGCACGCCAGCAGCAGGAACACGACCAGGATCACCAGCCCGCAGCCACAGCCGGAGCAAGAGAGGCCTTTGCCGAATCCGAAGCGGTCTTCGAGCCAATCGAAGGCCGAGGTCAGCATGAACATCTCGAGCAAGCCTTGCAGACACCCTTGACGATTCCTCACGGCATCTACTCCTTTCTTGTCTCACTGCCCCTATTATGGCGCATCGCCTCGCGCGCACCATGATAGCCGGATGACAATCAGCCGACAAATGCGGTCAGGCTCGCGGCAGCCGATATTGGTAGCACGCCAGGCGCCAGCGTATAATGTGCCCAATCCACCAAGGGGGCGCGCCGATGACCAAGCCAGCCTATATCCTGGCCCACGACCTGGGCACCACCGGCAACAAGGCCAATCTCTTTGACGCGGACGGCCAGGCCGTCCGCAGCGCTTTCGCCGGCTATGCCACCCGCTACCCCCGCGCCGGCTGGGCGGAACAGGACCCGGCGGACTGGTGGCGCGCGGTGGTGGAAACGACCCGCGCCCTGCTGGCGGAGCCCGGAATCGCCCCGCAAGAGATCGCCGCCGTGAGCTTTAGCGCCCAGATGATGGCCGGGCTGCCGGTGGATGCCGCGGGCCAGCCCCTGCGGCCAGCCATCATCTGGGCCGACCAGCGCGCCACGCGGGAGGCCGATCTCTTGCGCGAGGCGTGCGGGGCGGAACAGCTCTATCGCCGCACCGGCCACCGCATCAGCGCAGCCTACACCGGCCCCAAGATGCTCTGGATCCGCGAACACGAGCCCGAGCTGTTCGCCCGCACCCGCATCTTTCTGCAGGCCAAGGATTATGTCGCCTATCGCCTCACCGGCCAGTTCGCCACCGACTATTCCGACGCCTCCGGCAGCAACCTCTTTAACCTGGACCAGCGCGCCTGGGACGAGGAGATCCTGGCCGCGGTGGGGCTTGCGCGCGGCCTGCTGCCCGAAGCCCATCCCTCCCACCACGTCGCCGGCCAAGTGACGCTGGAGGCCGCGGTCGCCACCGGCCTGCTGGCGGGAACGCCGGTGGTGATCGGCGGCGGCGATGGCGCCTGCGCCACGGTGGGCGCGGGGGTCGTCGGCGAGGGCGATGCCTACAACTATATCGGCTCCTCTTCCTGGATGGCCGTGGCCAGCCCCCGGCCGCTCTATGACCCGCAGCAGCGCATCGTCAATTTCGCCCACCTGGACCCCCAGCAGGTCTGCCCCATGGGCACCATGCAAGCGGCAGGCGGGGCCTACCAGTGGCTGTCGGGGTGGATCGCCAGGGGCGAGGAAAACCCGGCCCGCTATCGCGAGATGGATCGCTGGGCAGCGCAAACGCCGCCGGGGGCCGAGGGCTTGCTCTTCCTCCCCTACCTGATGGGCGAGCGCAGCCCCTACTGGAACCCGGAGGCGCGGGGCGCCTTCGTGGGGCTCTCCATGCGCCACGGGCGCGGCCACGCCGCGCGGGCGGCCATGGAGGGGGTAGCCTACAACCTGCGGATGATCCTCGACGCGCTGACAGAGCAAGGGGTCGCCCCCCACGCCATGCGCCTCATCGGCGGCGGGGCCAAAAGCACCGTCTGGCGGCAAATCCTGGCGGACGTCCTGGGCCTGCCCATCCTGCGGCCGCAGCTCCTGGCCGAGGCCACAGCCTTGGGCGCGGCCATCGCCGGGGGCGTGGGCGTGGGGCTCTGGCCCGATTACGGCGTGGCCCGCCGATTGGTAGCGGCCGCCGAGGCGGAGCGGCCCGATCCCGCAGCGCGGGAAACGTACAACGCGCGATATCCCCTCTTTCAAGAGGTCTATCGCGCGTTGGAGCCGCTCTATGGGCGGCTGGGGGCCTGAGAGCGCGCGCTCAGCCGCTCACCTGCCGGTTGGCCTGCGCCACCCAGTCCAGCCGCTCCTCGTTCAACATACCATAGTTGTAGTAATAGACGCCTGCGGCGCCCTCCGCCGCGCAGGCGTCGACGTTGGCCGCCAGCCCGCCCGCCGAGGCGGCGATGGGATGGCAGGCGGTGAGCCCCACGCTCATGGGCTTGTCCCCGCCCAGCATCTTGGTCCAGCGCAGCTCGGCGCGCACCTGGTTGGGGTCGGGATAGTAGCCCAGAGGGATCAACCCATCGCTGGCCTGGGCCAGCCGTCGCAGCGTCATCCCCTCGCGCCAGGCGCGGGCCACCGGGATGCCGAACGCCGAGGGCATCACCTCCAGCTTGGCGCCCTCCGCGTTGGCGAGCTCCCGCACCTGCCCCACCAGCGTGCCGGTGATCTCGGCCCGCATCCGGACATAGTCGTACAGTTCGGGGAACTCGACCAGGAGCGCGGGCATGTCGGCGATAGCGATGTTGGGTGGCAGCGCGCCGCGCTCGTTGGCGGAGAGCGCCTCGGCCAGCCGGGCCGCCTGGGCCCTAGCGGCCTCCCCATCCAGGCCCATCTGCCTGGCCCGCTCCAGGCAATCGGGGCAGAAGCAGAGAAAGAGCAGCATCTCTTCCGCCTCGCTCATGGGCAGCCCCACCTTTTCGTGATGCACCCAATGCAGCAGCCCCAGATAGCCCGCCGTCTCCAAGAGGATGCGGTCGGGATGGACCTGGGCGCACACATCGCGGATCAGCCCGCGCAGGTAGGCGCGGACGCGAGGCTTGCTGGGGCAGAGGTTGTAGGTATAGGTATCGCCAAAGCAGTTGCGCGAGCAGAGCGTGGGGTCGTTGGTCCCCAGCGTCGAGTTGTGCAGCCCCACCGTCCATAGGCCGTAATCCACGCCGTGCTCCCGGCACCAGGCCCGCGACTTAACCAGGACGTCGGCGCGGGCCACCTCCTGGTCCACGATGGGCAGCGGCGCGCCGTCGGCATAGTAGGCCGGCGTGGGCGTGAACGAGACCCCGGGCCCAGGGCGGGTATAGACCTTGGGGCCGGGCATCCGCGGGCGGATGACCCGCGCGCTGTGATAGCTGGAGGTCAGCGCGATGGCGTCGCAGCCGCAGCGCTCCACCATGTTGGCCAGCGCCGCCTCGATCCCCTCATCCAGCAAGTCCCACGAATAGGCGAAAAAGCCCTTGCGCATCGCTGCTTCTCCTCTCAGTCCTTGTAGACCAGATCATCCCGCCGCAACAGGCGGAAGGCCGGCTCGGCGCGATAGCTCCGCCAGTCCGGGCAAGGCGCCCACGCCCCGTCCTGCCAGGTGACCACCTGGATATGGTCCCAGCCCAGGTCCCACAGCCCGCGCTCAGCGGCGACGCGCAGCAGCCCCACCGACCGCGGCTCAAAGCCCATGAGCTGCGCCGCCACCTGGTCCACCGCCAGGGGGTGCTGCCCGGCCAGCGCCAGGCCCATGGGGATGTTCGAGCCGCGGCGAAAGCCGGTGCCGTCGCGCCCGACGATCCCCTCCAGGATATGCCAATCCGGCCGGAGCGCCATGTAGAGGTCCGCCAGCTTGTGGTAGAACCGCTCGAGAGCGTCCACCACGCGAGCGTCCAGGGTCAGCCCGTCGTCGTCCTCCCAGCGCGGGTAGGCGGTGCAGAGGTGGCGATAGTTGATGGGCGTCAGCATCCCTTGCATGTTCTTGACGCAGAGGGTGACCACGGCCATGTTGTGCGTCTTCATCTTGGGCACGTTGACCAGTGTCCCCGCCTGGAGGACCGTCTTGGAGACGTGCAGGTGGCGCAAGATCGGCCGGCTTGAATCGATCAGGTGCACCGAGGCATCCTGGTTCAGGTCGCGCAGGGCCACGCCCAACGGCGCCAGCTCGTCCACATACCCGGCCACCCGGAAAAAGTCCAGGGTGTCCATCATCGTCTCCGCGCCGCCGCCCTCCGCGACGATGATCTGGTCGGCGGGCACGCCGTGGTCCAGCAGCCCGCGCGCCAGCCCGCCCATGAAAGCGGGGTGGGTGACGATGCCCGACTCAGCGGGCTCGTTCCAGACGACGTTGGGCTTGAGCACAACAGGAAGCTGGGGCCTACCGTGCCGCTGCCACTCGCCCCACAGGCCCTCCACCATCGCCTGCCCCGCCTGGCGAAAGACCTTCGGGCCGGGCAGTTGGTCCAGCGGGGTTCGGAGCAAATAGACCGTCTGCAGAGCTCGATCAAGATCGCTTGCGGATAGCATTTCGCACCTCACTGACTAACGCGGCGCTCCCGCGGCCCGGCAACGCCGTGGCGGTCCCCTCAGTCGTCGGCCGGCTGGCCCTGAAGCGCCGCCTCGCCTCGCGCGCGCATGAGCTGGCGCAGGTGTTCCATATCCTGGGGCAACGACCGGGCGATAAACGAGTAAAAGAGCGCGCAGAGCAGCCACGTGCCGATGCAGGTCGCCAGGATGGCGGTCTGCAAGGACGAGCGCACCGCGATCAGGCCGGCTGCCAGGGGGGCCAGCGCCGCGCCGCCCTGCTCGATAAAGTACTGCACCGCCAGCGCCGTGCTGCGCATCTCGGGCGCCACCATGTCGTGCACCGTGGCCGCGCCATTGGGCGAAGCGAAGGGCATGAACAGCGCGGTGATCCCCAACAGGATCATGAACAGCGTGGGGTTATCCATCGGCACCCGCACCGCCAGAAAGAGAAAGATCGCGCCCATGAGGATGCCAAAGGTGCTCACGTACACGCGCCCGCGGCGGGTGCGCTTGAAAGCCATGTCGCCCAGGGAGCCGCCCACGAAATAGCCCGCCGCCAACACCAGCACGACCAGGCCCATCACCACCGTGGCCTGGCCGGTGTCATAGCCGCGCTCGGTCTCCAGGTAACGAAAGGCCCAGTAGGTAAGCACGTTCCAGGGCACGACGCCGAAAAAGCCCTGGATGAAGAGCAGCACCAGGCTGCGCTTGCGGAAGAGCTGCAGGGCCTCGCGCCAGTGAAAGCGATAGACGCCGATCTGCTCCAGGTCGCGCAGCTCGGGCTCGGCTTGGCCCCGCGGCGCCTCCTTGACCCCAAACCAGATCACAAAGGCCAGCAGGATGCCAATGCCGCCGGTGATGAAAAAGAGGTTGCGCCAGCCCAGCGCCTGCCCGACGACGGTGGCCAGGATCAAGCCCAACAGGTAGCCCATGGGCATGGCCACCTGCAACAGGCCATAGACCTTGCCGCGCAGCTCGGGCCCAAAATAGTCCGAGATCAGGCTATAGAGCCCCGGATAGCTGGAATCGTCGATGCCGGTGGAGGCGCGGCTGCCCACGAAAAACCCGAAAGTGCGGGCGCGCGAGCTGATCCAGGTGGTGGCGCCCCAGATGAACGAGGCGATGGCCAGCAGCTTGGCCCGGGCGAAGCGATCGTAGAGGTAGCCCCACAGGGGGTAAAAGATGGTGCCAATGATGAGCGCGCCGGTGGACACGGCGCCCATTTGCGCCTCGTTGATGCCGAACTCGTCCATGATCGGCGTAGTCAGCGGCCCGATCAGCAGCTTGTCCGCTTGATGGAGCAGCATGAAGCAGAAAAAGATCGCCACCACGAACCACCGATAGCGCGAACGCATGGGCAACTCCTCATCCAATGGTTGATGGAGCAGCGCGCTAGAGTCCCCTGCCCGGGCGCCCTAGGCCATCCGCACGGGCACCCGCCATCTCTCCTTGCCAGCGGCGATCTCGAAATAGAGGGGTTCGGCGCCCCCGGCGGCCCGGTCCAGCGTGACCTGCAGCCGCAAGGTCTTGCCCGGCTTGACGGTGCAGGAGCGCCGGGTGATCTCGAGCCGCGGCGAGCTGGGCTGGATCGTCGCCGTCACCGCCTCATAGCCCTCGTTGGTGATCGCCAATTTGCCCTGGGCCTGGGTCTGATCCTCGGATAGGGTCAGCGGCGGCAGCTCGGCCGTCACCCGCTCCTGCAAAACGACCTCATAAAAGGCGTCGAGGATCGCGTCGCCGCCGTTGCTGCGGATGGCGATGGCCCCCTCCTCACTCACCAGGCCGGCGGCCAGGCCCGTCGTGTTGGCGCGCACGCGGATGACCTGAGACATGCCTGTATCGCAGACAAAGGCTGCCGGTTCCGCGGTCAGGCGCGACGAGCGAAGCGCTATCTCGCCGCGCAACGGGCCGAGGCCGCGGTTAAAGACCAGGAAAGAGCCCTCCGCCTCGGCATAGTTGACGCTGACGCCCAAATCCACCCGCGAGAAATCCACGTCCAGGCGAGGCGCGGCCACCACCAGCGAGAGGGGCAACTGCCGCTCGCCGCCGCTGCTGGCGACGCGCAGCATCCCCGCGGCGCTGCCTTGCTCGGGCGGCAGGGCCAGCGCATAGGCCACCAGCCGCACCTGGACCTCCTCGCCGGCGGGGCAAACGCCCTGCGGCGGGACGATCTCCACCCACCAGGCCTCGCTGCTAAGCTGCCACTCCAACAAGCCGGTATCCCGGTTGCGAATGGTCAGGGCCCGCTCGGCGGGGATGGCGCGGTCCACGATGCCAAAGTCGATGGCCGCGGGCTCCACTTCCAGCGCCGGGCGCAAAAGCCAGATGCGCGCCGGTATCTCGCGCTCGCCGCCGTCGCTGAGCACGCGCAAACCGACGGGCAGCTCCAGGTACTGGCCGCGCGCAAAGCCCGTCGTCTCGGCGGTGATCACCACATCCGCCGACCCTTGCGCCGGAATTTCGAGCTCGGCACGGGAAGGCGCGAGCCAAGCGAGGGCGCTCTCCAGCCGGACGTGCAGCGGCGCGGAGCCGCTGTTGCGCACCGCCAGGACAGCCTGCGCCGGGTCGCCCAGCGGCACCTCGCCGAAATCCAGCTCGGCCTGGGCGATTTGCAGGCGAGGCGCCAGCACGCGCACGCGGACCGGCACGGTGACCGCGCCGCCGTTGGAGCGCACCAGCAGCGCCTGCCGCGACTCGGTGAGGCCCTCGGGCAGCGCGGACGTGTCCAGCTCCACGACGATCTCGCGGCGCACCCCCGCGGGCAGCCGGGTTGGCGGCGCGGCGACCTGCAGCCAGGGCTCCTGGCTGCGCAGCGAGTGATCGAGCAGCCCATCGCCGGCGTTGGTCACGACCAGCGTCTGCTGGCCCCGCTCGCCGCGACGGATGGCGCCGAAATCGAGGTAGGAGGGTTGCACCTCCAGGATGGGCTTGACCAGCACCACCTGGGCGGCGATGCTCGCCTGCCCGGCGTCGCTGTCCACCACCAGCGCGTTATCGTTGCGGTGCGCCCCGGGCAAGAGAATCGCCGGGTTGAGCAAGATCTCCACCTGGGCATCGCTGCCCGGCGCGGCCACGAACTCGGCGCGGGGCACCTGCAGCCACTCCACGCGGCTGCGCAGCACGCCGCTGAGCATCCCACTGCCCGAATTGCGGATCGGCACGCGCGCGGCGACCAGTCGCGAGCCCTGCACCTCGCCGAAATCCACCAGGCCCTGCGGCAGGGTGAGGATCGGCTCGGCCACCACCTTGGCCTGCACGCTGACCCAGCGGCGCCCGGCGCTGCTATCCACCAGAATCGCCTGGGGGTCCACGGCGCCCTCGCGCGGCAGCCGCGTGCCCAGGACCGTGACGGGGACCTTGACGGCTTGCTTGGGCTGGAGGCGGAAGGTGGTGCGGCCCAAGACCACCCAATCCACCTGGCTGTGCAGGCGGCCTTCCAATTCGCCCTCGCCCATGTTATAGATCGCCAGCTCGGCGGAGCGCTTTTGCTCCATGGTCACGCCCTCGACCTCCAGCCGCCGCGGGCGGATCAGGATGCGCGAGGATTCGACGGGACCAGCTTGCGCTTCCACCGCCGCGCTGGCCGACGCGGGCCGCGCCGCGGGCGCCCGAGCTTCTGACGCCGCTGCACGGGCCGGCGCGCTCTTTTTGGCCGCGGGCAAGGGGGTCAGGTAGATCGGCTCGTTGCCCCACAGAGCCACGCGCATCTCGGCGGCGCTGGGGAAGCGCTCCCCCGGCTCGCGGCGCGTGGCGCGCAAGATGGCGGCCTGAAACTGGCGCGAGGCCCCGGGGATGCCATTGGGCAGCGAGGCGGGACGATGCGAGGAGCTATCCAGCACCTGGCGCGAGATGACGCCATAGAGCAGCATGCCCAGGCCGTAGATGTCGCTGGCCGCCGTGTAGCTCCGGCCCGCCACCTCCGGGGCCACGTAGGGCGACTTGCCCGCCAGACGCGGGTCCACGTCCCGCTCCGGCAGGAACAGGCGATCCAGGCGGTAATTCACGAGCTGGATCAGGCCCTCCCGCGAGACGACGAAATCCTCGGGCTGCACTTCGCCCAAATAGATCGGGGGGGTCTGGCGGTGCAGGTAGGCCAGCAGCTCGGCCAGTTGCGCGCCCCAGCTCAGGACATGCTCCTCTTCCAGGGGCAGCGAGGGGCTGCGCACCAACTGCTTCAGCGCCCAGACCTGGGGCACGTCCAGCACCAGGTAGTGCTTCTCGCCCACCGTCAGGGCATCCGCGATGGGGGCCAGGTTGGGATGTTTGAGGCTCTCCCAATAGCCCGCCTGCTCCCGGAAGGCCCGGCGGGCGTTGTTCTTTTCCTCGCCGGTGAGCAGGGCGATCTCGGAGAACTCCCAGAGCAGGCGCTGCTCCTCGCTGCGGACGTCCTGCGCGCGATAAAGGATGGCCACCTTGCCGCGCAATATGGCCTTATCCACGATGTAGCGCCCCTGGATGGCGCGCTGGGGCGTTTTCTGGAAGAACTGCGCAAAGAGCTCTTCTTCGCCGAGGAAGGGCCGCCCACACGAGGAGCAGCCGGTCGCGCCCACGGGGTTGCTCGCGCCGCAATGCGGGCAGGGCTGCATCAACGGGGCGCGGCAAGCGAGGCAGCGCAGCGTCTCGTCAGGGTTGACGTGGTTGCATCTCGGGCATCGTCGGGACATGCGATAAGGACATCCAAGCGTTTGGGTTAGGACTGGCTGGCCAACCGAGGGTCCGTCTCCAGAGCGAGCGGCAAGCGAACAATCGGCTGGCGATTGCACCGCTCCCGCATCCGGGGGGCAGGTGTCGGACATTCTAGCACAATCCCCGGCAAAGACCAAATGCTCGCGCGGCCGGGGCCGCGCGAGCGAAACGAGAGGCTAAAGGAGTACCATTACCCCTTACAAGTACTTGTCGAAAAAGTCGTAGGCCTTGTTGCCGGCGAAAGCGTGCTCGTTGGGATGCACGTCGGCCCAGAGCTTGTCGGCGCAGCCCGCCGCCTGGTAGATACGCTGGACGCCCTCAAAGCCGCGCAGGGTGTCCTCGATGAAAAAGCAGGTGTCGTGGATGCCCATCTCGATCAGGAGCGGGCGCGGCGCGATCAGGCCGGCGATATCGGAGGTGTCCAGATACCGGTAGACCTCGGGCACCATCTGCGAGCCGCAGAAATTGGAGCGCTGGATGCCAAAGCCCTTCCAGGAATTGACATAGCCCATGATATCGGCGACCTTGATCCGCGGCTCCACGGCGCTGGTAAAGGTGGTCATGGTCCCGCCCTGGGAGAGGCCCATCATGCCGATGCGCTCCGGGTCCACCTCGGGCCGCGACTGAAGATAGTCGATGCAGACCTTCATGTCCCAGATGTTCAGCGTGAGGGTATAGATGCCCAAGAGCGCGCCGCGGATGAAATGGACGTTGCATTTGTCCCGGCCCGGATAGGGGTTGCCGCCATCGGCGCGCTCGCCAAAGACGCGCAGGTCAGGCGCGATGGTCAGGTAGCCGCGCCGCGCCATCTCTTCGGCATAGTTATAGTGATACTTGGCGATCTCGGCGACGAGGTCCGGACGGGCGCGGTTGCCCGCCACCGGCTCTTTGCCGAAGGGGCCGTGGCCGTGGCTGCAGAGGATGGCGCGCCCCTTGCCGTTGGCGGGCATGTCCGTCGGGCGCAAGACGACGCAGGGGATGGACATGTATTCTTCCGAGTCGATGACCACCCGCTCGCGGATGATGCCGCCCTCCTCGCTGGCATAGATCACATCGGGCGCCGGGTCCACCGGCTGGGGGAACTCGCCCAGCAGCTCCAGCAGCTTGGGCAGGGCCTTGGCCCGCCAGGCCTGCCAATCCGCCGGCGTGCTCCCCTGGAACGCGAGCTGGGGAACCCAATCCTGGGCTCGTTTGTTGAAATACTCGACCATCGAAAAGTTGCGCTTGGCCATGCGTGCCTACCTCCACGAGATGTGAGCCCATTATAGGGACGCGGCGCCAGGCCGCCAAATAAAAAGGCCCTGCCTCATCAGCAGGGCCTCGAGCGGGAGTGGATGGGAGTCGAACCCACCAGGGCCGCCTTCTCAGCACCCCTCAAACGGTTTTGAAGACCGCGGAGCCCACCAGGACTCATCCACCCCCCCGAACCAGCCCTAGGATACTCGGATGCGGCGAATAGTCAAGTCGAGCTGCGCGCGCAAATCGTGCCAGCCGCTTGACAAAGGGGCCAAAGGCGTGTATAATATCAGTAATGATTCCTATTACTATAACAGTGCAGGACGGGTAGGATGGAGCTGAGAGAGCAACTGGGCGAGAGGGGCTACCGGATGACCAAGCCGCGTCAGGCCATCCTCGATGTCCTGCGCGCCACCTGCTGCCACCCCGACGCCAACTGGGTCTATGATGAGGTGCGCAAGACCATCCCGCACATCAGCCTGGCGACGGTCTATCGCACCCTGGACGTGCTGGCCCAGGCCGGGCTGGTGCGCCAGTTCCACTGCCACGGCGGCCAAGCGCGCTACGATGACGCCTCCCAGCCGCACTATCACGTCGTCTGCCAGCGCTGCGGCC
>JAAYEA010000155.1 GCA_012689325.1 Chloroflexota bacterium
CAGCGCGCCATCCGGCAGCGCGAAGGGCTGATCTGACACCGGGATGCTGAAGGCGATCTCTTTGACCAGCAGGTCCGTGGCGGCGTCGCTGCCATCCCCCTGCCGCACAAAGATCTGCAGGGTGGCAGGCTGCTTGCCGCGCGGCGCCATCTCGGCCTCGCAGCCCACGTCCCAGAGCCACTCGGCGCCCGGCGTGCGCAGGGTACGCCGCACGGTCGCCGGCCCGGCCACGCGCAGTGTGGGGGCCTCCAGGCGGGCCCAGAGCTGCTTGCAGAGCGGTATCGCGCCCAAAAGCTGCGTGTCGACGCCGGATTGGGCGGCCATGGGGGGCGAGGCGGGCAGGTCCTCCGGCGAGATGGCCTCCGCGATATGCACCGCCAGGCGCACCTGGGCGCTATCACCGGGGCGGAGGCGCTTGGGGATGGTCACCTCGTAGGTTCCCATCTGGCCCGTCGCGAGGCTCGCGTCCGGAGAGGGGCGCTCCGAGGGAGCGGGCCGCCCGGAGAGGAGGCCCCAGCCCAGGGTGATCAGGGCCACGAGAGCCAGGACGGCGATGGCGATGGGGAGCGCGCGCTTGGGCACCCGCGGCAGGGCGGCGCGTCCGGTCGTAATACCTTGCAGGGCGGCCACCAGCTCGGCCGTGCTGGCGTAGCGCTGTTGAGGGTCTTTGGCCAAGCAGCGAGCCAGCAGCCCATCCACCGCGGCGGGCGCGCGCCGGTTGGCCTGGGCCACGGGCGCGGGGTCCTGGTTCATGTGCGCCAGGATCACCTCCGAATCGTTGCCCTGAAAGGACGGATGCCCGGCCAGCATCTCGTACAGAATCATGCCCAGGGCGTACACCGCGCTGGCCGCGCTCTGGGGCTCGCCGCGCGCCACCTCCGGGGCCATATAGGCGGCGGCTCCCGCCACCAGCCGTCCCCCGACCTGGACCAGGGGACGGGGCAGGGGGAGCAAGGCCAACTCGCTCAACAGGGCGCGGCCATCGGGGGTGACGATCACGTTGGCCGGCGTGAGGTCGATGGCGCCCAGGCCGGCCCGGTGCGCCGCGCCCAGCGCGTCGGCGAGGTCGCTGGCGATCTGGCGGGCCCGCTCCCAGGGAAGGGTATGGGCTTGCTGCATCTCTTCGCGCAGGGTCTTGCCCTCGACATAAGGAGAGATCAGGCACAGCCGCCCGTCGATCTCGGCGACCGCCTGGGGACGCACGACGCGCGGGGAATCCAGGGCCGCCGCCTGATCCACCGCCTGAGCCAGGCGGCGTTTGAGCGATGGATCATGGGCGGCCAGGCTCTCGTTGGCCACCCACAGGCGCACGTAACCGGGCTGGAGGGTGTCCTCGGCCTGGTAGATGCGCCCCGAGTCGTCCCGGCCCAGTTCAGCCAGCAGGCGATAGCGACCCAGACTGTGGCCCATCGAACCCAACATGGCGGTCATCTCGGCAGTGCTGCGTGGCAGCTCGACGGCGGTCCCCTGAAACTAGTATACAGTAAGGCGTCTCGTTGTGCAATACCCGTGCGGCGGCGGAAATCTACAACCGCAGCCCCGCGGGCAGATACTCGTGCCGGATCTTGGCCAGGTAGGTAAAGAGCGGGTCCACGAACTGGGTGCAACGCGCTTCCATCACCTGTCCCAAGAGCAGATGCGCGTCTATCTCGTTGAAACCATAGGCGTCGGCCATCCAGTAGATGAGCTGCTCCACGGCGATGCGGAAAGCGTCCTCGGCGGGGCGAGCGCAGCCCACCGCGGTGATGTGCGTGGCGTCCACGATGCGCGGCCAGGCCATGCGCGCGGGCTTGGGCAGCACCTCCACCGAGAGGGTCACTTCGGAGCGGCACTCGATCCCGCCGGCGCCATTGATCTCGCCATCGCCCTGGATGGCGTGCACGTCGCCGATGTGCAGCAGCGCCCCCGGAACGTTGACCGGCAGGTAGATCGTCGCTCCCGCGGTGACCTCTTGCGCATCCATGTTGCCGCCGTGCCGGCCCGGCCAGGCGTTGGTAAAGACCTCCTGGGCGGGGGCAGTGCCCAGGGTGCCGATCATGGGCTTGATGGGCAGCTTGAGGCTGTCGCTCCATTCCACCAAGCCGTTGCGGATGGCCAGCGTGCGGGTCGAGATGCCCGCGTCGGCGTGGCGCACCCAGTTGAGGTAGGGGGTGGCCCCCGCGGCAAAGCCGGTGTAGCCGATCTCGTCCGGGACGATGCTGTGGATATTCACCGCCAGCATCTGACCCGGCTGCGCCCCCTCCACGGCCACCACCACGGTGGGGTTGGGGCCGTGGCTCTTTTCCGGCGACCAACGGTCGTGGATGGACCTCAGCCAGGAACCGGAGCAGAGCTCCGTTTCGGCCACAAAGACCTCGCCGGGTTGCACGGTGAGCGCCGGCGCGTTGAAGCGGCTATGCTCACGATAGACCACCTCGCGGGTGACTCGTCTCATGGCAGTTCCTCCATTCTTGGCAACCGAGGCCCCGCGGCCTGGCGCGTGGGCCTCGCTGGATATCCTACATCTTCCATCCGGGCAGGTAGGCGCGCGAGGCTTGCAGCATCTCGTTGAACATGGCCCAAGCGTCATCTATGGGCGCGGTGGTGGTGGGATCGTTAAAGATAGCCTGGAAAGCCAGGTCCTTGTCGCCGGTCAGCGCCGCCTCGATGATCATCTCCTGGTTGCTCACGTGGCGCGACACGAGGCTCAGCACGCCCGCCGGCAGCGCCCCGGCGGTGATGGGCCGCACGCTATCGCGGCTAAAGTAGGCGTTGGTCTCCACCACGGCTCCCAGGGGCAGGTTGGTGATCTGGCCCACGTTGGGCACGTTGACGTTGGTCATCAGGTTGCCCAGGCCCAATAACGAGGTGATCTGCTGCACGCCCTCTTCGCCGGAATGCTCGATGACAAAAGGTTGCTTGCCTTCCATGATGCTCTGCGTGCGGAGCGGCGCGTCCTTCCAGCGCCGGATGCGCATGGATACCGGCGTCATCAGGATGCCCCAACGGGCCAGCTCTTCCGGCGACCTGGTAAAGCCGGGCACAAACTCGGCCAGATGGCGGTCGCCCGCCGCGCCGAGGATGCCGAAGCGGCGCAACAGCTCGTATTTGACCTGGTGCAGCGCAACGAATGACCCGGCGGCCTGTAGCTCTTCCTCGCTGATCTCTCGATTGGCGTACATGCGGTCCGAGCGCTCCCGCGCCTCCGCCCGCACGCGTTCCAGCAACTCGGCGCGGGTAAAGACGTGGAGCGCGCCCGGCTGCTCCAGGTGGTGACGGGCCAAGGCCAGCACATCGCGCCCCTTGTAGATGGCGCGGTCGATCCAGGTAAAGTGGTTGATGCCGATGACGTTGACCTCGATCTCGGCGCGGGCAGGGTGCTCGTGCCAGTGCTGGGCCACCAACTCGGCCAGCAGCTCTTGCGTGCCAAAGATCTCGTGGCAGCAGCCGAACACCTTCAGGCCTGGGGCGACCTTGGTCAGCGTGCGCGTGCACATGGTCATGGGGTTCGTATAGTTGATGATCCAGGCGTTGGGGCAGTGTTCGGCGATGGCCCGGGCAAAGCCCGCATAGACGATGGCCGAGAAGAGGCCGCGCATCAGGCCCGGCGCGCCGGTGGTATCGCCCACGGGATAATGCATCCCATACCGGGCGGCGATGGCGATATTCTGCCCCATGACCTCCAGCGTTCCCGGCTGGATCGAGATGACCACGAAATCCGCGCCTTGCAGGGTCTTGTCCAGGGTCGGCTCGGCGATGTAGCGCCACTTCGATAGTACGCCGGGCTGGCCCTGCATCCAGTTGCCAAAGCGCTCGTTCAGGCGGGACGACTCCATTTCGATGTCATATAGCCAAACCTCGCCGGTCAGGTCCGGGCACAGCGCCAGATCGAACATGAGGCTGCGCGCCCACTGACGGCTGCCGCCGCCGATGTAGGCGATCTTGAGCGGAATGGGGGTAATGGCCTGTGGCATGATCATTCTCCTTGTTTAGCTCTGGCCGCTTGCTTGCGGCGCGGATGGCGGCCTGTCCTAGGGCTTGGGCAGATAGGGCGCGAGGAAGGCGCGCAGCTGGTCCGAGCGCGGGAAGGAATCGTACCCCTCCGCGGAGACCCAAGGCGTGGCTTTGCCCCAGGGGGCGCCCACCTCGGACAGCAGCTTTTCCTCAGCGTAGGCTTGCTCCACCAGCTCTTCCATGCCCGGCACCTCGACGCGGCGCTCGCCATTGGGCAGGCTTACGACCTTGCGCGCGCTGGCGGGGATCTCGACGACCTCGCCGCAGGACTCGAACATCAGGTCCACGGCCAGCACGTGGTTGCGTCCGTCGCGAGCGGAAAAGATCAGCTCGGAGCGGCGGCCCTCCAGCACGGCGATGGCCACCCGAAAGACCTCGGCGTGCGAGTTGTTGCCCTCGCCCTCCACCGAGCGGACGACGCCGTTCTCGTAGCGGATGACCGCCTTGGCCCCGTCGTGGGTCCAGCGGGCCGTGGCTTTTTCGGCGACGATATCGGTGACGGGGTTGACCTCGCGGCCCACGGCGTGGGTCAGGTAAAAGTGGATCACCGCGCCGGTGCTCATGGCCAGGCGGATGGCGCCAGTGTCGTAGGTCTGGATGTCGTTGGCGCGATAGAGCTCCCCTTGCAGCTTGGCGATGCGGGCCTGGCGGTTCGCCTCGGCGTCCACCAGGTAGAGCATGTTGTTCAGGTGGTGGGCGTTGGCGTTGGTGATCGGGCCATCAAGCACCCAGTTGCCGTCGGCCCAGAGGTCGCCCACCCAGGTGTTGCGGGTATAGTAGCTGCTGCCGCGCGGCCAGAGGGCGTAGGTCTTGGCCTTGAGGATGTGGCCCATGTTGCCGCCAGAGACCTCCTCGCGGAGCATTTGCAGGGCAGGGGTGTGGATGTGTTGATAGCCGATGGCGCAAAAGCGGCCGGTCCGCTTTTCCGCGGCCAGGATAGCGTCCACCTCTTGCACCGTGGGCGCGATGGGCTTTTCCATGACCACGTTAAAGCCGGCCTCCAGGGCCTGCACGGCCAGTCGGCTGTGCGACGGGATGCCGGTGGGGATCGAGATGATGTCCAGCTTGCCCTGGCCCCAGTCGAAGAGGTCTTGCGGCGAGGCCAGGATGCGCCGCCCCTCGGTCTGGAGCTGCTTGAGCGTCTCGGGGTGTTTGGCCGGGTTGCGGATCACCGCCGCATCCAGGCGGGCGATCCCTTCCGATTCCACCAGGCGGATGGCTTTCAGGACCGAGGTCGCGAACCCTCCGACGCCGATGATGCCGATGCGCTGCATGATCTCCCTCCTGCGCCCGTCAGGGTGACGCGGCGGCTGATCAGAACATGGTCTGGGAGCATTCTACCACCCCCGCGCGGGGGCGTCAATGTGCGCCAGGCCCGCGTTCGGCCGGGCTGCCGCCGCCCCGGCCTTTGAGGATTCCAGGGGTTATGCTATGATAGCGACAACCAAACGCGGGAAGAGATGAACCATGATCCCAGTCAGACTGCAACTGCGCAATTTCATGTGCTACCGCGGCGAGGGGCTGGAGCTGGACTTTGGCGGCATCCACCTGGCCTGCCTGGCTGGGCAAAACGGCCACGGCAAGTCGGCGTTGCTGGACGCCATCACCTGGGCGCTGTGGGGCCGGGCGCGGACGGCGCACGATAACGACCTCATCACGCTGGGCGAGGAAGAGATGGAGGTCGAGTTCGACTTTTCCCTCGGCGGCAACCTCTACCGCGTGCTGCGCAAGCGCTCCAGCAACGGGCGCGGGCGCTCCTCGCTCGACCTGCTGGTGGAGCACGAGGGGCGGTTCAACCCCCTCACCGAGCCGACGGTGCGCCAGACGCAGCAACGGATCATCGATCTCTTGCGCATGGATTACGACACGTTCATCAACTCGGCTTTCCTGTTGCAGGGTCGCGCCAACGAGTTCACCACCAAATCCCCCGCCGATCGTAAGCGCATCCTGGGCGAGATACTGGGCCTTTCGGCCTATGATGCCTATGAGCAGCGCGCCCGCGACCTGGCGCGGGAGGCCGAGGGCGGCGAGCGCAACGCGGCCGCGCGCATCGCCGAGATCGACCGCGAGCTGGCTTACGAGGAGCAGCACCGAGCCGAGCTGGAACAGGCCGAGCGGGACGTCGCCCAGCTGGCGGAGCTGGGCCGCCGCGCCGAGGAAGAAGTCAACGCGCTCCGCCAGGAAAAGCGCGTGCTGGATCTGCAACAGCAACAGCGCGAGGACCTGGAGAGGCGCATCGCGCGCGCCGAGCGAGAGCGCCAGGCGCTGGAGCAGCAACGGATTGGCCAGGAGCGCCGGCTGGCGCAGAGCCAGGCCATCCTCGACCGGCGCGGCGAGATCGAGCAGGGGCATGCCGCGCTGCGGGAGGCGCAGGCAACGGAGCAGGCCCTGAGCGCCAGCCTGTCAGCGCTGATGCAGCTCAACCAGCGCCAAAGCGACTGCCAGCGGCAGATCGAGCGGGCCAAGGGGGAGTTGGAGGCGGAGGGGCGGGCGGCTCGCGCGCGGGCGACGGAATTGGAGGCCAAGGTGGCGCAGCGGGACGCGCTGGCCCGGGCGCTGGCCGAGGCGGAGGCCCGGCTGGCCGCTTTCGCCCAGCAGGAGGCCGAGCGCGAGGCCAAGCGCCAGGAGCTGCAGCAGCACGCCGCCGAGATCGCCTCGCTGCAGGCGCTGAACCAGCGGCTGCGCGAGGACATGGATGGCATCAAGGAGAAACTGGAGCTGCTGCGGGCGGCGGAGGCCAGGTGCCCGCTGTGCGGCAGCGAGCTGACCGGCGCGCACCAGGCCAGGGTGCTGGCCGAATTCGAGGCGGAGGGCAAGGCCAACGGCGATCGCTTCCGCGAGAACCGCGCCCGCGTCGCCGCGCTGGAGCAGGCTTCGGCCACGCTGCAGCAAGAGGCGCAGCGCCTGGAGCGCAGCCTGGGCGGACGGGCGGCGGCCCAGCGCGAAGAGGCCCGGGTGGAAAGCGCGCTGGCTGAGGCGGAGCGCGCCGCAGGGGAGCTGGCGGGCTTCCGCGAGCGGCTGGCGGCGCTGGCCGAGCAACTGGCCCAGGGACGCTATGCCCAGGAGGCCCAGCAACGCCTGGCCCAGGTGGAGGCCGAGATCGCCGCGCTGGGCTATGACGCGGCGGCGCACGAGCGGGCCCGCCAGCAGGTGGCGGCGCTGGCCTCGCTGGAGCGCGACTATCAAGCCTTGCAGGCGGCGGCGAGCGCGGTGACCGAGGCCCGGGAGGCGATCCAGCAGGCCGAGGCGGCCCAGGGCCGGTGGCTGGAGGGGTTGGAGAAGGACCGCCAGCAGCTCGCCGAGCTGGAGAGCGCGCTGGCCGGGCGGGAGCAGGTGGAACGCCGCCTGCGCGAGGGACAGGCCCGCCTGGCGGAGCTGCGCGAGCGCGACCAGCAGGCGCGGCTGGCGCTGGGCGCGGCGCAGCAAAAGCTGGAGCATTGCCGCGTCCTGCGGGCCGACCGCGCGCGGCAGCAAGAGGGCTTGGACCAGTTCATCGAGGACCGGGGCCTGTATCGCGACCTGCAGACGGCCTTCGGGCAAAAAGGCTTGCGGGCCATGCTCATCGAGGGGGCGATCCCGGAGATCGAGGAGGAGGCCAACCTGCTCCTGGCGCGCATGACCGAGAACCGCATGCACCTTCGCTTCGACACCCAGCGGGAGACGCTCAAGGGCGATACGGTGGAGACGTTGCAGATCAAGATCGCCGACGAGCTGGGCACGCGGGATTACGAGATGTACAGCGGTGGCGAGGCCTTTCGCGTGGATTTCGCCATCCGCATCGCGCTGAGCAAGCTGCTGGCGCGGCGCGCGGGAGCGCAATTGCAGACGCTGGTGATGGACGAGGGTTTCGGCACGCAGGATGCCCAGGGGCGGGAGCGACTGATCGAGGCGATCAACGCCATCAGCGACGACTTTGCTTGTATCCTGGTGATCACGCACATCGAGGAGTTGCAGGACGCCTTCCCCGCTCGCATCAACGTGACCAAGACGCCGGAGGGGTCGCGGTTCGAAATTGGGTAGAGGGGCCACATAGAGAGCTGCCGACGGCTGCGAGGGACGGCTATCTGGCGGCTAACAGCTCCTCTACCGTGAGTCCAATGTCCCTCGCGATCTGCCTCAGGAGAATGGGGGAAAGATCGCGTTCGCCATGGAATGGCACTGTTGTGCAGCGTCCATCAGGATGACGAAACTGCTTATGTGACCCGCGCTGGCGGACCTCCACGAATCCGAGCTTGATCAACAACCGCATCACCTCTCGCGGCTTGAGTACGGGGCAGGGAGGCATGCTTAGCCGACCGCAACCATCTGGGTGCCAATGAACTCGCCCTGCAGCACTGGATCGCCGTCCTCAAGTAGCATTTTCACTACCTCGCGCAGATTCTCTTGCAGCTCATCCAGAGTCTCTGCCTGCGTATGCGCGCCGGGAAAGCCGGGTATGTAGCCAACGTACAAGCCAGTGTCAGGGCACCTTTCCACAACGGCGGTAAAGGTCTTCATCTATTGCCTCGCTCGCGCCTCTCTTTTCAACGGAGACCCGTGGCGATAGTATGACATGGATGGGCGGGCTTGTCAAGCATGGATTCTGCCTCTGAAGGGCAGGACGCTTTGACCTTTTCCTGTTTTCGGCTATACTAGGGTGCGCCGGGGTGTAGCGCAGTTGGCTAGCGCGCAGCGTTTGGGACGCTGAAGTCGGAGGTTCAAGTCCTCTCACCCCGACTGATGCGGGCGTAGCTCAGCGGTAGAGCTCCTGCCTTCCAAGCAGGCTGTCGCGCGTTCAAATCGCGTCGCCCGCTCCTGCTACCTGTAGTATGCCTCTGGTCTCGGTACCACTATGTGTTGTGGTACAAGGACTGGAGGCATTCTTATATGGCTGCTGAGCTCCTTACGCTGCGCGTGGTTCGGGCATCCCCCCTGGATGCCGTGTGCGATGCCTTCCTGTTGGATCGAGAAGCGTCGCGTTGCACGCCCAAGACCCTGGAACACTACCAGTACACCGTGGGCACCTTCGTCGGGTGGCTGACCCAGCAGGGCATCCCCGATGTGGCCCAGATCACCCCGCACCTCCTCCGCGCCTACCTCGTGGGGCTGCAGCGCCGCGGCCTCAAGGACACCACGCAGCACGCCCACGCCCGGGGCATCAAGGCCTGGCTCAACTGGCTCGTCGAAGAAGGCGATCTGGCTCAGTCGCCCATGCGCGGGGTGGCGATGCCCAGGCTGGAAAAGCGCATCCCCGCACCGTTCTCCCAGGCGGAGGTCAACAGGCTGTTGGCGGCCTGCGACCGCCCGACCAGGGCCGGCTCGCGCAACTAGGCCATGGTGTTATGCCTTCTGGACACCGGCCTGCGCGCCGCCGAGTTCGTCAGCCTGCGCGTAGGTTCCGTCACACCTTCGCCATCATGTGTCTTCGCAGCGGGATGGATCTCTACAGCCTCCAGCGGCTGGTGGGGCACAGCTCTCTCGACATTCCACAAAGCTATCTAGCCCTGGCTGGTGAGGACATCGAACGGGCGCACGCGACCCACTCGCTGGTCGACAACCTGTTCTAGCGAGGGGTCATCATGCGCTATAGGGGGCGGTCCGGCACAGGCACTGAGCCGTCGGGCACCAACGGAAACCACAGCGAGGAACCGATCACGACCGGGCTATCCGAGACCCTGAAGGTGAAGCTGCACCCAGCTATCTACCTGGCAGCCGGGCAAGCCAAGATGGATCCGGTGTGCCGCGCTTGGCACCTCTTGCGCCATGTAGATGCAGGGGGAACGGGGTGTGTGGCCGAACCAGCATTCGAGTCCTTCGTGCGTGACCATGGCCTGGCTGGTTTCTCGAACCTGCGGCGGCTCTGGCGCCAACGGGGCGCCGATCTCTTCTGGAATATCAGGGTGAATCGCGACGGGGTGAAGTGGATCCGCTGCCGCTCCTGGGCCCGTGTTGCGAGAGGCCTGGACTCTCTTGCGGATGGCCGAGTCTCGACGCTCACGCAGCCGACACGGGAGCCGCTGACCAGACTCCGGCGCTTGGCGCAGTGGCGGGCTCTCTGCTACGCCCCTGCGTGCCAGGGCAAGGGTACTCGGAGGCTCCCGAACCCAATCTCCCGAGCCGTGTTGCGCGAGCTTTCCGGACGGTCGACCCCAACCCAGATTCGGTACGAGACAGAGGTCGGCGTGCGATCCTGTCGGAACCATTGGAGGTGTTCATCCCGCCCGGCCTCACTGGTGCCCGAGGCGATGTCGGTGTACTCGCGGTGCGCGACCATGCCGGAGGGCTCGACCAGGGCGCGCATGATCTCCATCCGTTGCGCGGGGACGCTAAACTCCGGATGCTGCAACTCGTCGCTACTCACCCGGTAGTAGACGCCCCATGCAGACGTCGGAGCTGACCTGCGGCGGGCCCTGTTCCTTGCTATGATGGGCATCATGGTGGCTCACACCTCCCGGTCAAGCGGGGCTAGACCGTCCCACGGCAGCCCCTCTTGACACTTCTACCAAGGAATTGACTGGCGGCTACCTCTTGAGATATGGCGGCATCCCCTCGTCCAGCCACCCC
>JAAYEA010000156.1 GCA_012689325.1 Chloroflexota bacterium
ACTTGTCCTGTCATGTAGCTGTGCTATACTCATCCTCGCAGCAGCTATCGTGTCGCTGTTACCCCGGAGGTCACCGAAAGCATCATGTATCCTGACAAGCTGGTCATTCGCGGCGCCAAAGAACACAACCTCAAAGACATTGACATAACCATCCCTCGCCACAAACTGGTGGTCATCACCGGCGTGTCGGGGAGCGGCAAGTCGTCGCTGGCCTTCGATACCATCTATGCCGAAGGGCAGCGCCGGTACGTCGAGTCGCTCTCCGCCTATGCCCGCCAGTTCATCGCCCAGATGGAAAAGCCCAAGGTGGACTATATCGGGGGCCTCAGCCCGGCCATCGCCATCGAGCAAAAGGCCGTGAGCAAGAACCCGCGCTCCACCGTCGCCACCGTCACCGAGATCTATGACTATCTGCGCGTCCTCTATGCCCGGGTCGGCACGCCCCATTGCCCCCAGTGCGGGCGCGAGGTCCACGCCCAGTCGGCGCAAGAGATCGTGGAGCAGGTGTCCAGCCTGCCGGCGGGGACGCGGCTCCAGGTGCTGGCTCCCGTGGCGCGCAACCGCAAGGGGACCTTTCAGGACGCGCTGGAGCAGGCGCGGGCCGATGGCTTTTCGCGGATACGCGTGGATGGCGAGATGCGCTCGCTGGACGAGGCCATCGCCCTGGACAAGAAAAAGAAGCACGACCTGGAGCTGGTGGTGGATCGCCTGGCCGTGCCCGAGGCGGTGGAGGGCGACGACCGGCGCGCCGAGTTCATCAGCCGCCTCACCGACTCGGTGGAGACCGCGCTGCGGCTCACCGAGGGGCTGGTGCTGATCGGCCAGGAGGGCGGGGAGGAGCTGCTCCTCTCGGAGCAGAACGCTTGCCCCGAATGCGGCATCAGCTTTCCGGCGCTCAGCCCGGCCATGTTCAGCTTTAACTCGCCGCTGGGGATGTGTCCCGAGTGCAACGGGCTGGGGACCAAGGTCGAGTTCGACCCGGCCCGTTTTGTGGACCCGGACAAGACGCTGCTGGAGGGCGGCGTGCGCACCTGGGGCGAGCTGCGGAAAAAGAAAGAGAGCGGCACCTACAAGGCGGCGCAGCAGATCGTCGAGCACTTTGGCTGCACCCTGGAGACCCGGTGGCGCGACCTGTCGCCCGAGTGCCAGCAGGCCATCCTCTACGGCGGCGCGCACATCAAGTTCAGTTGGGAGACCAATCGCTCCAGCGGCGAGATCGAGACCCAGAACGAGGGCGTGGTCAAGGAGACGCGCCGCCGCTACCACCAGACCAAGTCCGACGGGATGCGGCGCTGGTACACCAGCTTTATGGGGGAGCAGCCCTGCTCCACCTGCCACGGGCTGCGGCTGCGCCCCGAGAGCGCCGCGGTGACCCTGGGCGGCCAGACCATCAACGATGTGACGGGCATGAGCATCGCTCAGGCGGTGGAGTGGGCCCGCGGGCTGTGGCCGCAACTCTCCGCGGAAGAGCAGCAGATCTCGGAAGAGGTGCTGAAGGAAATCCGCGAGCGGCTCTCCTTCTTGCTCAACGTGGGGCTGCACTACCTGACGCTCGATCGCCCGGCGCGGACGCTTTCCGGTGGGGAGGGGCAGCGCATCCGGCTGGCGAGCCAGATCGGCTGCGGGCTGGTGGGCGTGCTCTATGTGCTGGACGAGCCGAGCATCGGGCTGCACCAGCGCGACAACCGCCGCCTGCTGGACACCCTCGAGCGGCTGCGGGACATGGGCAACACGGTTTTGGTGGTGGAGCACGACGAGGAGACCATGCGCACCGCTGACTGGATCCTGGACCTGGGCCCGGGCGCGGGGGTGAACGGCGGGCGGCTGGTGGCCGAGGGCACGCCCGAGCAGATCGCGGCGGACCCCGCCTCGCTGACCGGCCGTTACCTGTGCGGTGAGTTGGTGGTGAGCTCGCCCAGCGGGCAGCGCCGCCCGGCCAACGGCAAGTGGCTCACCGTCGTCGGCGCGCAGCAGAACAACTTGAAGAACCTCACGGTGTCGTTCCCGCTGGGGCTATTCAGTTGCGTCACGGGCGTCTCCGGAAGCGGCAAGTCCTCGCTGGTGGCGCAGACCCTCTACCCCGCGCTGGCCAAGACGCTGCACGGCGCCGAGGGGAGCGTGGGACGCCACGAGCGCATCGATGGGCTGGATCAGGTGGGCAAGGTGATCAACATCACCCAGGAGCCGATCGGGCGGACGCCGCGATCCAACCCGGCCACCTATGTGCAGGTGATGGACGAGATTCGCGAGCTCTTTGCCCTGACGCCCGAGGCGCGGATGCGCGGGTATGGGGCGGGGCGGTTCAGCTTTAACGTCAAGGGCGGGCGCTGCGAGGCCTGCCAGGGCCACGGCCAGAAGCGGGTGGAGATGCACTTCCTGCCGGACGTGTGGGTGACCTGTAACGTCTGCAAGGGGACGCGCTTTAACCGGGAGACGCTGCAGATCCGCTACAAGGGCAAGAATATCGCGCAGGTGCTGGACATGGACGTGGCCGAGGCGCTGGACTTTTTCGCCAATGTCCCCAAGGTCAACCGCATGCTGGAGACGCTGGCGGATGTGGGGTTGGGCTATGTCAAGCTGGGGCAATCGGCGACGACCCTCTCCGGCGGCGAGGCGCAGCGGGTCAAGCTCGCCAAAGAGCTGGCGCGGGTTGCCACCGGCGACACGATGTATATACTGGATGAGCCAACCACCGGCCTGCACTTTGCCGATATCCAGCGGCTGCTGGACGTGTTGCACCGGCTCACCGACGCCGGCAACACGGTGATCGTCATCGAGCACAACCTCGACGTGATCAAGACCGCCGACTGGCTGATCGATCTGGGGCCAGAGGGAGGCCAGGACGGCGGCTATATCGTCGCCGAAGGGACGCCGGAGCAGGTCTCGGAAGTGGGGGAGAGCTTTACCGGGCAGTTCCTGAGGCGCATCCTGTTGCCACAGCCGCAGGCGCAGCCCGTGCTGGAAGGGATCGGTGATTAGCGCGTGTTCGCGGAGCCCTGCGGTGGCAGTTCGCAGGCCGCGCCGCACATCGAAGGAGAAACGCCACATGGAGTATCGCAAGCTGGGCAGGACCGGCCTGGAGGTCAGCGCCATTGGGCTGGGCACCGAGTACACCCGCGGCCAGCCAATCGAGACGGTCTCGGCGCTGCTGGAAGCGGCCATCGATCGCGGCATCAACTATATCGACGTCATTTTCACCATGCCCGAGTTCCTCGACCACCTGACCCCCGTGCTGCGGCGCCGGCGTGACGAGGTATTCCTCACCGGCCATCTGGGGTCCCACCACAAAGATGGTCAATATGCCAAGACGCGCAGCATGAAGCTGACCCAGGAGATCTGGGCCGACATGCTCCGCCGCCTGGGCACCGACCGCGTGGACGTGCTTTTCTTGCACAACTGCGACGGCGAGGCGGACTGGGCCGAGCTGACCAAGCCCGGCGGCCAGATGGAGCTGGCGGCGCGCTACAAGACGGAAGGCCAGGCCCGCTTTATCGGCTTTAGCGGGCACACCGTGGAGACGGCGCGCCAGGTCCTGGAGCTGGACATGGTGGACGTCCTGATGTTCCCCATCAACCTTTCGGGCAATGCCGTGCCGGGCAAGCGCGAGCTGCTGGCCGAGTGCGCCGCGCGCCAGGTGGGCGTGGTGGCCATGAAGCCTTTCGGCGGCGGCAAGCTGCTGCGCGAGGAGCGCACCGTCACGATCTCGCACAACCAGGTGGGCGGCGATACCCTCACTCTGGCCAAAAAGCAGCCCATTACCCCGGTCCATTGCCTCGCCTACGTGCTGGCCCAGCCGGGCCTGTCGACCGTGGTCCCCGGCTGCAAGGACGTCGCCGAGCTGGAGGCAGCCCTGAGCTACCTGAGCGCGAGCGAGGCGGGGCGCGACTTTGCGCCGGCGCTGGCCGATTTCGCGCAGTACCGCGAGGGCGAGTGCGTCTACTGCAACCACTGCTGGCCGTGCCCGGCGGGCATCGACATCGGCCAGGTGATGCGCTTGCTGGACGAGGGCCGCTCCGGCTCCTTGGCGGCGGCGCGCACGGCCTATGCGGCGCTGGAGGCCGATGGCGCTGACTGTCAGGAGTGCGGGGCCTGCGTGGAGCGTTGCCCCTTCGGCGCGTACCCCATGGCCGGCATGGCGCAGGCCGCCGAGCTGCTGGGTTAGCCGGAGGGCCGATAGAGTGGAGGCGCTTTGAGCAAACGCGAGTTCAGGCTGGAGAACGAATACCGCTATAACCGCTCCGGGGCGCTGCGCTGGATCATCGCGCACCTGGTGCGCTATCCGCTGTTCCCGCTGGTGACGCTGGCCGCCTTTGTCGTCAGCTCTTATCTGCGCAGCTATATCCAGATGTATATAGGGCAGGCATTTGACCTGATCACCACGCCGGGCTGGGCGGCGTCGGCTTTGTTGGCCCTGGCGCTGTCGGTGCTCGGGGCCTCGCTGGGCGGCGGGCTGGCCGGGCTGTTGGGCGACTATGCCAACGAGTTCCTGGCCCAGCGGATGGAGCGCGACGGGCGCGATGAGCTCTACGCCAGCTTGCTGGGCAAGAGCCAGACCTTCCATGGGCGCCAGCGCATCGGCGACATCATGGCCCGCGCCACCAACGACGTGCGCATGCTGAACGCCATGGTGAGCCCCGGCTTGCGCATGATCATGGATTCGGGGCTAAGCCTAGTGATGCCGGTGCTGCTCATCAGCCGCCTCGACGTGAGGTTGCTGCTCGTGCCGGGCATCTTTATCGTGTTGCTGGTGATCACGGTGTATCAGCACACCCGGCGCTTGCAGCCGGTGAGCATAGCGATGCGCGAGGCCTTTGGCGTGATGAACGCCGGGCTGGCCGAGGCCATCACCGGCGTGGAGGTGGTCAAGGGCAACGCCCAGGAGGCCAGCGAGGGCGCCAAGTTCGCCCGCAACGCCGGCCTCTTTCGCGACCACTTTGTGAAGCAAGGCGCCATCCAGGCGCGGTATTGGCCCATGCTGGTCTATACCGTCTGCCGCGCGGCGGGCTTTTTGCACGCCCTGTTGCTTTGGCGCGCGGGCGAGCTGACGTTGGGGCAGGTGGTCGCCTTTGTGGGACTGATGGGCGCGCTGCAGTTCCCCACCGCCATGTCCGTCTTTACTTTCAACTTGGTCTCGCTGGGCGTGGCCAGCGCTGGGCGCATCCTGGCGCTCATCAACACCGAGACCGAGCTGGACGAGAACCCGCGCGGGGTCACCCAGCCGATCCGCGGCGAGGTGCGCTTTGAGCACGTCAGCTTTGGCTACGATGGGCAGCCGGTGCTCAAGGACATCAGCTTTGTGGCCCAACCCGGCGAGACCATCGCCATCGTCGGGCAGACGGGCTCGGGCAAGACCACGCTGACGCGCCTGATCAACCGCATTTTCGACGCCAGCTCGGGGCGCGTGTTGGTGGACGGGGTCGACGTGCGCGAGTGGAGCATGGAGTCGTTGCGCTCGCAGGTCTCGTTCATCGAGCAGGACGTCTTTCTCTTTTCCCGCACGCTGCGCGAGAACATCGCTTTTGGCGTGGCGGAGGCGACCCAGGAGCAGATCAAGCGCGCGGCGGAGGAGGCCCAGGCCGCCGAGTTCATCGCCTCCTTTCCGCAGGGCTACGATACGGTGGTGGGCGAGCGCGGCGTGACCCTCTCGGGCGGGCAACGGCAGCGCATCGCCATCGCCCGGGCATTTCTCACGGACCCGCGCATCCTGGTGCTGGACGATAGCACCAGCGCCATCGACAGCGCCACGGAGGACCAGATCCAGCGAGCCATGCGGCGGATCAGCCGGGAGCGCACCACGTTCATCATCACCCACCGCCTGAGCCAGATCCGCTGGGCCGACCGCATCCTGGTCCTGAAGCGAGGCGAGCTGGTGGACCAAGGAACGCACGAAGAGCTATTGGCCCGTTGCGAGGACTATCAACGGGTGTTCGCCCGCTACGACTAGGAGAGATGCATGGGCTGGATCATGGGCGGCCTCGAGACCGAGGCCTATGACCGAAGCTATAGCGACAAGGAACTGGTGCGGCGCATCGCCCACTATTTCCGCCCCTACGCCCGCCAGATGGCCCTGGTGGCCCTGACGCTAACGCTGAACTCGGCAGCGGGCACCGGTGGGCCGATCCTCATCTCGCGCGGCATCGACATGGTCAGCGAGAGGCCGACGGTGGAGGCCATGTTGCTGCTGGCGGCCGGGGTGTTGCTGCTGGGCATCGCCTCCTGGGTGTTCAACTATATCCGGCAATGGTTCGGCGCCAAGGTGGTGGGCAACGTGGTGCTCGACCTCCGCAAGGACGTCTTCGACGCCACCATCCGCCACGACCTCTCTTTCTATGATGAACACCCCTCCGGCAAGATCGTCAGCCGGGTGACCTCGGACACGCAGGACTTTGCCCAGGTGGTCACGCTGGTGATGAGCCTGTTCAGCGAGGTGCTGCTGGTGGTGATCCTGACCGTCTGGCTGCTGACGGTCAACCCCTGGCTCACCTTCCTGGTGATCTGCATGACGCCGCTGGCGGCGGGCATCGCTCTGGCCTTTCGTCGCATCGCGCGTCGTGTGGCGTTGCTGGCCCGCCAGGTGACGGCCAAGATCAACGCCCAGATCCAGGAATCCATCAGCGGCATCGTGGTGGCCAAGAGCTTTCGCCAGGAGCGGGCGATCTATGACACCTTTGCCGCCAACAACCAGCAGTCCTATCGCGTGGGGCTGCGGCGCGGCATGACGCTCATCTCGATCTTTCCCATCATGGGGACCGCCTCCGGGCTGGGCATGGCGCTGCTGGTCTATGCCGGCGGCCTGGCCGCCCGCGATGGCGGCATGTCGCCGGGGAACTGGTACCTGTTCATGCAGGCGGTGGGCTACTATTGGTGGCCGATGATGAGCATCGCCTCGTTCTGGAGCCAGTTCCAGGACGGCCTCTCCGCTGCTGAGCGAGCCTTTGCCCTCATCGACGCGGAGCCCAAAGTGGCGCAGACCGGCAGTGAGCCGGTGGGCCGGCTGCAAGGGGGCATCTCGTTCCGCGACCTGGCCTTTAGCTATACCGGCGCCGAGATGGTGCTGGACGGCTTTTCCCTGGAGATCAAGCCCAAGGAGACGCTGGCGCTGGTGGGGCACACGGGCGCGGGCAAGAGCAGCATCGCCCGGCTGGTGACCCGTTTCTACGAGTTTCAGCGCGGCGAGCTGTTGGTGGACGGGCGGGACATCCGCAGCCTGGACCTGGGCCAATACCGCCGGCAGATTGGGCTGGTGCCGCAGGAGCCCTTCCTCTTTTCCGGGACGGTGCGGGACAACATCCGCTACGGCCACCCGGAGGCGACCGATGCGGAGACGCTGCAAGCCGCGACGCAGATCAGCCACGGCGACTGGCTGGGCGATCTGCCGAAGGGGCTGGATACGGACGTGGGCGAGCGGGGGGCCAACCTCTCCATGGGGCAGCGACAGTTGGTGGCGCTGGCCCGCGTGCTGCTCAAGGATCCCAGCATCTTTGTGCTGGACGAGGCCACCGCCAGCGTGGACCCCTTCACCGAGATGCAGATCCAGGAGGGGCTGGAGACGGTCATGAGCGACCGCACCGCCATCATCATCGCTCACCGCCTCTCCACGGTGAAAAACGCCGACCGCATCGTGGTCATCGACCACGGGCGGATCATCGAGGAGGGGACGCACCTAGGGCTGCTGGCGGCGGGCGGCCACTATGCGGAGCTCTATAATACCTATTTCCGGCACCAATCGCTGGAATACGTGGAGCGGTTCGCGGAGGAACAAGCCTGAGGGAGTTTGCGATGTCCAAGATGATCGCGTATTGCGGGCTCACCTGCAGCGAGTGCCCGGCGTACCAGGCCACCCAGACGGGTGATCCGGCGGCGTTGGAGGCGGTGGCGGCTCGCTGGCGAGTAGAGTACCACGCGGCAGGGATCACCGTCAAGGACGTGATCTGTGACGGCTGCGTGGTGGAGGGGCGGCACTGCGCCCATTGGAGCGAGTGCGACATCCGCGCCTGCGGCCAGGCGCGCGGCGTGGCCAACTGCGCGCATTGCGCCGACTATGCCACCTGCCCCAAGCTGGTACACTTTTTCGGTTTCGTGGCCTCGGCCAAGGCCACGCTGGACGGGGTTCGCGCCGGGCTGGGGTAGGGCGATGATCGCCGAGATTCAGGCCAAGACGATGCTCTCCTCTTGGGCCAAGCCTGATCCGATGTTCGGGCTCAGGTACAACATGAACCTCTATCGCGGCTGCGCCCACCAGTGCATCTATTGCGATTCGCGCAGCGAATGCTACGGCATCGAGAATTTCGCCGATATCTTGGTCAAGGTCAACGCCATCGAGCTGCTGGAGCGCGAGCTGCCGACCAAGCGCAAGAAGGGGCTGATTGGCACCGGCTCGATGAACGACCCCTACCAGCC
>JAAYEA010000157.1 GCA_012689325.1 Chloroflexota bacterium
CTGCCGAGCCGCGAGGAGATCGGCGCGTCGCTGGCCAAGCTGGTAGCCGCGCAGCAGCAGCACCGCAGGCTCGTGGCCGAGGTCAACGGGCGGATGGTGGGGTACAGCCTTGTCGAATCCTGGTTCGAGCAGGACGGGCGCTGGGTGTACCTGACCGTGGGCTGGGTCCTGCCCGAATGGCGCGAGCGAGGCATCGGGACGGCGATGCTGCGCTGGGGCGAACGGACGGCGCGGCAAATGGCAGCGGCGGATCACCCGGGCGAGCCCTTCGAGTTCGCCTCCAACGCCAGCAGCACCGAACTGGACACCGCCGCGCTCCTGCGGCACGAGGGGTATTACGTCGGATACACCGTCTTGGAGATGGCGCTGGATACCGCCGCGCTGCCTCCGCCGCAGCCGCTGCCTGCGGGCATCGAGGTGCGCCCGGCGCGGCCCGAGCATTACCCCCTCATCGCGGATAGCATGATCGCATCCTACCGCGACGAGTACCCGGGGCATCGCTTCCAGGAGACCAGTGACGCGGCGGACAGCATCGCCGGGTTGGAGGAGCCTGTCCACGATCCCACCCTCTGGCAAATAGCCTGGGACGGCCAGCAAGTCGTTGGCCTGGTGATACCCAAGATCGAAAAGGGGCGGGCCTCCCTCTACGACGTCAGCGTCCGCCCGGCCTGGCGGCGGCGCGGGCTGGCGCGAGCGCTGCTGACTCGCGCGCTGCACGCCGTCCGCCAGCGCGGCGTGGAGGCCATCCGGGTCAACACCGTGGCTGAATTTCCCACCTGCGCCAAGGATCTCTATCGGAGCGTGGGCTTTCGCTTGGTGAAAGAGTTCCCGCGCTATCGCAAGTCGCCCTGACCCAATCGGCAACCGACCAGACCACCAACAGACACCATAGACAATTACAGCTAATCTACCCACCACCAGCAGGAGGAGACATGATCGACAAAACCACCCGCCAGACGATCCTGAAGCAGCCGCGCCCGGAGCCGCCCTTTCGGAGCGAGCCGCTCCTGGGCAGTTGGTACACCGAAGCCGAGATGGAAGCGCTGAACCGCGTGGTGCGCGAGAGCAACGACTGGCGCGGCGATGGCTTTGGCTTTATCTGCCAAGAGATCACCGATTTCGAGGCGGCCTTTGCGCGCTATGTCGGCGTGGAGCACGCCGTCTCCATCACCAGCGCCGGCGCGGGGCTGGACATGGCCGTCATGTGCCTGGACCTCAAGCCCGGCGATGAGGTGATCGTCCCGGCGATCAACTTCAAGGCCGCCGCCCACTCGGTCATCGGCCAGGGCGGCAAGGTCGTCTGGTGCGACGTGGACCCGCGCACCCTCTGCGCCGACCCCGCCGATTTCGAGCGGCGCATCACCCCGCGCACCCGCGCCATCATCGCCACGCACATGAACGGCCTTTCCGCCGACATGGACGCGCTGGAGGCCGTCGCCGCCCGCCACGGCGGCATCAAGGTCATCGGCGACGGGGCGCGCGCCTGCGGCGGTGGCTACAAGGGGACCAAGATCGGCAAGCGCGGCTGGATGAACATCTTTAGCTTTCACACCCAAAAGCTGATGACCACCCTGGGCGAGGGCGGCATGGTCGTGACCGGCGATCCCGAGCTAGGGGCGCGGCTGCGGCAGCTCCGCCAGTGGGGGTTGGGCCAACGCTGGGGCACCAATTTCAAGATGACCAAGGTGCAGGCCGCGGTGGGGATCGTGCAACTGGCGCGGCTCCCCGAGATGCTCGCCCCGCGCCTGGCGCTGGCGCAGGAGCGCAACCGCCTGCTCGCCGGCGTGCCCGAGCTGACGCTGCCCTATACGCCAGAGGGCTACGAGCACACCTTCTATCTGTATACCCTGCTCGCGCCCAAGGCCTGGGCCGGGGCCAAGCGCGACCGGCTGATGCAGATCATCGATGGCGAATACGGCGTGGGCTGCGTCGTCGCCAATCCGCCCTGCTACCTGAGCGACCCCTTCCTGGGCAGCCAGACGCCCCCCAACGAGCGGCTGCCGCTCTCGGAGGAATTGGGCGCGCGGCTCTTTTGCGTCTCCATCCACCCGCTGATGACGCCCGCGCAGAACGCCTATATCTGCGCCGCCATCATCGAGGCGGTGGAGCGGGTCAAGGCCGAGTAGCGTGGTCCCGGCGGAGGGCAGCCGCCCTTGAGAAGGCAGTGGTGGATCGTCGGCGCGCTCGTCCTGCTGTGGTCCCTGGCCGCCCCGGCGCCGGTCGCCGGAGAGGGCTGGGCCGCCTATACCGCCGCGAGCGGCCTGCCCGGCAACGCCATCACGGCGCTGGCGGCGGGGCCGGGCGGCGAGTTATGGGCGGGCGCCACCACCGGGCTGGGTCGCTTCGATGGGCAACGCTGGACCACCTATACCACCGCTCAGGGGCTGGCCGACAACTGGGTCACGGCGCTGGCCTTCGATGCCGCCGGGCAGCTTTGGTGCGGCACCTATGGCGGCGGGCTGAGCGCCTGGGATGGCCAGCGCTGGCGCACCTACGACCGCGACAACTCGGGGCTTGCTAGCGACTGGGTCACCGCGCTGGCGCCGGATGCCCAGGGCGGCCTATGGGTGGGCACGCTGGGCGGCGGCATCAGCGCCTTCGATGGCCGTTCCTGGCGGAGCTACACCCGGGCCAGCACGGGCCTGCCGCTGGATCACGTCACCGCCCTGGCGGCGGACGCCCAGGGCGTGCTTTGGGTCGGCACGGCGGGCCAGGGCCTCTGCCGCCTGGCCGGGGGCCGCGGCGCGTGTTTCTCGCTGGCCGCGACGGATATCGAGAACAGCGAAGTGACCGCGCTCGCCATCGGCCGCGACGGCCGCGTCTGGGCGGGCACGGCGGACGGGCTCGTTGCCTTGGATCCCGCGGACGGCGCCTGGCAGCGTTGGCCCGCGCCCGGCGGGTTGCCCAGCAGCCGGGTCCGCGCCCTGGCGCTGGACGCGCAGGGCACGCTTTGGGTGGGCACCGGCGCGGGGCTAGCGGCCTACGACGGCGCGGCCTGGCGCAGCTATACCACCGCCGACGGCCTCCCGCACCCGGTAATCAGCGCCCTCGCCGTCAACGCGACGGGGCTTTGGGCGGGGACGCTGGGCGGCGGGCTGGCCCGCCTGGGCAGCGCGCCGTCCGCGCCCTCGCCCGCGCTGCGCCCTGTGGTCCTGGTGCACGGCTGGCGCGGCCCGGGGAGCGATCGCGTCGAAGATAGCGAGTTCAAGTTCCTGCGGCGCTGGCTCGAGCGCGACGGGCGGGCTGTCTTTTACGCCACGGGCATCTCCCCCGATAACACGCTGCCCCAAAACGCGCGCGCCCTCCAGGCGACGATCCGGCGGGCCAGGGCCGAGACCGGCGCCGCGCAGGTGGACGTGATCGCCTTTAGCA
>JAAYEA010000158.1 GCA_012689325.1 Chloroflexota bacterium
ATATCCTGCGGCGCGATATCGTGCGAGATATCGACGATGCGCGCCTCGGGGCAAAGGCCCAGGATCACGCCGTGCATGGTCCCCACGTAGCCATCGCCGAGGCCGAAATCGGTGGTGAGGGTGACGATGGGCGGCGCCATCACTCTTTTTCCAGGACGACCAAGTGGGAAAGGCCCAGCGCGCGCAAGGGCGTATGCTCCAGCAGGTAGGTGATCTGGCGCAAGAGGCGGGCCAGCCGCGGGCGGCGGTGGGCGATCTTGTCATAGCCGGGATAGACCTGGGTGTGCACGACGAGCCGCACCGGCAGCCCCTGATAGAGCGCGCGGATGTCGCCGCGGGTGTAGGCGCGCACGTGCGGGCAGAAGCGCTTCCGCCAGCGGTGCGGCAAATAGTTGACCATGGGGATATTCCCAAAGTGGTACGCGCCGCCCCAATAGGCCCCATGGGTCTCGAAGGGATAAAGCCGGTTGGGGGCAAAGATCACCATGCGGCCGCCGGGCCCCAGCACGCGGCAGGCCTCGCGGATGGACTGCCGGTCATCGTTCACATGCTCGATGATCTCGTGCAAGAGCACGCGGCCAAAGGCGCCGTCGGGGAAGGGGAGTTGCTCGGCGGCGCTGGCGCAGACCAGGTCCAGATCGGCGTGGGCCTGGCGCACCTTGTCCTCGTCCACGTCCACGCCATAGGCCGCGGCGCCGAGCGCCCCCATCTTGCGCACGTAGGCGCCGATGCCGCAGCCGACATCCAACACGCGCTGTCCGGCCAGCGGCGCATACTGGTCGATCATGGCCAGGCGCCGGTCCTGGCCATAGCGCCAGACATAGCTGGGATGCCCCAGGTGAATCGCCTTGTCCTCGCCCAAGTCGTTATCCTCGTCTCATGATTGGGAGCGGCCGCCCGAAGCGGCGGAGCCGTCGCGGTAGCGGTTGGTGATGGGCTGGCGCCGGTCCTTGCCGAAGGCCAGGTGGGTGATCTTGACGCCGGGCGGGGCCTGGCGGCGCTTGTACTCGCTGCGGTCCACCATGGCGATGACCTCCTGGACGGTGGTGGGGTCATAGCCGAGCGCGGCGATTTGGGCGGCGCTCTTGCCCTCCTCGACGTATTCGCGCAGGATGCCGTCCAGCAGCGCATACGGCGGCAGGCTGTCCTCGTCCTTCTGGTTGGGGCGCAGCTCAGCGGTGGGGGCCCTCTCCAGGGTGCGTTGCGGGATCGCCTCCCCGACCGTGTTGCGGTAGCGCGAGAGGGCGTAGACCAGCATCTTGGGCACGTCCTTGATCACGGCAAAGCCGCCGGCCATGTCGCCATAGAGCGTGCAATAGCCGACGCTCATCTCGCTCTTGTTGCCGGTGGTGAGCACCAGCCAGCCAAACTTGTTGGAGAGGGCCATGAGCACGTTGCCGCGGATGCGGGCCTGCAGGTTCTCCTCGGTGATATCGGGCTTGGTCCCGGCCAGCGCCTCAGCCAGCATGCCCCGATAGGCGGCGAACGTCTCGGTGATGGGAATGGACAGGTATTTGATGCCCAGGTGGCGGGCCAGCGCCTCGGCGTCCTCGCGGCTGTCGGTGGAGGAGTACTGGGAGGGCATAAAGACGCCAGTCACGTTCTCGGGCCCCAGCGCGTCGGCGGCGATGCAGGCGGTCAGCGCCGAATCCACGCCGCCCGAGATGGCGATGACCACCTGGCGGAAGCCGTTCTTGCGGATATAGTCCCGCGTGCCCAGCACCAGCGCCTGATAGACCTCGGCCACTGGGTCCAGGGGCTGCACGTTGCAGGGGGGCAGCGGCGGCTTGGCCGGGCTGTCCGAGCCCTCCAGTTCGACGATGCGGATGCGCTCGCGCGGCCAGGCCAGGTGGTCCCGGCGCTGGCGCGGGTCGTGCAGGCGCCGCCGCAGGACGCTGTCCAGGTCCACATCGGCGACCACCAGGTCTTCCTCGAACTGGCGGCCCCGCGCCAGGAACTCGCCGCGCTCGTCGAAAATGGCGCTGTCGCCATCAAAGACCAGCTCATCTTGCCCGCCCACGAGGTTGCAGAAAGCGACGGCGGCGATGTTATCGGCGGCGCGGGTGGCCAGCATGCGATGCCGCGCCGCGCCCTTGCCCTGGTGATAGGGCGAGGCCGAGATATTGACGATCATCTGCGCGCCGGCCAGGGCCAAATCCTCGCTGGGCGCGCCCGGATACCAGATATCCTCGCAGATGCTGATGCCGATGGTGGCGCCGTGGAGCCGGAACAGCAGGAGGTCCTGGCCGCGCTGGAAGTAGCGCTCCTCGTCGAACACGCCATAGTTGGGCAGGTAGCTTTTGTGATAGATGCCCCGCACCTGGCCGTCGTGCAGCAAGGCGGCGGCGTTATAGAGGTCACCGTCGTAATGGGCCAAGCCGACGATGGCGGTGATGCCGCGCACCTGGCGGGCGAGGCTCTCCAGCCGCGCCATGTTGGCCGAGACAAAGTGCGGCTTGAGCAAGAGGTCTTCGGGGGGATAGCCGGTCAAGAACATCTCGGGGAGCAGGACCAGGTCCGCGGCGGCCTGCTGGGCGCGCTGGATGAACCCGATCGCCTTGCGTTCGTTGCCTGCCAGATCGCCGACGGTGCTGTTGGCTTGCGCCAGCGCTACCCTGAGGATGGTCATGCTTGGTGCCCCTTCCGACGAGATGGGCGCGGCGCCCCGCCTCATGCGTGGCTTGCCAATCCGCGCCTCTTCTATTATACTCTTGCTAGAAATGGACTGGAAATCCAGGGGACCTCTGGGCCGCCGCGGCCGGGCGTTCCCATGAGCAGCCAGATATGGTCGAGGGAAGGAGGTGCGCGAGATGTTTCTGCCAAAGGAAGAAGGTCAGGGGCTCGTCGAGTACGCCCTGATCATCGTTCTCGTCGCCATCGTCGTAATCGCTGCCTTGACGGCCCTGGGCGGCCAGGTGCAGGGCGTGTTTCAGGCCATCACCGACGCGCTGGCCCCGTAGGCGCGGACCCGCATCCTGTGGTCAGCAGAGCCCCGGCTGTGCGCGGGGCTCTTGTTGTTTGCGCGCCGGACGCGCCATGAAGCGCCTTGTTGGGGAGCCCGGTACTAGGGTACTATTGAAAAGCCGCGGGGGCGCTGCTATACTGTGTGCTGTGATCGATATCGAACGAACTGAATCCACAGCCGCCGATATCGGACACAAACCTCATTTTTTTCTTTCATAGTTCAAGAGGAGGAATCATCATGTATCTGCCGAAGGAAGAGGGCCAGGGTCTCGTCGAGTACGCGCTGATCATCGTTCTCGTCGCTATCGTCGTCATCGCCGCCCTGACGGCTCTGGGCGGCCAGGTCCAGGGCGTGTTTCAGAGCATCACCGACGCGCTGGCCCCGTAAGCTCCGGTTCGCGGTTCACAAAGAAAGCCCCGTTACCCAACGGGGCTTTTCTTTTGCCTATTTCCGGGCGCAAGCCCGAAGCCGCCCTGAAGGCCGAGGCGGACTGCGCCCCGGCCTTCAGGCTCTCGTATTTGGTTATTCCTCCGCGATCACCAGCATGCCGCCATCGCTGCGCCCGAACACCTCGGGGAAGTACATCTCGTAGGCCTGCGTGGGCATCACCAGGAACTCGCCCGGCAGGCTGGCGCGCATGAGATAGGTGTACTCGTAGGTCCCCCGGCCCAGGCTCGTGGCAAAGAGCGCCACTTTCTCGTCGCGCAGCTCGCTGTGCTTAAAGTACCACCAGTAGGGAAGCTTGTCCCAGTCGATCGGGTCAAACTTGCCCTCTTCGTAGGCGACGCTGGAGGTCTGCAAGCTGGTGTCCACGGCCTCGCACCCCGCCGGCAGCGGGTCTTCCACCACCAGGTAGTGCAGATCATTGGGGGCGATGATGGTCAGCTTGACCTGGATGATATCGCCCACCTTGGCCTGCTCCACGGGCAGCTTGGGATCCTCGTACTGGCTGTACTGGCGGCTGATGATGATGCCGCGGTTCAGCGCCTCCAGGTCCTGCACCGGCAGGAAGTAACGCAGGTGCGCCGTATAGTAGAGCTTGCCTTTGCCGGTCTGGCCCGCCACGGCCTCGCGCTCCAGCCAGATCTGGTTGCCGACCTCGGTCAGCAGCTCGCCGACCTCGGCGCGCAGTTGCCGGGGCTCGTCCAGGGTGTCGGCGCTCACCGCGCCATCGCCCCAGACCTGGCCATTGAGGCCGATGCGGTAGCTATAGTCGGCCTCCAGCTCGCCGCTGGCCGCCATATAGTCGGTGAGGGCCATGATCGACCAGGCGGTCTCTTGCGTGGTCGGCCAGTACCCGGCCTTGCGGGCGCTCATCAGCCAGCGCACGGTATTGGGGATCATCGGGTTTTCCGGCGCCAGCCTGACCAGCGCGCGCAGGACGATGGCCGTGCTGCGCAGGTCGGTGTTCATGGTCCGGTAGTCGATCTCTTGCTCTTCCCAGTGCGTGGCGGTGGCCGAGCGGATCGCCGCCGAGTTGATGTCGCTGAGCAGCGTGTTGAAGCGCGAGCTTTCGCCGGGGGCCATCAACTGCAGGGCCATGGCCAGGTAGGCCTTGCCATAGATATCCAGGGTGTCGCGCCGCTCATAGAGCGCCACCGCGCGGCCCAGATCCGCGGCCCCATCATGGTCGGCATAGTATTCGGCCAGGACATAGAGGACAAAGGCCCGCTCGTTGGCGCGGTGGCCCTGCTTGACGTCCAGCGCCTGGCTCAGGCCCTCTTCCAGGAAGGCGACGGCGCGGGACATGACCTCGCCATCCACGGCGAGGCTGGCGCGTTGCGCCTCGTTCAGCCCCAGCACCACATACGCGGTGAGAAAGGCATTGCTCTCGTCGCTCACCCACCAGCCCCAGCCGCCATCATAGTGCTGCTGGACATACAGCCGTTGCAGGCTCTTGCTGACCTCCTCGGGGAGGGCGGCCTCCAGCTCGGTGTTGCGGATGCCCAGGTTGCGCAGCGCGCGATAGGTCACGACGTTGGGCAGGAAGCGGCTTACCGTCTGCTCGATGCAGTCATACGGATACGTTTTGAGGTAGGTGAGGCCGTCGCGCATGCCCGCCGCCAGCGAGGGCTCCAGCTTGAGCAAGAGCTCGCCCTGGGTGGGGTCCATCTCGACCGGCAACTGCACCACCTCGACGCGGGTCTCGTCGGGCTCCACCTGGCCGGACGTGCCCACCACCTCCGGCGTGCTGTAGCGATAGACGGGCAGCACACCAAAGGAGGGCTTGGCGGCATCGGAGAGCCCGCCGCCGGTCACGGAAAAGACCAAATCGGCCTGATCCCCAGGCAGCGCCTCCACTTCCCAGGTTACCTTGACGATCCCGTTGCCGGGCAGGTTCACCATCTGCGCCGCCCCTTGGACCTTGAGCCCGGTGGCCTCGAGCTTGACCTGGGCCTGGAACTCGGCGGGGGTGTTGTTGTGGATGACCGCGGCGAGCTGTGCCTTGTCGCCGACGACAAAGAAGCGAGGCGTCGCCGGGCGGATGAGCAGGTCCTTGGTGGAGACCACGTCCATCTGGGCCTTGCCCACCGCGGTATCGGCGGTGACGACCTGGGCGCGCATGCGCCAGGTGGTCAGGCTATCGGCCAGCTTGACCTCCACCTGGCCCGCGCCTTGCGCGTCGGTGCGGAGCGCCGGGTTCCAGTAGGCGGTATCGGGAAAGTCCTGGCGCACGTCCAGGCCGCCGCTCTCCCCGCCGCCGCCGCCTTTCGCCTTGAGCTCCTCGGACTGCGGCGCGGCCGCCACCTCTTGCGAGGCGAGGGCCAGCGTGGAGCCGGTGCGGATGGACAGGCCGCGCTCGGCGTAAAACGTCTGCATCAGGTCCGGCCCCTGGTCAGCCGAGAGGGTCAGGACCGACAGGTCGATGAGGGCGAGGGAAGCCTCGGCCTCCACCCCGCGCCCGGCATAGTCCGTGGCCTGGATGCGGTACTTGGCCGTTTCGCCGGGGCCATAGGTATCGCGATCCGGCGTGATGGTGATGGTCAGCTCTTTCTCCCTGGGGGAGACGGGCAGCGTGGCATAGCCCAGCCGGAAGGAAGGCAGCGGGTTGTCCGCGTCCTGGCCCTTCACGATGAACACCGAGACAAAGATGTTGGGCGCGTGGTCCGCGGTGATCGGGATAGCGACCTGCTCGCTGTTGCTGGCTAGCGTCAGGATGCGGTGCTCCAGGATGCGCCCGCGCTCGATGGTCAGCAGCGCCTTGGTCTCGCCCTGGTAAGGGGACGGGATCAGGATGTGCGCCGTGTCGCCGGGCGCGTAGCTCTTCTGGTCCGGGACCAGCTCGATGCGGTTGTGGTTCTCTTGCCGCCAGGCGGTGTATTCGGAGCTGCTCACCCACATATAGGTGGAGGAGCTGACCTGGTTGCCGCGCTGGTCGGCGCCCACGGCGCGGATGCGGTACGTGCCGCCTTTTTCTGGGACGAAGGAAGCCACGGCCTTGCCCTTATCGTCGGTGGTCACCTTTTGCGTGCCCACCAAGGTGTCCTCGGACTTGAAGGTCCAGCGCAGGCTGCCGTCGGCGTCCTTTTCCTGCACGCTGTACCAGCGCACCTGGTAAAAGCTCATCTCCAGCGCCACCTGGGTCACGGTGATGCCTTCGGTGTCCACCGTAATGACGTTGACTTTTTGCTCTTGTCCAGCGGCGCCGATGTAGGCTTGCGGCTGCAAGCCGATGTAGAAGAGCCCCTTGTGCACGATGGCGCTGGCCCGCGCGCTCACCTCTTGGCCGTTCACGTCAGTGACGGTGGCTTCGATGGTAAAGACCTGGCTCATCTTGCGGGCGGCGATATCCGCAGGGAGGGCAAAGGTGAAGCGCCCCTCGGGATCGGTGCGGCCCTTGCCCTCGGTGACGAACTCGCCGTAGGCGCTCCAGGGCCGCTGCCAGTCCTCGATGCCCATATCGGTAAAGTCCCACCAGCCCTTGCCTTCCCACAGGAAGGTATGGTTCTGGCTCATCAGGCGCCACTGGACCGGGGCGTCGCGCAGCGCGCCGCCAAAGAAGTAGCTGGCCTCCACGTTCACGGCGATCTCATCGCCCTGGATGTAGCTTTCCTGGTCGGTGGTCACGTTGACCAGATACTCGGGCTTGCGGTACTCGGCCACCTGGAAATTGGCCCCCACGTAAAAGCCGGGGTCCAAGTCCTCCGGGCCGGAGGCCTCGAGGTAGTAGATGCCCAGCGCCGCCTCATCGCCGAGGGTGAACTCGCCGCTGAAGGTGCCCATGTCGCTGAGGGTCAGGGCGTCGCGATAGACCTCGTTGCCTTGGCTATCGATGATCCGCATCTGGATGGTCTCAAGGGCAGGCAGCCCGTAGCGGCCATCGTCGTCGGTGCGCAAGATGCCCTTGAAGTAGACTTTTTGGCCGGGGCGATAGATGGGACGCTCGGTATAGACGATGCCGCGGTAGGGTTGCTCCCAGCCGCTGTTCAGGCCGAACTCCCAGTGGTCGATCCCGCTGGACCAGGTGCTGACGGCCACCGTGGTCTCTTGCCCCCTTCGGGCAAAGACG
>JAAYEA010000159.1 GCA_012689325.1 Chloroflexota bacterium
GGTGCCCGTCTTGTCCGAGCAGATCGTGGTCACGGCGCCCAGCGTCTCCACCGCCGGCAGCTTGCGGATCAGCGCCTGGCGGCGGATCATGCGCTGCGCGCCCAGGGCCAGGGCGATGGTGGCCACGGCGGGGAGCCCCTCGGGCACGGCGGCCACGGCCAGGCTGACCGCGGTCAGAAACATCTCTTCCAGCGAGCCGCCGCGCCAGAGCCCCACCACAAAGACGATGGCGACGAGGATAAAGGCATAGAGCGCCAGCCATTTGCCGAGCTCGGCCATCTTGCGCTGCAACGGCGTCTTTTCCTCCGTGACTTGCTGCAGCAGCTCGGCGACCTTGCCCAGCTCGGTCCGCATGCCGGTCTCCACCACCAGCCCGGCGCCCCGGCCATAGGCGATGGCCGTGCCCATAAAGAGCATGTTGCGCCGGTCGCCCAGGGACGCTTGCTCGCCGGGAAGGGCCTGCCCGACCTTGTCCACCGGCACCGACTCGCCGGTGAGGGCGGCCTCCTCGGCCCGCAGGTTGACCGACTCGAGCACGCGGGCGTCGGCGGGCACGCGGTTGCCCGCTTCCAGCAGGATCACGTCCCCGGGGACCAGGCTGGCCGCCGACACCTCTTTCACCTGCCCGTCGCGGCGCACCCGCACGGTGGGGACGGCGAGCTGCCTAAGCGCCGCCATGGCCCGCTCCGCCCGGTATTCTTGGCTAAAGCCGAGGGCGGCGTTGAGGATAACGATGATCATGATCATGATCGCGTCGGTGGTCTCGCCGATGGCGAACGACACCACGGCGGCGACCAACAAGACGATGACCATGATCTCGGTGAACTGGCCGGCCAGGACCGTTAGGGGGCTGCGCAGCCCGCGCTCCTGCAGCTCGTTGGGGCCATCGCGCTCCAGCCGTCGCGCGGCCTCGGTTGAAGCGAGCCCCTCGGGCGAAGCATCCAGTTGTTGGTAAAGCTGCTCGTGTTCCAGCGCGTGCCAGGCGGTCATCTTGGACTCCTTTGCGCGAGCCAGCCAACACCGCAGGGCCCAGCAAGCCCTGCGCGGCGCTCGCTTTCCGGGCCAAACAAAAGCTCCAGACCGAAGCCTGGAGCAAGCCTGCTCTATGCCTCTGCCTCTTTCATGGTGCCGGCGAAGTTAGCTGACGGGTTAGGGCTGAAAGATGCCCCCCTCGCTAATGCGAGATTCACCCCACGGGTGGGCCCTCCGCTTCCCAGGCGCTGGGCTGCCCGGGAATTAGGCTACAGATATGGTATTGATGATAGCTTATACCTATCTAGTGATCTCGTCAAGCGCGCTCCTGCGCCCCTCCTCCCCTCGGCCTCGGCCTGGTCGAGATGCTCCAGCTCGAGTATTCCTTTCAGCCGCGGATCTATTCGGACACGACCCCCAGGTCCACGATCTGCACGTCGTCGATCCAGACGGAGCCCATCCCCTCCGCGGTCACGGGCAAGATGACGGCTTCGGTGGGGTCATCCACCACCAGGACGGCCAAGTAGGGGTTCCAGTCAAAGCTCCCGCCCCATTCGCTCGTCCAATGCCCCTGGGGCACCCCTTCTGCCTGGGTCTCCCAGTAAAGGGCCCTCCCTTTCCACTGCTGATCCTCGACGGCGCGCAGCCGACACGCGTACGCATACGCATGGTGCCCGGCGAGGTCGATTCGCTGGTACCAGCCCCCGGCATACCCTGGGCTGGCGTTGGATACGCGGGCGCACTGGGCGCCCTCGTAGCAGTCGGCCGAGTCAACGGAGAGGCGTGCGGACGGCCCGGCCGCAAAGGCAAGCCACCCTTCTGACCCGGCCTCGAAGGCGCCGTTGCGAACCAGATTCGGCTGTGCTTGCAGCCATCGTTGTCCGCGCTCCTCCTGCAAGAACGCGGCCCAGCTTGCGCGACTGGCCACCACTTCCTGGTCTGGGCCCAGCTCGGACCTAAGCACCGTTACCGCTAGATCGGGCTGCAAAGCGGGGAATTCTGCTCTCTCGCGCAGGTGGCTCCGAGCATACGTATACGACACCTTGTCGCGAACGGACGTTATCGACGGAAACGAGTAGACATACCAGACGCGATGGCTGCCGACCAGCTCCTCCCAGTCCTGCGCAGACGCGGGCCTGGCCTGATAGCTCGATAGGTAAGCCTTGGAAAAATAGTGCTCCAGGACGACCCCGTCAAAGCTCCCGATGACGACGGCATCGCCCGGCCACGAGTTCTCTTGCACATATCGCGCGGCATCGCGATAGTTCTGCTTCTCTCCCGCATAGTACCGGGCGAGCGTCATGCTCCAGGGCACCGCCAGCGGCGCGCAGACGGCCAGGAACGCGGCGGCGCCGATGGCGCGCTTGAACGAGGGCCGGGCCCCTCTCGCTGCTGCCAGGCGTCTCGCCAGCGTCGCCAGCGCCCCGCCCAGGAAGGACACGCCCTCGGCAGCGAGGCAGCAAAGCGGCGGCAGGGCGAAGAGCAAGTGCCTTGGGTGAATCCAGCGGCGTGGGGGAAAGAGGATCAGAAACAGAAACGGGGCCGCGAACCAGGCCGCCAGCAATAGGGTGGCTGAGCGCCTTCGCAGGAACCCCGAGAGCACGCCCAGGACCAGGAGGGCGCAGGTCAGCGCCGCCAGTTCCGGGCCCGCATCCGGGAACAGGGACATCAACTGGTGGAAAACGCGCCAAAGCGCGGCGGGAGTGACTGCCCTTGGCGCTCCCTCGAGGCTGCGCAGCAGAAAGGCCTGCACCTGCGGCAGCCACGGGAGATACAGGACCCCGCATAGCCCGAAACCACCCGCGGCGATCCCCCAGTCCTTCCAGGAGGCCCTTCTCGCCGCGCAGACCACGGCCGTGCCCAAGGCCAGCACGACGAGCACCAGGCACGCCAGGTACGACGTGTAGGCCAGCAGCGCCGCGCAGGCGCCGAAAAGCAGCCACCGGCCCGCTCCGCCCAGCTTGATCGCGTTGTGCCAGGTCAGCACCGCGACCGTCGCCAGGAGAGACGCCATCGCGCAGGGCCGGGCTTCCTGCGAGTAATAGATGGCGAACGGGGATATCGCCAGGAACACGCCAGCGAGCAGAGCGGCCCGTCTTCCCAAGAGATGGCGCCCCAGCCAGTAGATCACGAGCACCGCGAGGCTCCCGGAGAGCGCCGACACCACGCGGGGCGCCCATTCGGCGTCCCATAACCGAACAAAGGGCGTCACAAGCAGGAAGAACAGGGGAGGGTGATCCCAGGAGATCCGATAGCTGAGCAGCTCGGCGCCCGAACGCGCATCGATCACCGTGGCTATCTCGTCCATCCACAGGCTCTTCCCGCCGAGCTCGAGAGACCTCAGCGCGACGGCGCTCGCCAGGATCGCCAGCGCCATGGCCGTGTGCAGCGTCCAACTGCCCTGCCTAGTCTGGCTCACCGCGCCTCCTATTGCCCACACTGGACGGGGCGAACCCAAGGGCGGCGAGCGCCCTCGTGTCCCGGTTCAGTCTGGTGCTGGTAGCTATGGAGCAGAGACTCGCCGGCAATACGCCAGGCCCATGGTCAGTCTACCGGAGCCGCGACAACCGGCGCCTCCGAGATGGTCTCGACGAAGCGCCGGTTGTGGGCTGGCCTCGGGTCAAGTTACCACTGGAAGGGCCCGGCCCCGCTTTCCACCGCCGAGATGGCCCGCTGCGCATCGTGGATCCTGCTAAAGAGCGTGGGTGTCCAGCCGACCTCCACGAGGTCGGGGTCGTTCGCCGCATTGTAGGCGCCTACCACGTCGGTGAAACCGCCGCTGGCCGTGCCGTTCACGCGCGTGCCGGAGGCGTGGATCATCGTGCCCTTGTAGACCGCGATGAACTGCTCGGGGCTCGTCTTTTGGTCCGTCTTGAAATAGTTGTTCTCGGCATAGATGGCGGATTCGATGCCGACGCCCCAGCTATAGGCATAGATGGGATTGTTGATGATCTTGTAATAGTTGTTATAGATGTGGACCTGGCCGAAGCGCACCCGCGGCATGCGCTGGCCCACGCCCTCAAAGAGGTTGTGGTGCAGCGTCACCCGCAGCTTGTTCCGATCGGCCGTCGCGCCATCCGAGGAGCCGATGAGCATCACCTTGTCATGGTCCAGGAAGCGGTTCCAGGAGACCGTCACCAGGTCGGAGGCGTTGGTGATGTCCAGGTGCCCGTCATGCACCTGATACAGCACGCCAAAATAGCTCGGTTGCTGGTCATCGGCGGTCGCCACGTCCTGGAAGGTGCAATGGTCGACCCAGACGTGGTTGGTCTCGCGCAGCGAGATCGCGTCGTATTCGGCGTTCCAGGCGCCCAAGGCGCCATCGGTGGGCGACCAGGCCGGGAAGCAGTCGTGGGTGTCCTGGAAGGTGATATTGCGGATAATGATGTTGGTGCGCTGGGCGCTGGAGGAGCCGCGCAGGTCGAGCCACGCGCCGACGATCCGTGCGTTCTTGCCCAGGCCCACCAGGGTGGTGTTGCTGCCGACCCGGATGCGCACGCGGGCCTGCTGCGCGTTTCGTGATGTGATGCGGGCGGCCTCTAGCGGCCCGGTCGGCGCCGTGCGGCCCCAGACTGCCGGATCGTAGGCCGCCAGAAAGGCCTCCAGGGTGTAGCCATCCCGGTAATAGTCCTGGCAGACCAACGGCTGGTTGTTGTCGTCGACGTTGGCAGAGATGGTGCCCTGCACATAGATGATCTTGGGGACGCTAGAGGGGGTGGTTGACGGCGGGGGATACACCCCGTTGTTGAGCGCGGCGATCAGCTCTTGTCGATTGGTTACGAGATACACCTGCTCCGGCGCGGCCGCCGAGCCGCCGGTGGTGCCGGCGCCCTGCGAGGCCCAGCCATCCAAGGGCTGCAGCACTTCGCGCCCGAGGTCGCGGTTCCCTGCGGCCGCGGCAGGCAGCGCCGCCATGGCCGCGATGAGCACGCAAATCAAAAGGGTCGAGATCCGATAGGTACGCATCGCCTGTTCCTCCTCATCAGCGAGACCCCGCGTCGGCCGGCCATGCCCGCGCGGATAGTGGGCTGGTGGTCATCTATCCTGGCGCCTGCGCCTCTCCTTCTCCCGGCCTCGACCTTGCCGAGATGCCCCCCAATGAGATTGTACGCCCTAAACCTTCGACCGTCAAATCGGCGTAAGGGGCGTCTTTGCCGCTTGGGCGAGCCCAGCTATAATGCAGCGGCGCGCGATGGCCGCGCCAGCCCTTGGTGAAAGGAACCCCCATGATCGCAGAAACCCGTCACCCCCATCCGCACATCGATCCGCGCCAGCCCCGCGATGGGGCGCGCCCGGTCACCAACCCGCCGGTCCTGGCCTGGAAGCCGCCGCAGGGCGGTGGCCCCTACGACCTGGTGATCGCCCGCGACCCGGGGCTGGCGGAGCTAGCGCTGTGCGCTCAAGGCCTGGCCGATCCCGCCTATCTGCCCGAGAAAGCCCTGCCGGTCGGCACGTACTATTGGAGCTGGTCCCTGGCGGGCGAATGGGCGCCCACCTTTTCCTTCGAGATCACCGCGGACGCCGTGACCGTGGAGGTTCCGCCGGCCAGCGCGTGGCTGGCCAGCCTCTCCGGCGAGCATCCGCGCCTGTACGTGGGGGCTCGGGAGCTGGCGGCGTTCCGGGCCTCTCGCCATGGGGCCCGCGCCGAGCTGTGGCGCAACCTGCAGCCAGAGGCGGAGGCGCTGCTCCAGCAGCCGCACGAGATCGCCGAGCCGCCCTACCTCCCCGACCGGCGGCTCGATTACGAGGCCTTTTTCCGCGTCTGGTCCGTCGTGCTGTGGGATTCCCGCCGGTTCGTCGAGGGCGCCGAGGTCCTGGCGCTCGCCTACCTCGCCAGCGGCGAGGCCCGCTATGGCCGCGCCGCCGCCCAGCGCATGGCGTCCATCTCGCGCTGGGACCCGGACGGCTCCAGCTATTTGGAGCACAACGACGAAGCGCACATGTCGGTGATCTGGCACGGCCCCCACGCCTGCGACTGGGCCTGGGACCAATTCACCGACGAGGAGCGCGCGCGGGTGATCGCCCAGTTCCGGCGGCGGGGGCAGATTACCTACGAGCACATGCACAGCCAGGGCTCCTATGGCATCACCCGCTTCGACTCGCATGCCGGGCGCGAGATCGTCTTTCTGGCCAACATCGCCTTCGTCTTTCACGAGCACATCCCCGAGGCCGCCGCCTGGCTGGACTGGCTGCGGCCCGTCCTCTGCGGCATCTGGCCGATCTGGGCCGGCGATGACGGCGCCTGGGCCGAAGGGCCCTCCTATGGGCTGGCCTATGTGACGATCATGACCATGTTCGCCACAGCGCTCAAGCGCGGGGTCGGGGTGGACCTCTACCGGCGGCGCTTCTGGGCCAATCATGCCCGCTGGCGCCAATGGATCTGGCCGCCCTATGCCGAGTGGTTCGGCTTTGGCGACCACTCCGAGCGCTGGCGGGCCACCTGGGAGTCCAACGCCGACCTGGTGGAGCTCATCGGGCGCGAATCCGGCGCCGCCGAGTTCGCCGACTATGTGGCGGCGTTCCGCGCCGAGGCGCTGACCATGGACACGCCGGTCGAGCGCCAGGGCCCCGTCTCTAGCGCCACGCGCTACGTGGTGATGGGCGAGCCCGCCCCCGCCGCCAGCGCCGCCGAAGGCGGTCAGACCCTCTGCCGCGTCTTTCCCGCCGCCGGGTGGGCCGCCATCCGCTCCCACCGCGACGACCCCAGCCGCGATGTGGCCCTGGTCTTTCGCTCCTCGCCCTTTGGGGCGATCAGCCACTCCCACGCCAATAACAACGATTTCTTTCTCCACGTGGCGGGCAAGATCATGGCCATGCCCAGCGGCTACTATGCGGGCTATGGCTCCGCCCACCACGCCCACTGGGTCTGGCACACCAAGTCGCACAATTGCGTCACGCTCTCCGATGCGGGGCAATTGATGCGCTCGCACGACTCGCGCGGGTCCATCGACCACGCCTACGAGGACGAGCGCCTGGTCTATTTCGTGGGCAACGCCGACGCCAGCTATGCCGACCGCGCCGCGCGCTGCCGGCGCCATGTCATCTGGCTGAAAGGCGAGCAGGCCTTCCTGCTGGTGGACGAGTTCGTGGCCAAGCCCGGCGTCACCTCGGCGTTGCAGTGGAATATCCACTCCTGGGCGCCCTTCCAGGTGGACGAGGCCGCGCGGTCGTTTGCGCTGGAGCGGGCGGGCAGCCGGCTGGTGGGGCACCTGCTCTATCACAACGACGCCTTTTTCTCGCTCAGCGAGGGCTGGGACCCCGCCCCGGGCACCACCAGGTCTCGCGACCAGTGGCACAACCAGTATCACCTGCGCTTCACGCCGTCGGCCCTGGAGGATCGCCGCACCCTGGGCGTGGTCCTCTGCCCCGCCCACGCGGGACTGGCCCCCGCGGTCGTGTCGGCCAGCCGCCAGGACGGTGTCGAGGTGGCCCAGATCGGCGCCAGCCGCGTGTGGATCCGGCAGGACCAGGCGCTCGAGCGCTCCGGCGGGGCGCTGGCGCTGCTCGAGACCGGCCAGGCCGCCTATGCCATCGGCGACCAGGGGATCGAAGAGCTGGGTTCCTGAGTCCGCCCGATCCGTGGAAACCCGTGTACCATCTCGAAAGGAGGCCCACTGATGGTCTATCATCTCAAGCTCTACCTGGCCACCCTGGCCGCTTTCCTGGCGATCGACATGGTCTGGCTGGGGGTGGTGGCGCGCGCGTTCTACCGCCAGCACCTGGGCTACCTGATGGCTCCTCGCGCCAACTGGCTCGCGGCGGGCCTCTTTTATCTCCTGTTCATCGTGGGCATACTCGTTTTCGTCGTCCTCCCTGGCCTGGAGGCGCATTCGCTCAAGGCCACCCTGTGGCGCGGGGCGCTCTTTGGCCTCGTCTCCTATGCCACCTATGACCTGACCAACCTTGCCACCATCAAGGACTGGCCGCTGCTCGTCACCGTGGTGGACATGGTTTGGGGCGCCGCGCTCAGCGCGGCGGTGAGCGCCGTGGGCTACTGGGCGGGCCGCTGTCTGGCCTAGGGATCTGAC
>JAAYEA010000160.1 GCA_012689325.1 Chloroflexota bacterium
GCACCCGGTTCCCCTCCGAGGCGGCGGCGAATCAGGGCGGCCCGCTGGCCGTCCTCCTAACGCTATTGTGCAACCATTGGGCCAAATATCCAAATGGCCATCGGAAGGTGAAAGCGTGCGGCTGCCCGTTTTGCGCCGCGTGGCCACCGTGCTATAATGTCCCCCAGCAACGGTTCTCCGAACCACATGGCCTAAATCATCAGGACATGGCGTGTGGTCGCGCCCCCTCTGGGGGCAAACGGCAGCGCTGGAAACGGCGCCGCCCCCCGTGTTTGGAAAGGAGAACGCGGTGACGGCTCGTTGGTCACTGGCGTTTCTGCCTGTCCCGGGGCGGAGATGCCAGTCTTTTTGTGTCCGCAGCAGGGCGATCAACCGGGAGGAGGAAGGCACAATCATGTCGAAGCGAACGTCACTGGGGCTTTATGGGGTCATCGCGCTGGTGCTGTTGGCGGCGCTGGCGGCGGGATGCAGCCAGGGGGCCAAGGCGCCCAAGATGGAGTGGACGCTCAAGGTCAGCGGGGCGGTGAGCAAGCCGCTGGAGCTGAGCTATGCGGACCTGGCCAAGCGGGACCAGGTCGCGCTGGAGAACATTGTCATGCGCAAGTCCCAGGGCGAGGACACCACCAACTCCTGGGAAGGCCCGGCGTTGGACCCGATCTTGCAAGAGGCAGGCATCTCGGCCCAGGCCACCGGCGTGACCGCCATCGCCGCCGATGGGTACGCCATCCAGATGACCATGGCGGACCTCAACAACGCGATCATCGCGCTCAAGCTGGACGGGACGTGGATCGCCGACGACAAGGAGCATGGCCCCATCCGCCTGGTGGCGCCGGACAAGCCGGCCAACCACTGGCTCTTCCAGGTCACCGACCTGGTGGTGGAGGAGACGGCCATCGCCTCGCCCACGCCGCTCCCGACCAAGAGCCCCACGCCCGCGCCCACCGCCACCCCGGCGCCGGCCGCTGGCCCGGCGGCGCTCCAGGTCGGGACGCTCGGCCTCAGCCTGGACGAGCTGAAGGCCCTGGGCGTGGTCAGCATCCAGGCTGCCCACCCCAAGTCCGGCGAGATGGGCACCTATGAGGGAGTCAAGCTGCAGGCGGTGCTGGACAAGGCGGGCATCAAGTCCGGCGCGACGCTCACCGCCACCGCTGGCGACGGCTTTGCCGCCGAGATCCCCTACGCCGACGTCGCTGGCTGCGGCGATTGCCTGGTGGCCATCGGCAGCGACGGCGCGCTGCAACTGGTCATGCCCGGCATGGCCAGCAAGACCTGGGTCAAGGGGCTGGCCAGCCTCGAAGTCAAATAGTCCTACCGCTCAAGACAGAGGCCCCCGCAGCATCACGGGGGCCTCTTTTTGTTGCCGGGAAATGCGCCGCCGAGACGCAGAGAGCGCGGAGCGAGAGGGAGACGGAGCAGGAGGGAGACGATCTCTGGCGGTCGAGGGCTGCGAATCTCCTTGGCTGCGACCCAGTTTTTTCTCTGCGTCCTCCGCGCCTCTGCGGTGGATTTCCCCTATGGACAACGATACAGGATGATCGGGATGAACATGTCCCGCGCCAGGAGGGTGCCGTGGTTGCCCTGGCGCTCATCCTCTTGCACCGCCCGCATGCCGTGGTCGGCAAAGACAATGAGCAGCGTCCCTGAGGGGAGCCGCTGGATGATCTCGCCCAGCCCGCGGTCGGCCTCCTGAATCCGCGCGATCTCCACGGGGCTATCCGGCCCATCGCCGTGCCCGGCGTCGTCGATGCCGTGGAAGTGGGCAAACAGAAGATCGGGCATTCCCCCTTCGAGCACGGCCAGCGTATTCGCCAGCACCTCATCGTCGGTGTTCTCGTCGCCATCGACGTCCCCGGAGAGCTTGAAGGTGGCGTTGCGCAGGTTAAAGGCGAGCGCGTTCCCCTCCACCACCTGATTGCTGCGCCCCGCCTCTTTGAGCACGTCGAGGATCGTCTCGGCCTCGGTGGTGCGCAGGTCGCGGTCCCGCACCCCGTTGATGATCGGCGGCGCGCCGGTGAGCAGCGCGGCGGTGGCGTTGCGCGTGGCCGAGGGATAGACCGTCAACGCGCAGAGCGGCTCCCCCAGCGCGGCCAGGTTGGGGATCCACCCGGCGGCGCGGGCCTCCTGATAGCGCAGGTAGCCGAACCCGTCCAGGTAGACCAGCGCCACGTGCGGGGCCCGCTCGGCGGTCAGGGCGCGGCCGGTGGCCTGGGCGGGGGCGGGCACCCCCAGCGCCTGGGCGATGGTGGGGGCGATGTCGGTGATGGACGCCTCCGCCTGGGCCAGCAGCGCCGGCGGCGTCACGGCCAGCTCGCTCGCCGGGCCCAGCTCGATCTCGGCCTCGCCCAGCTCTAGCACGCCGCGGCGGGTCAGCCAGGCGCTGTCGTGCAGGTCGTTCCATTCATAGCTCGCGCCGCCCACGGCGACGCGCTCCACCGCCGGGAAACCCGCCTCCCAGAGCACTTGCTCCAGGCGCAGTGCATCCTCGCGGTCAGGGTCGGGCAGCTCCTCGGCGAGCGCCTTCCAGGCCGCCGCGTCGAAAACGACGGGCGCGTCGCCGCCGGTCAGGGTGAGCTGCCAGGCCGGCGCGCACCCCGCCAGCGCCAGCGCGAGCAGCAGGGCGATCAGGGTCAGCTTTCTCATGCGCTTCTCCTCAGGGGATGGACTCGATGGACGCGACGCCGGTTACCCAGTCGCGGCTGGCCGCGTTGGGCAGGGCCAGCACCAACTCTTTCCCCAGCCGGATCAGCACGGCGTCCCGCGC
>JAAYEA010000161.1 GCA_012689325.1 Chloroflexota bacterium
CCGGTGACCATGGGCACGTGCGTGGGGCCGACGCGCCATTACGCCTTTGCCCTTTCCCAGTTGCCCGGGCTGGGCCCCAAGCAGGCCCGCGCCAACCTGGCCGAGAACCCCGAATGCGTCATCAGCTATGTGGGGTACGACCTGCTGCGCGAGAGCTGGATCGCCGGCATGCCCATCCCCCAGGGGATCAGCGAGCTGGACGTGACCGGGCTGACCCCACTGCCCTCGCGCAAGGTCAAGCCCTGCGGCATCCAAGAGTGCGCCGTCAACCTGGAGTGCAAGGTGGTGACCACGGTGGCGATGCCGCCGCACCACATCCTCTACGTCTGCGACGTGGTGGGGGCGCAGGTGAACGCCGAGGTGGCCGCGCGGGACAAGCCCGACTGGGGCGGCATGGGCGTGCTGGCCATCGACCCGGTGCTGGAGGTGCTGGTGGGCCCGGGCGAGAGCGGCAACTGCCGGCTCTACTATGCCCGCATGGACATGGAGAGCGTCGAAAAGGGGCCGGAGGACATCGGCTGCCAGGGGAACACCTGGATCGGCACCTTTGAGCAGTGGATCGCCGGGGAGCAGGCTCGCGGCAAGCTGACCGACGTGCAGCGCGACGAGGTCATGGCGCTGCGGGAGCTGTGGGAGGCCAACCCCGACCCCGTGGCCAACGCCGAGGTCAAGGCGCGGCTGACCGCCTGGCTCAAGCGGATCGCGGAAAAACCCTAGGACGCGGATTCTCAGGATCGCACGGATCAGGAACAAGAGATCCTTTCGATCCTCTCGATCTGCGTCCCATCTCTCTAAGGAGCTGGCCCCATGATCGTCAAGACGGTGGTGGTGACCGACCTGTCCACCAATTGCTACCTGATCGGCTGCGAGCGGACGCGCCAGGGCGCGGTGATCGACCCTGGCGGCGACGCGGACGAGATACTGGCGGCCATCCGCGCCGCCGGGCTGGAGATCGCCCTAATCATCAACACCCACGGCCACGCCGACCACATCGGCGCCAACGGGGCGATCCGGGCGGCGACGGGGGCGCGGCTGCTGGTCCACGCGCTGGACGCGCCGATGCTGACCGACCCGCAGCTCAGCCTGGGGTGGTTCATCGGCCAAGAGTCGGCGGGCCCCGCGGCGGACGGGACGCTGGCGGACGGCGACGAGCTGGCGCTGGGCGACTTGCGGCTGGCGGTGCTGCACGTCCCCGGCCACACGCCGGGCGGCATCGCGCTGCTGGCGGCGGGGGAGGGCCGGCTTTTCGCGGGCGACACGCTCTTTCAGGGGAGCATCGGCCGCAGCGATTTCCCCGGCGGCGACCACCAGCAGCTCATCCGCAGCATCGTCGAGCGGCTGCTCCCGCTGGCGGACGGGGTGCGGGTCTATCCCGGCCACGGCCCCGCCACCACCATCGGCCAGGAGCGGCGGCTTAACCCCTGGCTGCGGCGCGAGGCGGGGTAGGGGCGGAATTTCCCGTATTGACATTTGGCGCGGATGGCGTATAATGATATAAACGTTTATATAAACGTTTATGGGGATCGCCATACCCCAGGCCCCGAGGCCGGGCGGACGGTGACAGGATGTCGCCAGAGAGACTCAAGAAACCTACCATGAACGATGTGGCGGACCGCGCGGGCGTCTCCGTCTTTACCGTCTCCCGCGTGGTCAATAACGCGGGCTTTGTCCGCGACGATACCCGCCAGCGCGTCGAGACGGCCATCGCCGAGCTGGGCTACGTCCCCAGCGCGGTGGCCCGCCGCCTCCGCTCCAGCCAATACCACGCCATCGGCCTGCTCATGTCCGACATCTCGAACCCCGTCTGGATGGCCACCATCGCCGGCATCCAGTCCTATTTCAGCGACAAGGACATCGGCCTGGTGCTGGGCAACGACCGCTCCGACCTGGACGAGGAGCGCCGCCAGCTCAAGATCGCCTTCTCCCAGGGGGTGGACGGCATCATTATCATCCCCCTGCGCGACGAGAGCCGCGCCGTGGTGGAAGAGATCGTCCGCCGCGGGGTGCCCTGCGTGGTGCTGGCCCGCAGCGGCGATTACGGCGTGGACCAGGTCCATGCCGACTATCGCGCCGGGGCCTACACGCTGACCCAGCACCTGCTGGCCGAGGGGCACCGGCGTATCGCCCTGCTCAACGGCCCCCGCAACCTCTCTGTGGCGCGGGAGCGGCTCTCCGGCTACCTCGCCGCCCTGACCGAGGCGGGGATCCTGCCCGACGAGAGCCTGATCAGTTGGGGGCCCTATACCGTGGCCGCCGGCGCGGAGCGGGCGCACGAGATCCTGCTGACCTGCCCCGACCTGCCCACGGCGCTCATGGCCGGCAACAACTCGATCGCCTTGGGCATCCTGGAGGCGCTGGGCGAGCACGCACTGGAGGTCCCCGACGACATGGCGGTGGCCTGTTTCAGCGGCACGCCGACGCTCTATTCCTTCCTGACGGTGATGGATGCGCCGCACGTCGAGATGGGCCGCCTGGCCGCCGAGATGCTCTACGAGCGGATGCAGGGCTACGATGGCGCGCCGCGGGTCCACGTGCTCCCCGAGGAAATGCGCGTGCGCCCGTCGTCCAGCAACGTGAGCACGTCCAGCAAGCTGAACTCGCGGCGGACCTGGGTTCTGGGCCGCCTGGATGACTAGTCACTTCTGAGGGAGGCAGTCATGGTCAAGGTGAGGGTTGGGTTCATCGGGCTCTTTGGCATCGCGAACCACCATCTGCGGGAGGTCAAGGCGACGCCCGAGCTGGAGCTGGGCGCCGTCTGCGACATCAACGAGACGCTGGCCTCCTCCTGGTCGGAGGACCAGCAAGTCCCCTGGTACCGCAATTACCAGGACCTGGTCGAGTCCAAGGACTGCGATTTCGTGATCGTCTCGGCGCCGCACTATTTGCATTGCGACATCGCCTGCGCCGCCATGGAAGCGGGCAAGCCGGTGATCATCCAAAAGCCCATGTGCCTCACCGTCGCCGAGGCCGACCGGATCATTGCCACGGCCAAGCGCACCGGCGTCAAGGTGGGGACCTATCACACCGCGCACACCTCCGAATGGGACGCCATCACCATGGTGCGTTCGGGGCAACTGGGCCACATCATGCGCTTTTCCTTCGATATCCACGCCGCGCGGGGGATGTCCTACTATAACAGCGGCCCCTGGCGCGGCAAGTGGGCCACCGAGGGCTCCGGCGCCCTCTCCAACCAGCGCATCCACGACATCAACCGGATGCAGTCGCTGAACGGCGCCGTGGCGGAGGTGGTGAGCTGCACCCTGGCCAACATGGGCCACCCTGGCACCGAGGTGGAGGACGCCTGCGCCGCCACCCTGCGCTTCGAGAACGGCTCCTTCGGCCTGTTCCACACCTCGCTCTATACGGCCCTGCCGCTCAGCCGCTACGAGATCGTGGGCAACGAGGGCTGCATCGTGGTGAACGATCAGGAGCGCAAGTGGGGCAAGCTCGCCTTCCCCATGCGCGACTATTTGCTGCAGCCCAAGGCGGCGCGCAAGCCCGGCGCCACGCTGGAGGACGCGCCGCGCCCTGGCCTCACCTGGGAGCCGCTGCCGGCGGTGGAACAGCCCATGGAGACCACCCGCTGGTTCGCCCTGTCGGTGGCGGAGGACAAGCCGATCCAGGCGCCGCCCGAGTTCGCCCTGCGCGATATCGAGGTCTGGAACGCCATGATCCTCTCGCATTTCCGCAACAAGCCGGTCAAGCTGCCGGTGGACCGCGGCGAATACGACGAGCTATTCGAGGAGCTGAAGGCGGGCAAGCACGACCTGCACTGGCCGGCGCCCTGGCTGGCATAGAGTGAACGGATCGAGTCCGTTGACCTGATCCGTGCCATCCGCGGAATCCGTGTACCACATCAACTGGAGGAAACATCGTAATGAAACTGGGTTTCATGAGCTCCGTCTGTCCCAAACAGAACTTGGCCGAGCTGATCGCCACGGCGCACCAGCACGGCTACCTGGGCATCGAGTTCCGCACCGAGTGGAACCACCTGCACGGCATCGAGCTGACCGCGGGCAAGGCAGATCTGAAGGCGGCGCGCAAGCTGCTGGCCGCGGAGGGGATCGCCGCCACCAGCCTGGCCACCGGCGTCAAGTTCAACTCGCCGGACCGGGCGGAGCACCTGCCGCAGCGCGAGGCGCTGCACAAGTACATCGCCCTGGCCGCCGAGGTGGGCGCGCCCTACATCCGCACCTTTAGCGATTCCGTCCCCGAGGACGACGTCCAGGCCCGCGAGGCGGTGCTGGCGCTGGCCGCCGAGAGCTATGCCTCGGTCTGCGAGTGGGCCAAGCAGCACGGCATCGAGGTGCTGGTGGAGACGCACACCAACATGCGCGCCCACTGGGCCAAGCACATCCTCGACCTGGCCCAGTGCCCCAATATCCAGGTCCTCTGGCACATCGGCCACCACCTGCGCCGCGGCCAGTCGGTGGACGAGGCCTATCCCTACATCCGCGCCAACGTGCGGCACCTGCACTTTCACGTCAAGGCGGACGATCCCTATACCACGGACGCCGACAACCTGCGCAGCTTTCAGTTGCTGGCGGCGGACGGCTACAAGGGCTACTTTTCGGTGGAGGACATCAACCCGCCGGACTCGGAGGCCACCCTGCGGCATCACAAGGCCAAGTTCGACGAGTTCATGCAAGCGCTTCGCTAGACTGGGCAGCGACCTCGGCGGCGTCCCGCCCCGAGGAAATCGGATAACACAGATTGTGGAGGATTGACACGTGGCAAAGAAACTCGGAATCGGCATGATTGGGCTGGGCGAGATCGCCTGGAAGGCGACAGGCAAGGCGATCGAGGCGTGCACGGATGCCCAGATGATCTGCGGCGTGGACCCGGTGGCCCACGTGGCCAAGTCGTATCAGGAGCGCTACGAGATCCCCTGCTCCACCAACCTGGATGACGTTTTAAAGAACCCCGACGTGGAAGCGGTGATCATCTCGACCCCGCACTATTTGCACGTGCCGCTGGGCATCCTGGCGGCCAAGGCGGGCAAGCACGTCATGGTGGAAAAGCCGCTGGCCACCTCGCTGGAGGACGCCGACGCGCTCATCGCGGCCTGCAAAGAGGCCGGGGTGCTCTGCTCCAACTGCCTGGTCTCCCGCTATAACCCGGACGCGATGAAGGCCAAAGAGCTGATCGAAAAGGGGGCCATCGGCGAGGTCATGGCGCTCAAGTTCTTTGGGCTTTCCAACAAGGCGCCGAGCTACTGGACTGGCGGCTATACCGAGCGCGTCTATACCACCTGGCGCAAGTCCAAGGTCGAGTCCGGCGGCGGCATCCTGATCATGAACTTTGTCCATGACGTGGACCGCATGCGCTACATCACCGGCCTGGAGGCGACCCGCGTTTATGCCGAGTACGACACCTTCAACACCGATACCGAGGTGGAGGACTTCATCACGGTGACCATGCGCTATAACAATGGCGCGCTGGGCAACCTGCTGGCCGCTTCCTGCGTGCCGGGCGCCAACCGCATCGGCATCCGCGGCGAGTCGGTGGCGGGGAACGCCATCTATGGGACCAAGGGGCAGATCGTCTTTGACAAGAGCCTGCTGGTCTATACGGAGAACGAGATCGAGGGGCTGAACAAGGGCGATTGGACCGAGTTCAAGATGGGCGGCGGCGAGCAGCGGACGCTCTACGTGGACCGCTTCGCCCAGGCCGTGCGCAACGGCGGCCGGCCCGACATCCCCGCCGAGGAAGGTCGCAAGACGCTGGAGGTCCTGCTGGCAGCCTACAAGTCCGGCGAGACCCACCAGGTGGTGAACCTGCCAATGTAGTCGTGCCCGCTTTCCAGGGGGCCGCGGGGGGCATCCGAGCGCGAGGGTCTCGGATGCCCCCCTTTTTGTTGCGGCCGCTCCGATGTAGTGGCGTCGGCATGGA
>JAAYEA010000162.1 GCA_012689325.1 Chloroflexota bacterium
CGCGGCGCGCTGCGACTCGGGGCTGTGGCACCAGCCGCAGCGCAGCGGGCAGCCCTTGAAATAGACGGCCATGCGGATCCCCGGCCCGTCGTGGACGGCGAAGGAGTCGAGGTCAAAGATGAGGGCCTCGAAGTCGCCCCCTGCCCCCCTTGCCAAGGGGGGTGCAGGGGAGATTCGTTTTCTCTCGCTCATGACCGCGCCTCTTGCCGGCGAATATGGTGGTCCTGCTGCTCGCGGCTGAGCATGGTGAAATAGGCGCACCACCCGCCCATGCGCACCCGCAGCGAGCGGTAGCTCTCCGGGTCACGCTGGGCGGCGCGCAGCTCCTCCGTGTCCGCCACGGTGAGGGTGAGCATGTTGCCGCCGATCTCCACAAAGGCGCGGATCAGCGCGGCCAGCCGCGCCGTCCCCGCCTCGCCCTCCACCAGCCTGCGGGCCAGGCGCAGGTCCAGCGGCCCGCCGGCAGGCAGCTCGGACTGGTGCATCTTGCTGTAGGAGAGCATGGCGCTGCACAGCCCCTCCATGTCCCGCCCCAGCGCCGGGGAAAAGTTGGACGAGACCGGCTCGCCGCGCAGCCGGCCATCGGCGGAAGGCCCCAGCCCCTCGCCGATGCCGATATACCATGAGAACGTCCCCACCCCCGCGGGGAAGCGGAGCACATCCTGGCGCCCCGCGGCGTGGCGCGCGACCGCCTGCACAAAGGCGTCGATCACGGCGCGGCCCACCTCGTCGGCGCGCTCGTCGTCGTTGCCATAGTGCGGCGCGGCCAGCAGCAGCGCGCGCAGCTCCTCCCACCCCGCATAGTTGGCGTCCAGCGCGTCGATGAGCTGGGACATGGTGGCCCGCCGCTCCTCAAAGATCACCGTCTTGATGGCGGTGAGCGAGTCGATACAATGGGCGGCGCTCTCGGCCAGCATGCCAAAGGTGCGGAATGTGGCCCCGCCGGCGGTCATGTCCCGCCGCTTTTCGATGGCCCCGGCGATCAGGGCGCTGAGGAGCGGCTGCGGCGCGATGGTGCTGCGCTCGTCCACCGTCGCCACCACCTGCTCCACCAGCCGCTCGACCATGGCCTCCATCTGGGCCAGGAAGGCGGCCCAGACCTGCTCGAACGTGGCAAAGGCGCGGGGGTCGCCGGTGTCCAGGCCCAGTTGCAGCCCGTCCAGCCGCGAGCGCCCGCGGTTGAGCGCCCACTCCAGGCAGAGCATCAGGCTCAGCCGCTGGAAGCGGAAATCGGTGCGGCCGGGGATGATCACCTCCCAGCAGCCGTCGTTGGTGTAATCCCGCGCGTCGGGCGTGGGGATGCCCAGCCCTTCCAGCGCGCGGATCAGCGACTCGTCGTTAAAGATGGCGGGCATGCCGCCGCCGTCCTTGAGCGCCTCGGCCACGCGCCAGAGCAGCGGCTGCGGCGTGTCCCGATGCGCGCGCAGCGTCAGCAACGGGTTGGTCATCTGGTTGCGGCGATAGCTCTCCAGCAACAGGTAGCTCAGGGGGTTGGTGCCGTCCTCGCCCTCCGGCGTCAGCCCGCCGATGACAATGTTCTGCAGCCAGTGGTTGGTGGCGTCCAGCCGGTCGCGGCTCATCCCCACCTGGGAGGAGGTGCCGTGACGGGTGCGGCGGGAGAGATCCACCTCCTCCCTGCTGCGGGCCTCGGGCGCCTGGTCGTCGGTGGTCTTGGCCCGTTCGTTGAACTTGAGGCAGAAGCAATCCACCAGCTCGGCGGCGAACTCGAGGGTGAGGCGCCCCTCGCGCAGGTCGGCCTCCAGATAGGGCCAGACGTACTGGTCCAGGCGGCCCATGGCGTTGCCGTTCATGGAGGAGTGAAAGATCATGTGCAGCGTCCAGACCGCCTGCAGCGCCTGCCAAAAGGTGCGGGCGGGGCTGGCGGGGGCCTGGCGCAGATTGGCGGCCATCTGCCGCAGTTCCGCAGCGCGCTGGGGAACAGCTTCCGCGGCGGCGTGCCCCTCGCAGGCGGCGGCCAGCCGCGCCGCGTAATCCATCACCCCTTGCAGCGCCACCGCCACCGAGTCGAGGAAAGCGATCTCCGCGGGGGCCTGGCAGAGCGGGCGCTGGGCCTCGGCGTCGGCCAGGATGCCGGAGAGCCCCTTGGCCAGCAGGCGGGGGTAGTCGGGGACAATGTGGCCAAAGACCGAGCCGGTGGAGAGGCCGCGCTCGGCGGCGGCGGCGCGCTCCTCGGCGGTGGAGTAGTCGGGAAAGCCGCGCTCATAGTGGATCTTGGGCTGCTCCAGGGTCAGCGAACCGGCGAAAAGCTGCCCCGCCCAGAGGTCCGTGGGCATGAGCGAGAGCTTGAGCGCCAGCGCACGCGCCTGGCGAACCGGCAGCGGCTCGGACATGTGGCGCTCGTCAATGCGCGCCGGACAGGCCCAGGAGATGGGCGGCGCCTCCATGGCGTCGCGCACGCGGCGCCGCAGGTCGGCGACGCGCGGGGTGTCGGCGCGAGCGGACAGGCTCGCGGCCTCCTCGCACAGGTCGCGGGAACGAGGTCGCGCGCTGGACAGGTCGCGGGGGGCGGCAGGCGGGACAGCGGCCATGGGCATCCTCCGGGCACAGGTTCGGTTGGGCTGCCCATAGCCTAGTCGGAATCGCCGCCGTGTCAAGCGTGGCGGCTCTGGCCCTACGGCCCAACGGTGAGCGCCGCCTTGCCCTTCCAGCCAGTGTCGCCCTGGGCTGCGGGGAACCGGTCCACCGCCCGCAGATACACCCGGTGCGCGCCCGCGAACCCAGGCTTGAAGGCGAGCCGCCAGTACATGATCCGCGCCCGCGCGTCCGCCGCGCCGGGGCAGCTCCACTGGACGAACACCTGGACCGCGGCGTTCTCCAGCACTGCGCCGCTCCTGGGCGCGACCCCACCCAGCCACGCCGTCCCCGCCGTATCGGCCAGGTAGACCTTGTTTTCGCCCTGGTCATACTTGAGGTACACCGCATTCGGCCCCATCTCGCCCGTCGGCGGCGCGTCGGCGATGGCCAGGTAGAGCG
>JAAYEA010000018.1 GCA_012689325.1 Chloroflexota bacterium
GGACGCCACCGACTATCCCGGCACCGTCTTTTTGCCCGAGGTGCAGGGGCGGCTGGGCGGCGTCTATCGTGACCAGGTGGAGCACTTTGTGGACTGTATCGCCCGGGGCCGCACGCCTGCCTGCACAGCCGAGGAAGGGCTGGAGGCGGTGCGCGTGGCGGCGGCCATCGAGCGCTCGCTGCGCGAGGGCGTCGAGGTGGACGTATGAGCGAGCTGACCATCCGGCAGGGCCGCCCGGAGGACCGCCAGCGCGTGCTGGAGATCCTCATCGACGGCTTTCGCGGGCGCACGGTGCACCATTGGCTGGAAGAGCGCTGCGGCCCCATCGGCGGCCGGCCCTGGCAGGATTGGAAGCGCCGCGAGCTGAGCGGCTTCCTCGACCAGCACCCCGACCAGCTTTGGGTGGCCGAGCGGGATGGGGCCGTCGTCGGCTTTGTGACCTACACCATGGATCCCGAGCGCGAGGTGGGCGAGATTCGCAACAACGCCGTGGACCCGGCCGAGCACGGCCAGGGCATCGGCACCGCCCTCTACCAGCGTGTCCTGCAGGTTTTCCGCGAGCGGGGCATGAAATACGCGTGGGTCGAGACGGGGCTGGAGGAAGCCTACGCCCCCGCCCGTCGCGCTTATGAAAAAGCGGGGTTCGAGCCCTTCCACCAGGCCGTCTATTACGTGCAAAAGCTGGGCGAGGAGTGAGCGCGATGTCCGACCTGGTGCGCTGCAGCGAGGTCACCCCCAAGGTCTTTGCCACCCGCGAGACCCGCGTCCTGGCCGGGGCGGGCGGCCTGCCCGCCGAGCGGTTCGTGCTGGGCTATGTGGTGGTGCAGCCCGGCGGCGAGGTCCCCGGCCACGCGCACGAGCAAGAGGAGGTCTATCTCGCCCTGGAGGGCCGCGGCGAGATCGTCGTGGGCGAGGTAACCCATCCCCTGGACGCGCTCTCGGCGGTCTATATCCCCTCCGGCGCCTACCACTGCCTGACCAACACGGGCGAATCGGTGCTCAAGTTCGTTTTCGTCTATGCCCCCGGCGGCGAGGTGTCGCATTGGGCGCAAGAGGCGGCCGCGCTGCAGAGCCCCGGGGAGCCCGGCATATGACCAAGGCGCCCAAGTCGGCGCTGGCCGCGCCGCTGAACGTGATCTGGGATTTCGACGGCACGCTCTTGCCCTATGATAGCGAGCAGGCCCTCTTGCGCAGCTTGCTGCGCCCCCCGCTCCAGGTGGGCTTGCACAAGGCGCTGCTGGCCCGCGCGCTCTCCTGGGCGGACCGCCACAACCTGATGGAGCGCTCCTTCAAGCGCTGGTACGTCCGTTGCCTGCGCGGCTTGCCGGTGGAGGCGTTGGACCGGCTGGCGCGCCAGGTGGCCCGGGACATCTCGGACGCGGACCGGCGGGCCATCGACGAGATACGGGCGCTGGGGGCGCGCATGTTCGTGGTGAGCTGCGGCACCGGCGACCTCAGCCAGCGGATCCTCGAGGCAGCCGGGGTGGCGGCGGGGTTTCTGGCCATCGAGGCCAACTGGTTCACGTTCTGGGGCAACCGCATCGAGGGCATGGACCTGAGCATCCACCTGCCCGCGGACAAGCTGGCGGCGGTCAAGGGGCTGGGCATCTCGATCTCCCACGCCGTGATGGTGGGCGACGGCATCACCGACCTGCCCTTGCTGGACGAGGCCGCCTATCCCATCCTGCTGGATCGCGCCGGCCGCAAAGCGACGCTCATCCGGGAAAACGGCTATCTTGGCGCCGCGAGCCTGCCCGAGGTGGCCCGGCTGCTATCGAACATCGTGGCTAATCCATAGCCCAGGAGGCAATCGATGAACGACCGCGAGAGGTTCCGCAACTGGATGAACTATGGCAAGGTGGACCGCTGCCCCTGGTGGGAGATGTGGTACTGGCGGGAGACGTTGGAGCGCTGGCACGATGAGGGGCTGCCGGAGGACGTGCACCTGGCCGAATACCTGGACGTGGACCGCCGGGAGAACGTCGGCGTCTCGCTGGGGCTGCTCCCCACTTTCAAGCAAGAGACCCTCGAGGAGACCAACGAGTACCGCATCTATCAGGACACCGAGGGGCGCATCCGCAAAGAGTTCAAGGAAAAGGGCGACACCACCATGCCCCAATGGCTCCGCGCCCCGCTGGAAACGCGCGAGGATTGGGAAAAGAACATCAAGCCGCGGCTGAACCCCCACAGCCCTTGCCGCTACCCCATCTATTGGGAAGACAAAAAGCGCGCCTGGCAAGGCCGCGACTATCCCCTCAGCATCGGTGGGGGCAGCATCTTTGGCTGGATCCGCAACTGGATGGGCTTTGACCGCGTCTGCACCACCATGTACGACGACCCCGACTGGATCCACGAGATGATGGACTACCTCGCCGACTTTGTGGTGGCCACGGTCAAGCGCGCCGTGGAAGAGGTGGATATCGACTATGTGACCATGTGGGAGGATATGGCCTACAAGGCCGGCCCCATCATCTCGCCCCGGATGTTCCGCGAGTTCATGCTGGAGCCGTACAAAAAGATCACCTCCCAGTTCCACGATCACGGCATCCACCTGATCTTTGTGGATAGCGACGGCGATTCCGGGCCGCTGCTGCCGCTCTGGCTGGAGGGCGGCGTGACCGGCTTTTACCCCGTCGAGCGGGCGGCAGGCATGGATGCCGTGGCGCTCCGGAAAAAGTACGGCCACCAGTTGCGGCTGTTGGGCGGCATCGACAAGCGGGCCATGGCCGCCGGGCCAGCCGCCGTGGACGCCGAGCTGGAGAACATCCGGCCCTTGCTCCGCGACGGCGGCTATATCCCCTGGTGCGACCACCTGGTGCCGCCCGATGTGCCGTTCCAAAACTATATGTACTATGTGCGGCGGATGAAAGAGCTGACGCTTAACCCATAACGGCGAGACGGCGCGGAAGGCGGCATTCCATGACGCGCCCACCACGAATAGGAGGAACCGACATGTCCAGCGGACCCAAAGGCGGCCTCTTGGCCAATCTCACGCGGGTGCGGGACGCCCGCACGGCGCGCGTGTCCAGTTGGGAGCAGAACGGTCGCAACGGCGACGCCTGGGTGATCATGCCCGGCGAGACGGCAGTGCTGGCCGACCTGGAGGGACCGGGGTGCATCACCCACATCTGGATGACCCAGTACACCCGCTTTGTCCAGGGAGCCGACTGGGACATCACCGACCCCGACTATTACCGCAAGGTGCTGATCAAGATCACTTGGGATGACCAGGAGCACCCCAGCGTGCTGGTGCCCCTGGGCGACTTTTTCTGCCTGGGGCATTCCATCTGCTCCAATTTCGCCACTATCCCCTTCACCAGCTCGGCCCACGAGGCGCAGCGGCTTAAATTCGGCGGCAACGCCGCCCTCAACTGCTACCTGCAGATGCCCTTCAACAAGCGGGCGCGCATCGAACTGGAGAACCAGGGCGAGTATCCCCACCGGCAATACTATTACGTCGATTACGAGCTCTATCGCGAGCCGCTGGGCGACGACGTGGCCTATTTCCACGCCCAGTGGCGCCGCGAGAACCCCTGCGACGGCTGGGATCCGGACGTCAAGGTCAACGTTCCTGAGGCCAACATCGTCAACCTCGATGGCGCGGGCAATTACGTCATCCTGGAGGCGGAGGGCCGCGGGCACTATATCGGCTGCAACCTCTCCGTGACCAATTTCCAGGGGACCTGGTGGGGCGAAGGCGACGACATGTTCTTTATCGACGGCGAGACCTGGCCCCCCAGCCTGCACGGCACCGGCAGCGAGGATTATTTCAACCAGGCCTGGGGGATGCAAGGCAACGCCTTCCCCATGAACGGCTCGTCGTTGTGGGAGGGGGACAAGCCTGGCTATCAGGTGAGCTATCGTTTCCACCTGGTGGACCCGGTGCGCTTTAGCCAGAGCATCCGCGTGACCATGGAGCACGGCCACGGCAACCACCTGCTGAACGACTGGGCCTCCACCGCCTATTGGTATCAGACGCTGCCGCACAAGCCCTTCGACATCCTGCCGGTGGAGAAGCGGCTGCCGCTGCGCCTGGGCAACCTCGGCGTGATCCCCATCCAGCCGCCGGCGGCGGCGCACCCCGCCACGCTCAACGACGAGATGCGGCAGAACAGCGAGGCCTGGCGCGTACGCAGCGAGGAGTATCGCCAAGCGCGGCTCAAGACGATGGCGGACGCCGCGGAAAAGAGCCGCGAGTTCGCCAAGGCCAGCGCCGAGCAGGCGGCCAAGCTGCGCAAGGAGTTCAAGTAGAGCATCCATGGCCTATATTCCAAACACTCAAATCGAGATCGTCCGCGAGGTGCCCCGAGGGCGCATCCAGCACGCCCTCTTTGATTTCGACGGCACCATCTCGCTCATCCGCGAGGGCTGGCAGCAGGTCATGATCCCCCTGATGGTGGAGGTCCTGCTGGAGACGCCGCAACACGAATCCGAGGCCGCGCTGACCGAGGTCGTCACCGAGTTCGTGGACCGCCTCACCGGCAAGCAGACCATCTATCAGATGCTGCAACTGGTGGAGGAAGTCGCCAAGCGCGGCGGCCAGCCCAAGGAGGCCCTGGACTACAAGTGGATGTACCTGGATCGCCTATGGGAGCGGATCAAGCACCGCGTCGCCGGGTTGAAAGAGGGCGCCCTCCATCCACCCGAGCTGGTGGTCCCCGGCGCGCTGGAGCTGCTCGAGATGCTGCGGCAGCGGGGCATCACCTGCTACCTCGCCAGCGGCACCGATCACAAGTACGTGACCGACGAGGCGGGCGCGCTCGGCGTGACCCCCTATTTTGCCGGGGGCGTCTATGGCGCGCTGGACAACTATCAGGACTTTTCCAAGGCCAAGCTCATCGAGCAGATCCTGCGCAACCATGACCTGCAAGGGCCCGAGCTGGTGGTCTTTGGTGACGGCTTTGTGGAAATCGAGAACGCCAAGGCCGTGGGCGGCATCGCCGTGGGCGTGGCCTCAGATGAGGAGCGGCGCGTCGGGATCAACGACTGGAAACGCCACCGCCTGCTGCAGGCCGGCGCGGATATCATCATCCCGGACTTTCGCGAGGGGCCGCGGCTGCTGGACTACCTGTGCGGGGAGGAGTGAGATGCCCGAGCGCCAGCGCTATCCGCAATTCGACCGCAGCCGGATGCGCAGCCGCCCACTTGCGGAGCGCGAGCATGACCTGACGCTGGATAGCCTTCTGCGCCTGGATGATCCTTTGCCGCCCTACGACGACCCCGATCTGGCCGCGATCGCGCAGCGGATCGTCGCCGCGCGGCGGGAGGGCCATCCGGTGATCCTGATGATGGGCGCGCACGTGATCCGCTCGGGCCTCTCGCGGCAGATCATCGACCTGATGGAACGGGGCCTGATCACCCACGTGGCGGGCAATGGCGCCTGCGCCATCCACGATTGGGAGCTGGCGCTCATCGGCGCGACCACGGAAAGCGTGGCGCGCTATATCCGCGACGGCGCCTTCGGCAACTGGGCCGAGACGGGGCGGATCAACGACGTGATCTCGCAGGCGGCTCAATGTGAGCTGGGGCTGGGCGAGGCGGTGGGCGAGGCGATCACCAAGGGGGCCTTCCCCCACCAAGAGATCAGCATCTTGGCGGCGGGCTATCGGCTGCGCGTGCCGGTGACCATCCACGTGGGCATTGGCTACGACATCATCCACCAACACCCCAACTGCGACGGCGCGGCGCTGGGCGCGGCCTCCTATCGCGACTTTCTGATCTTTGCCGAGGCGGTCAACCACCTGGAGGGCGGCGTGTTCCTCAACTATGGCACCGCCATCATGGGGCCGGAGGTCTACCTCAAGGCCCTCTCCATGGCCCGCAACGTGGCGACCCAGGAGGGGCGCGAGATTCGCCACTTTACCACGGCGGTCTTTGACCTGCATGACCTGGGGGTGGATATCCACCAGGAGCGGCCCAAGAGCGACGCGCTGTACTACTATCGCCCCTTCAAGACCATCCTGGTGCGCACGGTGCAAGATGGCGGCGAGAGCTTTTACGTGCGCGGGCCGCACCGCGTCACCTTTCCACACCTCTATCGCGAGATCGTTTCCACGCTGGCCGTGCAGCGGTAAGGATTTGCACCGCCGAGACGCAGAGGCCGCAGGGATTTTGTAATCTTCCCTCTGCGCTCTCTGCGTCTCAGCGGTGAGTCTCTTTTGAGGAGTCACATGAACGAGGCAATGCTGAGAGAGTATCTGGCTCGCTTCCCCCGAGTGCGGGCGCTGGTGGTGGGCGACTTTTTCCTGGACAAGTACCTGATGCTGGAGCGCGCGCTGAGCGAGATGTCGCTCGAGACCGGGCTGGAGGCCTACCAGGTGGTGGAGGTGCGCTGCAGCCCCGGCGCGGCGGGCACGGTGACCTCCAACCTGCGGGCGCTGGGCGCGCAGGTGACCGCGCTAGGCGCCATCGGCGACGACGGCGAGGGCTACGAGCTGCGTCGCGGCCTGGCCCAGCGCGGCGTGGAGGCGGCGCCGCTGGTCATGGATGGCGGCCTTTTCACCCCCACCTATACCAAGCCCATGATGCGAGAGGCGGATGGCCGCGCCCACGAGCTGAACCGGCTGGACATCAAGAACCGGGCGCCGCTGCCCGTCGCCGTGGAAGACGAGCTGATCCGGCGGCTGCGCGACCTGGCGCCGCGGATGGACGCGGTGATCGTCGCTGACCAGGTGCAAGAGCGCAACTGCGGCGCAATCACCGACCGGGTGCGGGAAGAGCTGGGACGCCTGGCTCAGCAGCACCCCGACAAGGTCTTTGCCGTCGACTCGCGAGAGCGGATCGGCGAATATCGCCACCTCATCACCAAGCCCAACCGTCGGGAGGCGGCGCGCGCCATCGTGCCCGGCTGGGCAGGCGACGACACGGCCCTGCCCCTGGAAACGATGCTCGAGCACGGGGCCCGGCTGCGGGAGCGCACCGGCCGGCCCGTCTTCCTGACCCTCTCCGCCGACGGCATCCTGGTCTTTGACCAGGGGCACACCCACGTTCCCGCCGTGCCCGTGCGCGGCGAGATCGACCCGGTGGGGGCCGGGGATAGCACCATGTCCGGCATCGCGCTGGCGCTGTGCGCCGGGGCCAGCCCGGAGGAGGCCGCGTTGATCGGCAACCTGGTGGCTTCCATCACCATTCAGCAGATCGGCACCACGGGCACGGCCTCGCCGGAGCAGGTGCTGGCGCGTTTTCGGGAGACCATATCGGGAGGGATAGCATGAAGATCTATATCATGACGGATATCGAGGGAGTGGCCGGGGTCAGCGAGTGGGAACATGGCAGCCCGGCCGGGGTCTATTACGAGCGCTCCAAGCGCCTGCTGACGCTGGAAGTCAACGCGGCCGTGGAGGGAGCGCTGGAGGCGGGCGCCACCGAGATCCTGGTCTGGGATGGGCATGGCCCCGGCGGCATCGACCCCGAACTGCTGCACCCGGAGGCTCTGTTGCTGGCGGGCAAAGAGGACCCCAAAGGCTGGGGGCTGGACGAGACCTTTGACGCCATGTTCTTCGTCGGGCAGCACGCCATGAGCCTGACCCCCGACGCCGACCTCTGCCACAGCTATAACTCGCGCGGGGTCTATCGCATGACCCTTAACGGCCAGGACATCGGCGAGCTGGGCATGCGCACCATCCTGGCCGGCTATTTCGACGTGCCCGTGGTGCTGGTGACGGGCGATGACAAGGTCTGCGCCGAAGCCCAAGTGCTAGTCCCCAACGTCGAGGCCGTGGCCGTCAAGAAAAGCACCAGCCGCCAATCGGCCATCGCCATGCACCCCACCAAGGCGCGGGAGGCCATCCGCGAGGGGGCCAAGCGAGCGTTGCAGCGCCTGTCCGAGATCAAGCCCTGCTTTGTCCCCGGCCCCTACGAGTTCGTGGTGGAGCCTTACGACATGGCGCACAGCCTCCCCGACGACCGCTCCTACGACCGGCCCAAGGGCGCACCCACGGTGCAACGCGCCGAGGATTTCTGGGATGTCGCGCGCTGAGCGCGATTCGTCAGAGATAACCAAGCCCCTCCGAGCAGATCGGAGGGGCAGGTTTCGCAGAGACGCCGCGCGCTCATTCCGCGTCCGCAGCCAGGCGCGCCAAGCGCCCTCGGATGCGCAGCACCAGCTCGCCCGGCGATAGTACCGCAACGGACGCATGCCCGGGCTGAAAGTGTCGCGCATTGAAAGTGGCCAGCCAAGCACAGCCTTCCCTGATGGCGGCAACCAGAATAGGCAAATCCTTGGGGTCCGCCAGGCCCGCATAAGCGTCCAGGTCGGCCGGCTGGGGGTCCGCAATCACCCTGAGGCTACGGCTAACCAGCAGCCGGAAGGCGGGCAGCGCACGAGGCAGCTTGTCCTCGAGATTGCGTTCCACCTCATCGATGACCTGCTGAGAGGTAACCGCATCGATCAGCGTGATCTCGCCCAGGCGAAGGATCACCAAGCTGGCACCATGTTCGCTGGGAGAGGCCGCCCCCGCAAAGAGCACATCCGCATCCACAAAGACGCGCGGCTTAGGAGGTGGAGCCATAGCGCTCCTGATATGCTTTCTCGCGCTGCGCGCGCAGGCTGTCCAGCATCTCTTCCACGCTCAGCCCTGCGTCCAGGCGCAGGCGCTCGATCTCGCGCGCCAGCTCGGGAACCATCGGAACCATCGGCGTCAGCACAAGAATCCCGTCGAGGTCAACTAGCCGGAAACTATCGCCCTCTTCGATGCCGTATTTGTCCCGCAGGCTGGCGGGCAGGGTCAACACGCCTCGCTTGCGAACCTGGATCGTTGCATCCATATCGCCTACCTCCGGCAGCTTTTCAGCTTGCACCGATTTTCTGCATTATACCACCGAGCTCCCAGATCGGCAAGCGGCCGATTGTTCAGAGCGCCTTGGTGTATACCCGGTAGGTCTTGATGTGCTTCACGCCCAGCTTGGCCAGCGGCGCGAGCATCTTGATGTTGTCCTCCAGCACATAGTTGACCTCGACGCGCGCCTGGCGGGCCTGCGCCGCCTGGAAAGTGCGGTAGTAGAGCAGCGCGTCGATCCCTTTGCCGTGGTACTCGGGCAACAGGCCCAGCGCCCAGCAGCGATAGTTGCGCACGCGCTTCAGGCCAAAGGCCAGCCGCCAGATGAGCCGCGGCGTCAAGCGCCCGTCCAGGCCCTTTAGCAACTGGTTGAGGTCCGGCAGGGTTAGGCAGAACCCGATGGGGCGGCCCTCCACCTCGGCGATGAGGGCGAATGCCGGATCGATGATCTGCTTGAGGTCTTTGGCCAGCCGCCTGCCCTCCTCCTCCGTGACCGGGTACGCGCCCCAATTATAGGCCACCGAGTGGTTCATGATGTCCACCACGATCAGGGCGTCGCGCTTCAGATGCTTCATCTCGACCGGCCGCACCGTGACGTGGTAGCGCTGCGCGACGCGTTCCAGGGCGCGGGTAAAGCGCTCGGGGATGGCGTACCCCTCCCCGATATCCCCATAGAAGGCCAGCAAGTCTTTGGCTTTGCGCATACCCAGAGCCTCCATCTGGGTGTTATAGTAAGCAGGATTATAAGGGCTCATGAGCACCGGCGGGTATTCGAAACCCTCCGTCACCAAGCCCCACTCGGTGACGGTGAAATTGATGGGGCCGCGCATCTCGGCCATGCCCTGCTGGCGCAAAAAACCCTCCGCCGCATCCAGCAAGAGCCGCGCGCCCTCGAGGCTATCGACGCATTCATAGGAACCCCAGAAGCCTACCCGCTCCTGCCAAAAGTCGATCGCCAGGTGATCGACGAAAGCGGCGACGCGCCCGACCACGCGGTTGTCATCCCAGAGCAGGAACAGCGCGTAATCGCAGTGGGCCAGCAAGGGGTCTCCCCGGGGCGTGAACAGCTTGGCCTGCTCGCTGCGCAGCGGGGCGATCCAGCCGGGGTCGTCTCGATACAGCGCATAGGGAAGCGCGATGAATCGCCGGAGGTCGGCGCGGCTCTGCACGGAGGAAACGCGCAACATGGGCAGGCTCCTTGTCATGGTCAATCAAATAGCGGAATGACAATGCGCGCATTCTACCAGATGTCGCGCAATGGTCAAGTTATTTCGGCTCCGAAGCCTTGACAAATGTGAGCAGCGGATGTATAATACGATGCGGGGAAGGTATGTAGCGCAGACTCGGCGCCGGCCTGCGGGCCCGGCTTGCGAGTTCGGCGCTTTTATGATTTTGCCCCACCGAGCCACCCAAACAGGTCCTTTTTTGTCCTTCGCCCCACATCGTTTGCCCTAAACGAGAGGTAGAGTCGTCCCCCTTGTCTGCACGGCGAGCTGGAACAAAAGGAGGTTCGGGAACGCCAGAGCAAACCGATAGCCGACACATCTAAATTGGAAGGAGGCTGGAGGAGACAAGTTGCAAAGAGAGGCTCAGAAAACAGCTCAGGCCTGTAAGAACCTTGTCCTGGAGCGCGCCCGGGTTCGCGGTTTTATCACCGTTAGCGAAATCCTGGAAGCGCTTCCAGAAGAGGAGCGGCATTCCCGCCGCGTGAACGAGTTCTTCCTTTCCCTCTTTGAGGAGGGTGTCGAGGTGATCAACGACGAGGCGATCGACTGCGCAGAGCAGGCTGCTGACTCGCTTGATGGCGACAATGAACAGGCGCCAGGCGGTAAAGAGGGATACGACCTGGCCGCAATCCCCAGTGATGACACGATCAGCTTGTATTTGGGCGAGATGGGCCGGGTGCCGCTGCTCAAGCCAGAAGAGGAGCGCGACCTGGCTCAAAAGATCCAGCGGGGGCAGATTGCACAACGCAAGCTGAGCGATAATGGCCAAGACCCCGACGAGGTGGCGCGTCTGGCCGAGGATATCAACCGGGCCGACGAGGCGCGCGCCCACCTTATCAAAGCCAACACCCGCCTGGTGATCAGCATCGCCAAGCGGTACATGGGGCAAGGCGTCCCCTTCCCCGATTTGATCCAGGAGGGCAACCTAGGGCTGATCCGCGCCGTGGAAAAGTTTGACTATCGGCGCGGCTTCAAGTTCAGCACCTATGCGACCTGGTGGATTCGCCAGGCCGTGACGCGCTCCCTGGCCGAGCAAGGCCGGCTGATCCGCCTTCCCGTGCACATGGGCGAAAAGATCCGCCGGTTGCAGCGCACCGCCCGTCAGATGGAGCAGGAAGAGGGCCGGCGCCCGACCATGACCGAGCTGGCCGAGGCCGTGGGCCTCAAGCCGCGCAAGGTCAAGCTGCTGCTGCGCATGGCCCAGCGCCCAACCTCCCTGGAAAAGCCGGTGGGCGAGGATGAGGATAGCGTCTTTGGCGATTTCCTGCCCGATGAAGACGCCGAAAGCCCCTCCGATTCGGCCTACCAGCAGTTGCTCTCCGATAGCCTGGAGGATATCCTCAACACACTCTCGCCGCGGGAGGCCCGCATTCTGAGGCTGCGCTTCGGCTTGCAGGATGGCCGCAGCTATACCCTGCGCGAAGTGGGCGAAAAGTTTGGCCTGACGCGAGAGCGCATCCGCCAGATCGAGCGCGACGCGCTGCGCCGGCTGCGCCACCCCACCCGCAGCAGGCGGCTGAAAGAGTATTTGCGCTAGTGATCAATGGCGCGCTGCCCAGTATAAAACCCAAGCCCTCGGCCCGACACTGTGCCGAGGGCTTGGCTGTCCGCGTCACGTCCGCGCGGGCGGAAAGAGCCTTTTTCGATATTTGACAGCGCCCCCAACTTGTGCTATACTCGCCGAAAAGGTCACTTGGAGAGTTCAGCGTGCACTCAATCGCTTGCGTGGCGATCCGACGATCCCGATCCAGCTCGTCCTCGAGTCCGGAGGAAGAGATCGTGTCGTCGTGTGACTGAACGCTCGCTGATACCAGCTTGCAGCCACAGCCGGCCCTCTGGACTAGAACCAGCCAGGAGCCGGCTATTTTATTGCACCAGCACAGGAGGAACAGAATGAAAACAGAATGCCCGGAATGCGTCGCCGAGCTTGAACTGAGCGAAACCCTGGAAGAGGGCGAGATCATCGTCTGCCCCGATTGCGGCGTCGAGCTTGAGGTGATCTCGGTGGACCCCTTGGTCCTGGAGATGGCCCCCGAAGAAGCTGAGGACTGGGGAGAATAATCCCTGGAGGATTAGATGAAGATCGGCGTTCTGCTTTCGCGGCTGCGCATCGAAGAAAAGTTGATCTTCCAGGCCCTGCGAGATCGCGGGGTCGATTTCGAGCGCATCGAGGACGGCGACCTGGCCCTCGATCCCGCCCAACCTCGCTTCACCGAATATGACGCCGTCTGGTGCCGGTCGCTGAGCCACAGCCGCGCCCTGTACGCGCTAAGCGTCATGGAAAGCTGGGGGCTCAAGACGATCAACACGTACGAGGTGATCAGCGCCTGCGGCGACAAGATCATCACCACCACGGCCCTGGTCAAGGCAGGCATCCCCTCGCCCAGAACCGTCGTCGCGTTCAGCATCGAGTCCGCCCTGGCCACGCTGGACGAGATGGGCTATCCCGCCGTCCTCAAGCCGGCGGTAGGGTCCTGGGGGCGGCTGCTCGCCAAGGTGAACGACCGCGACGCCGCGGAGGCGATCCTGGAGCACAAGCAGACCCTGGGCGGCTACCAGCACTCGATCTTTTACCTCCAGGAGTACGTCGATAAACCCCAACGCGATATCCGCGTCATCGTGATCGGCGATGCGGCCATCTGCGCCATCTATCGCCAATCGCCCCACTGGATCACCAACACGGCCCGCGGCGGCGAGGCGATGCTCTGCGAGCTATCGCCCGAGCTCAACGATCTGGCGGTGCGCGCGGCCCAGGCGATGGGCGGCGGCATCCTGGCCGTGGACCTGCTGGAAGATAGCGATGGCCGCCTGTTGGTGAGCGAGGTCAACCACACGCCCGAATTCCACGGGGCCATCCAGGTGGCGGGCGTGGATATCCCCGCCAAAATGGTGGATTACGTGCTGCGGGTGGCGGAATCCTAGCCCCCTCCGCAACGCCCGAGTGGATCAAGAAGCCTATTACGGAGGAAAAGCTATGCTCAAGGTTGCCATCGCCGGCGGCTCCGGCTATGCAGGCGGGGAGCTGTTGCGGCTCCTGCTCCAGCACCCGCAGACCGAGGTCGTCGCCGCCACGTCCCAATCCTACTTTGGCCAGCCCATCTATCTGGTGCACCCCAACCTGCGCGGGCGCACCGAGCTCAAGTTCTGCCTGCTCGAGGACCTGCCCAAGGTGGACGTGCTTTTCGTCGGCTTTCCCCATGGCGAGGTCGCCCCGCGCATCGAGCAGTTCGCCGCGCTGGCGGATCGCGTGGTGGACCTGAGCGGCGACTTTCGCCTGCATGACCCCGCCCTCTATGCCAAGTGGTACGAGCACCAGCACCCCTGCCCGGAGTGGCTGCCCCGCTTCGTCTATGGCCTCCCCGAGTTCCATCGTGAGGAGCTGCGCGGCGCCAAGTACGCCAGCGGCGTGGGCTGCAACGCCACCGTGGTCAACCTGGCGCTCTATCCCCTCTTCAAGGCCGGGATCGTCGAGCGCGCCGTGACCGAGGTCAAGGTTGGCTCGTCCGAGGGCGGCAACAAGGAAACCCCTGGCTCGCATCACCCGGAACGCGCCCATGTCGTGCGCTCCTATGCCCCCACCACCCACCGCCACGTCGGCGAGTTGGAGCAAGAGCTGGCCTTCCATGGCCAGACGCCCAAGATCCACATGTCCATCACCTCGGTGGAGCTGGTGCGCGGCGCCATGGCCACCTCCCATTGTTTCCTGAAGCAAGACCTGGAGGACCGCGACGTCTGGAAGCTCTATCGCGAGGCCTATGGCAGCGAGCCGTTCATCCGCATCGTCAAGGTCCGACGCGGCCTCTATCGCTACCCCGAGCCCAAGATCCTGGCGGGCTCTAACTATTGCGACATCGGCTTTGAGAAAGAGACCGGCACGGATCGGCTGGTGGTCATGTCCGCCATCGACAACCTGATGAAGGGCGCGGCGGGCACGGCGGTGCAAGCGATGAACGTGATGTGCGGCTTCCCCGAGGTCGCCGGGTTGGAATTCCCCGGCTTGCACCCCATTTAGGACAAGAGGCTGGCGCGGCCCCTGGGCCGCGAAGGCTTGACAGGAGGGATAGGGCGTATGCTAGTTGTCAAGGTAGGCGGCGGCGAAGGCATCGGCTTTGATGCGCTGTGCCAGGACGTGGCCGCCCTGGTCAAGAGCGGCCAAAAGCTGGTCCTGGTCCACGGCGGCTCCCACGAGACCAACGTGATCTCGACCGCGCTGGGCAAGCCCCCGCGCTTTGTGACCTCGATTTCGGGCTATCAGAGCCGCTACACCGACCGCGAGACGCTAGAGATCTTTGCCATGGTCACCGCGGGCAAGATCAACAAGCTGCTGGTGGAAAAGCTGCAACAGGTGGGCGTCAACGCGGTGGGCCTTTCCGGGGCCGATGGCCGCTTGGTGCAGGCCGCCCGCAAGTCGGTGCTCAAGATCGTGGAGGACGGCAAGCGCAAGGTGCTGCGCGGCGACTGGAGCGGCACGCCCGAAGCCGTCAACACGGACCTGCTCAACCTCTTGCTGGAGCAGGGCTACACGCCCGTGATCGCGCCGGTGGCCCTGAGCGCCGAGTCCGAGATGGTCAACGTGGACGCCGACCGCATGGCGGCGGTGGTGGCCATGGCCATGAAAGCCGAGGCGCTATTGCTCCTTTCCAACGTGCCCGGGCTCCTGGCCAATTTCCCCGATGAAAGCTCGCTGGTGACCAACCTGCCGCGGCACCGCCTGGCCCAGGGCCTGGAATACGCCCAAGGCCGGATGAAGAAAAAGATCATGGGCGCGCAGGAAGCGCTGGAAGGCGGCGTGGGCAAGGTCATCATTGCCGACGCTCGCGTGGAATCGCCCATCTCGGGCGCCATGGCTGGAAAAGGAACGGTGATCCAATGAGCATGACCCCCCTGCCCACCACCAACCAGGAAACCTATGAGCTAGAGATGCGCCATGGCAGCGGCCTCTATCAGACGCGGCCGGTGGCCCTGGTGCGCGGCCTGGGAGCGACCCTCTGGGACGCCGACGGCAACGAGTACCTCGATTGCATCGGCGGGCATGGCGTGGTCAACGTCGGGCACTGCAACCCCGACGTGGTGGCGGCGATCCAGGCCCAGGCGGCCAAGCTGATCACCTGCCCGACCAGTTTTCCCAACGAGCACCGCGCGGCCCTCATGGCCGACCTGGTGAGCATCGCCCCCGGCAAGATGGAACGCGTCTTTTTCTGCAACTCGGGCGCCGAGGCGGTGGAAGCGGCGTTCAAGTTCGCGCGCATGTCCACCGGACGCACCGGCATCATCGCCGCCAAGAACGCCTTTCACGGGCGGACCATGGGCGCGCTCTCGGCCACCTGGAACTCGGCCTATAAAAAGCCCTTCGAGCCGCTGGTCCCCGGCTTTAGCCACGTCGCGCCCAACGACATCGCCGCCCTGGAAGAGGCCATCACCGACGACACCGCGGCGGTGATCCTGGAGCCGGTGCAGGGCGAAAGCGGCGTCCGCCCGCTGGACGGCGATTACCTGCGGGCCGCGCAAGCGCTCTGCCGCCAGCGCGGCGCGCTCTTTATCGCCGACGAGATCCAGACCGGCTTTGGCCGCACCGGCAAGATGTTCACCTGCGAGCATTACGGCCTGGAGCCCGACCTGCTGTGCATGGCCAAGTCCATCGCCGGCGGCGTGCCCATGGGCGGCGTGCTCATCGGGCCGCGGGTCGGGGAGCTGGCCAGCCAGTCCCACGGCACCACCTTTGGCGGCAGCGCCCTGGCCTGCGCCGCGGCGCGGGCGGCCATCAACTATATCGTCAGCCACAAGCTGCCGGAGCGGGCCGCCGAGATGGGCGCCTATTTCCTGGAGCAGCTGCGCCGGATCGACTCGCCGGTCATCCGCGAGGTGCGCGGCCTGGGGTTGATGATCGGCGTCGAGCTCAAAAAGCGCTCCGGCGAGTACCTCGCCAAGCTGATGCAGGAGCACCGCGTCCTGGCCCTGGCCGCCGGCCCCCTGGTCATCCGCTATCTGCCGCCGCTGGTGATCAGCAAGGAGCAGATCGATCGCGCGGTGGAGGCCACGGCCCATGTCCTCGCAGAGTAACGCCGACGAGATCATGCTCCTGCGGGAGATGCTCGAGATCTATAGCCCCACCGGGCAGGAAGAAGAGATCTCGGCCTATCTCGTGGGTAAGTTCAGGGCGCTGGGCTTTCGCGCCCACCAGGATTCCGTGGGCAACGTCATCGGCAGCCTGGGCAACGGCGATTCCGAGATCGTGCTGCTGGGCCACATGGACACCGTGGGCGGCTTTCTCCCCGTCCGGCAATTGGAGGGGCAGCTCTACGGGCGCGGAGCGGTGGACGCCAAGGGGCCGCTGGCCGCGTTCATCGCCGCGGCGGCGCGGGTGGGCGCGCTGCCGGGCAAGCGCATCACCGTCATCGGCGTGGTCGAGGAGGAGTCCAGCTCGCGGGGCGCGCGGTCGCTGGTGGGCAACTATGCGCCTCAGTGCGTGATCATCGGCGAGCCAAGCCATTGGGAGCACATCACCCTGGGCTACAAGGGCCGCCTGCTGGTGCGCTACCTCCTCTCCTCGCGGGTGCGCCATAGCTCCGCCGAAGGGCCGTCCGCCTCGGAGCGGGCCGTCAACTTTTGGAACGCCATGGTCCAGTACATCGACGAGCTGAACGGCGGCGAGCGCAACCGCTTTCACACCCTGGACCCCTTCCTCAAGCGCATCACCTCCAGCGACGGCGCCTTTGCCGAAGAGGTGGTGATGGACATCTCGCTGCGCGTCCCCTTTGGCGTGGACATCCCCGCCTTTAAGGAAAAGATGCGCTCGCTGGCCGGCGAAGCGGCGGTGGGGTTCAGCGGCGAGGACGTGCCCTATCGCGAATCCAAGAACAACCCCCTGGTGCGGGCCTTTCTCAAAGCCATCCGCAAAGGGGAAGGCGAGCCGATGTTCAAGCTCAAGCTCGGCACCTCGGACATGAACACCGTGGGGCCAGTGTGGCAGTGCCCCATCGTCGCCTATGGCCCCGGCGATTCCTCCCTGGACCATACGCCCGACGAGCATGTGGATATCGGCGAGTACATGAAGGCGATCGACGTGCTCAGCGAAGTGTTGAGGACGCTCTAGCGCAGGTCGCTCCCATCCATAGGACCAAATGACCACCAAAGGAGCAACGACATGTCCAAGCTGGCTATCCTGGGCGGCGCCCCCGTGCGCACCGCCCCCTTCCCTTCCTGGCCGGTGCGCGACGAGCGCGAGGCTGAGGCCGTCGCCGAAGTGGCCCGCAGCGGGCAGTGGGGCTTTTTCAGCGGCACGCGGCAGTTCGACTTTGCGTCCCAGTTCGCCGCCTATCAGGACGTGAAATACGGCTTTCCCGTCATGAACGCCACCTGTGGGCTCGAGATCGCCCTCAAGGCGGCGGGAGTGGGCGCCGGCGACGAGGTGATCGTCCCGGGGTTCACCTGGGTGGCCACCGCCTCTTGCGCCCTCACCATCGGCGCGGTGCCCATCTTTGTGGATATCGACCCCGGCACGTATTGCCTGGACCCCAAGGCCCTGGAGGCGGCCATCACGCCCCGCACCAAGGCCGTCATCCCCGTGCACCTCTATAGCTGTATGGCCGACATGGACGCCATCATGGAGATCGCCAACCGCCACGGCCTCGTGGTCATCGAGGACTGCGCCCACGCCCACGGCGCGCGCTGGCGCGGCAAAGGCGCGGGCTCCTGGGGCCACATGGGCGTCTTTTCCTTCCAAGAGGGCAAGACCATGAGCAGCGGCGAGGGCGGCCTGGTGGTCACCAACGACAAGCGCTATGAGGCGCTGGTGCATGCCTATGCCAACTGCGGCCGCGTCCGCGAGGGCGACGATCTCGCGGAGGGCATCATCGGCTGGAACTATCGCATGACCGAGTGGCAGGCGGCGATCCTGTTGGCCCAGTTCTCGCGGCTGGAGGAGCAGACGGCCAAGCGCAACGAGGCCATGGGCTACCTGGACAAGTACTGGGAGCAGATCGATGGGCTGGCTCCCATGCGCGTGGACGTCCGGCAGACGCGGCGCGGGGCCTACGTCTATACCTTCCGCTACGACGCCGCCAAGTTCAAGGGCGTGTCGCGGAGCGTCTTTGTGGCCGCCATGCAGCGCGAGGGCATCCCGCTCAGCGCGCCCTACACGCCCGTCTATCGCAGCCCGCTTTTTGTGGTCAGCCCCGCCGAGTTTCCGGCCGCGGCGGCACGCTGCGATTATGCGGGGCTGCGCCTGCCCGTCACCGAGCACGCCGTGACGGAGGAGTGCCTCTCCATGCGGCACAGCCTATTGCTCTCCGAGCCCAAGGACCTGGCGGATATCGTCACCGCCGCGCTCAAGGTCCGGGAGAACCTGGGTGAATTGGCGGGCAAAACGGTGGAAGAGCTGACCGCCTAGGCCGAACAGTCGACAGGAAACACAAACGCCCGATGGAATCAAGCGCAGCAGGCGCTGCCGCCAGATTCCACCGGGCGTTGCCACTTGGGGGACGATGGTCGCCCTATTTGACCCGCACTTGGCCCAACGACATGTGATCCCCCAGCGCCTTGTCCGCCGCATCCGTGACGGGCAAGCGCTCGATGCTGGGCCAGCGATACATCCCCGCCACCAACTGGTACGTCCCCGCCGGGCCGCTGGGATCCACCGTGATCGTGTAGCGGTCCACCAGCCGCTCGCCAACCTGCCAAGCGGAGGTGAGGTACGCGCCGCCAAAGGGCGGGCTATCCTGCTGCCCGCGCAAATAGCCCGTGGGGTCCAGGAGCTGGACAAAGACGGTGTAATCCTCGCCTATCTCGGCCAGCGGCTCCCAGTAGAGCGTCACCACGAGCTGGCCCCCCAGGGCCACCCCATCCCCCTCCAGGCGCTCTCCCTCGACGCGCAGGTCGTACCCCAGTAGCCGGATCGCGCCGCCCAGGTCCAGGCCCACCGGGCGCATGGTCTGCGTGTAACGCTGGGCGGTGTGATAGAGCCGCGCCTCCAGCCCTTGAAAGCTCTGCACCCGCTCCAGATCGGCGTAGCGGTCCAGCCAGCCTTGCACCAACAGATCGCGGTCCCAATTCCCCGCGCGGACGGGGACCAACCAAAGCCGCGGGTGTTCCTCCGCCAGCCGCGCCAGCTCGGCCAGCGTGTCCGCCACGTCCACCGGGTATTCGGCAGGCAAGAGGGCATAGTCCAGGCGCCCGCCGTTATAGTATTCCTGGGTGGGGTCGGGATAGTTGATCAGCAGCAGGTCGCCCGGCCGGGCCTGCGCCACGACATATTCCACCAGGCCGCGCCAGTCAGAGCTCTTGGCGTGTTGCGGCGCGTAATGATACTGATAGATGGAATAGGCAGAGCCCAACGCGATGAACGCCGCCAGCGCCCAGGCGGCCCAGCGCCGCCGCTGCCCCACCCAGGCCAGCCCCCGCGCCACGAAAAGGAGATAGATCGGCGCGCAGCCGATCAGGTAGCGCTCGTCAAAGGCGGGACGCCACAAGGAGAGGATAAAGGTGATGCCGAGGGGCACCCACAGCGCCGCCCAAAGCATCGCGGAGGCGATGAGCGGCTCGGCTGCTCCCCGCTCGCGCCGCCGTCCGAGGCCCAGCGACCAGGCCAGGCCCACCAGCAGCAACGCCCCCATGATCAGGAGCCAGGGCCAGGCGTGGCGCATCTCAATGGTCGTGCCCAGGCTAAAGGCGAGGGCCAGCCGCCTGGCGTACTCCCACAAGCTCACCGCCGGGATCCAGTCCTTGGCATGGCCGAGCATGGCGCCGCCAGCAAAGAGCAGCCACGGCAAGATCAACAGCGCCATGACGGCCTGCGCCGCCAGCCAGCGCAGCGTCGTCCGCCGCCCATGCCAGCCGCGCACCCAGGAGAGCAGAAAGGCCAGGTTCTCGGCCAACACCAGGAACAGCGCGTAATAGTGCGTGGCCGCCGCCAGCAGCGTCGTCAGGACGTAGCCCAGCCAAAGGCCCCTTGCCCGCGGCCGGTCCTCCAGCAGGCGCACGGCGAACCCGACCGAGGCCAGGCTCGTCGCCGCGAGGATGGCGTACATGCGCGCGTCCTGCGCGTGCCAGAGCAAAAAGGGGTTGAGCGCGGCCAGCGCCGCCGCCCAAAGCCCCGTCCGCTCGCCGGCCCAATGGCGGCCCGTCGCATAGCAGAGCGGCGCCACCAGCACGCCGGCGACGAGGGAAGGCCAGCGCAACACCAGGTCGCTGCCTCCCAGCAGGGCGACCCAGCCGCGCATGAAAAGGTGATACAGGGGTGGATGCGGGATGATGGTGCGCAGCCCCTCCACGATCGCCGGCAGCGACCACTGCGCGCAAAGCGCGGTAAAGCCCTCATCGCCGCGCAGGGAAGCCGCGTCCAGGCGAAAGGCATAGAGGGCAGCGACGCCCAGGGTCAAGGCGAACATGGCGAACAGGCCCTGCTGCTTGCGCACGCTCACGGCTCACGCACCTCCAGGCGCGCCAGGGCCAGCTCCTCCACCGTCCAGGGCTGCCACCACCGCCGCCGGATCGGCAAGGCATCGCCTGTCTGGGCCTCCACCAACTGCGCCTGGAGCTGGTAGGTTCCGCGGGCTAGGTTGGCAGGGAGGGTCAGGTTGGCCTGCCCGCGCACCAGGTCGCCCGCAGGCCAGGCCGAGGTGGGCAGCGCCGCAAACACGGGCGTGGCGGTGCTCGTGTCCACGGTCAGGCCCTGCTCATTCACAAGCCGCAAGCGCAGGTCATAGTCGAGGATAGGCTGGCGCAAGGCGCGCCAGTACAAGTCGATGTGCACCACGCCGCCGGGGACATACACCCCATCGGCGCGGGTAAACCCGTAGAGCTGGATCATGTCGGCGAACCGGGCTTCCGCTTTGTCGTGCGGCGGCAGCGCGCCGAGGTCCTCAGCGCGGATCGCCGGGCCAACCTCCACCGCGCCGAGCGCGAGCGGCTGGGCCGGGCCATCGGCGTGCAGATAAGGGATCGAGAGCGACTCGCCGGTGTCGGCGCGATAGACCCATAGCTCGACCTGGTAACGTCCCGGCGGCGTGCCCGGCGGCAAGAGCACATCCTGGACCTGCTGCACCGGCCGCCCCACGGGCCAAGCGGCCATGGGCATAAAGTAAAAGAACTCGCTATCGGTCTGCGCCCAATAGCTCCCATCCGGCCCAACCAGCCGCGCCGAGACCTTGTACTCTGCCTCGGCAGGTCGCGTCAGCCACCAATAGAGGGTGATCGGCAGCGCGTCGCCGGAGGGCGTAGGGCCATCCGGCAGGGCATAGCGCAGCAAGGCCAGCGGCGAGCCATCCGCCGGCAGGCTCGCGAGCCAGGACTGGGCAGCCTCCGAGGGTGATTGGTCCAAGATCGGCGGCGCGGAGGAAAAGCCAGACACCCCCACCTCGGTGCCATACCCGGGAAACTGGCGAAAGTCCAGCCGAAAGAGGTTGTCCTGGAACCAGTCGCCGACGATCTGCTGCGGGTCATAAAAGGTGGAAGGGGGGGCATGGACGAACCAGATCCGCTCATAGATCTCGGAGAGCGCCTGGCATTCGCGCAGCGTCTGCTGGCCAGCCTGCTGCCCGTAGCTCGGCTGCGCGGTGAGGTTCAGGTCGGGAGCATAGTAGCCGAACACCTCGTCGAGCACGGCATCGTTCAGGACCACCACATCGTCGGGACGATAGCGCTGGCGCACATAACGGGCCAGGGAGCGCAGATCGTCCTTGACGTAAGCCGGATCGTGAAAATAGTTGTTCGTAGCATAGACATTGCCGCCGAGCAAGACGGCGCCCACCAACAAGGCAACCCAGCGGGTCTTGGGCCGTAAGAGATAGTCCAAGGCCGCCGCCGCGGCGAGATAATAGGCAGGCGAGACGATGATCAGGTGGCGCACGCCCATGTACATCGGCTTGATATGCGAGACGCCAAAGAGCGCCAGAATTGGGATGAGGTAGTAGCCGAGCAGGAGCAGCGGCTTGCCCCAGCGCCCCCACACGCCGTCTTTCCGCAGAACCAAAAGCCCCAGGATGAACACCACCAAGCCCAAGGCGTCCAGCCAGACCGTGTTGGAGAGGTCCACCGAGATGCCCACCGCAAAGCCGTTAAGCAGGTCCAGCAGGATGATATCGAGCGGCACGAAGGAAAAGTCCCGCTCGGCGCCGGCGGCCAGCCGCCTCAGGGCAAAGGGGATGAGCGGGGACGCCGCCGCCAGCGCCAGGCCCATCAGCGCCATCATTCGGTAGCGCCGCGAGCGGATAATAAAAGCGGCGATCAGCGCGCCTTGAAAGAGCAGCAGAAAGAACCCCGAATAGTGGGTATAGATCATGGCGCCCGTGGCCAGCAGATAAGCCGCCAGCTTGGCCACCTTGGAGCGGCGCCAGCCCACCGGCTCGTCCAGCAGGCGCAAGAGGCAATAGACCGAGAGCAACGAGATCAAGACGAGCATGGTATACATGCGCATCTCTTGGGCATACCACAGGTAGGTGGGCGAGGCCGCGGCCAACAGCGCGGCCAACCATCCCGCTCGCGGCGAGATCAGGCGCTTGGCCACGACGTAGAGCAAGGGGACGATCAGGGCGGCGAAACAGGCCGAGAGGAAGCGAAGGGCGAACTCGGTCTCCCCGGCCACGCCGCGAACCAGATGCAGCAGGACAAAGTACAGCGGGGGCTGGGTGTCCTTGGTAACGACGTTCTGGATCACGATCTTGTTGGTCACGATGAAGGGGATGCTCTGCCGCGCGCGATAGACGCTCAGCCCCTCGTCCGACCAGATGCTCTTGCCATCCAGGCTGTGCAGGCGCAGGGCCCAGGAGAGCAACAGAAACAGGACGATGAGGCCCAGGGCTGCAGGTGGGTTTCGGGGTTTCGACTCTCGGCGCATGGCCCTATTCTACCACTGGACCGCGATGGGCCCTAATACCGCGTGGTCCGCCCCATCCGCAGCGCTCAGGCGTTGCCCCGTCTCCAGCCGGTACAGGCCCACCAGCAACTGGTATGTCCCTGGCGCGGCCTCGGGGCGGATGGTGATCTGGCGCACGTCTCGCACCACGTCACCCGCCCGCCAGGCCCAGGTAGGGTAATCGCCGCCCATCGGCTGCCCGTCGCCCTGCCCGGCCATCCCCGCAGCGCCGGCCACGTGGGCAAAGACGGTATAGTCGGCATCGGGAACTCGCAGCGCACGCCAATACAGGGTCAGGGTCAGCGTTTCCCCTGGCTTGGCCTGGTTTCGCTCCAGGTCATAGCCCACCAGCGCGATCTGCTCGCCAAAGGTGACCGATAGCGGATAGGCCATGGCGTAGGAATCCGGCTCCTTCGCCGCCACGCGCGCCCGGCTCGCCACCGGGCTGCTCAGCGGCCGTCCCTCACCATCGGCCATGGGCAGCCGCTCCGGCTCGGCGCTCCCCAGCAGGTACGGGCCGATCTCGATGCGCGCCAGGGTCGGCGTGTCGGCTTCCGGCGTGATGGACACGGCATAGCGGTCCTCGATCACCTGCCCCGCCCGCCACAGGCTCGTGGGGTAGCTCCCCTGGCCGGGGTAGGTATCCACCTGGCCCAGGGCCTGGCCCTCGCGGCCATAGAGGTGCACATAGATGCTGTAATCGCGCTCCACCTCGGCCAGGCACTCCCAATAGGCGGTCAGGCGCAGCGTCTCGCCCGGCGACAGGGAATCCCGCTCCAGGGTGGTGGCCACCAATCGAAAGGTCTCGCCGTAGGTGATCTGGGCCGGCTGCGCCGTGGCGGGGATGTCGCTCAGCGCCAGGATGGGCGGGCGGGCGTAGGCCGGGGCGATGTGCAGGAAGGGGCAGAGCGCCGCCCAAAGCCCCAAGCCGAGGGCGATGGCCCCGGCCAGGTGCCGCGCGGGATCGCCGCCGCGGGCCGGGTAGCTCGCTTCCGGATCGGACTCTCGGCGCGGCAACCAGCAGCTCAGGCCATAGACGACCAGCCCCGAGATGGCCGAGATGGCCGGGAAGAGGAGCCGCCCCTGCGTCCCGGAGGTCATCCGCGTCCACCGCACCAGCGCCACCAAGAGGACGACGAACCATCCCGCCGACAACCAACCCCAGGCCGCGAGCATCTCGCCGCGCCGCCGGCCCCGGAGCGCCCCATAGACCAGGCCCGCCACCGCCACGAGCAAGAGCACGTCCAGCAGCTTGTAGAGGAGCGGGTAGCTGAGGATGTTGAACCAGCCAAAGATGGCCCAATACGAGATGCGTAGCCCCTCGGCCTCGCCCAACAACGCCGCCAGCCCCGGCGTCACCTCACGCCAGCCAAAGACCTCCAGCATGGCGCTGAGCCCGGTCAGGTCGCCATAGAGCCGCAGGTTGCGCAGAAACCACCATCCCGCCACCAGCGCCGTCACCGCGCCCGCCGCCGCGCCGAGAGCCAGCAGGGTGCGCCAGGGGCGGCCTTGCCGCCAGAGAAGGAAGAGCGCCAGAGCGATCAGGCCCCATAGGCCCAGCCCGCTCAGCTTGGCCAGGGTCGCCAGCCCGGCCAGCAGGCCCAGCCCCAGCCCCGCCTGCCAGCGCAAGGGCCGCGCCCACAGCCTCAAGACGGCATAGAGCGTCCAGGAGGCCAGGAGGGTCACCAGGTTGTCGTTGTTCACCGCGCTGCTGATGAACAGAAATTGCGGCGCCAGGGCGTTGAGCGCGGCAGCCCCGGCGGCCAGGGCGCGCTCCCGCGGAAAGACCAGCCGCATGATGCGATAGGTCGCCAGCACCGTGCCCGCGCCCATGAGCGTGGAAAGCAGGCGCACCAGGTGGACGGCCAGCGCGGTCCCGCGCCAGGGAAATCGCTCGCGCTCGGTATGGATATAGACGTTCTTGTTGCCCTCTTTGAGCGGCACGCCCATGTTGACATGCGGGTTGCGCCAGAGCAGATCCTCGGCGTCGTCGGTGTCGATCAGCGCCACCAGCGGGGCGCTCAACAAGTAATAGAGGGGCGGCTGGCTCCCTTCCTGCGCCCAGGTCTCCAGGCCCTGCTCGCCCTGCACCGGCAACGCGCCGTGGTCGGCCACGTGCTTGATGAACCAAAAATGCTGCGGCTCGTCGGGGGCCTCAAAGAGGGGGTTGACCAGCCCATAGGTCACGGCCAGCGCCAGGTAGGCGGCAAGGATCGCCAGGATCGGCCACTCCCGGCCTGCCGCCGCCCGCCATCGCGAAATCGCGCGCCTCTCCATGTCCGCTCGCCTCACGGGGCCGCTGGGCGCACGTCGACCCAGCCCAGCTCGATGGCGCCCTGCTCGTGCACGGCCTCGCCGGTCACGGGCAGGCGCTGCATGGTGGAAAGCAGGTACATCCCCGTCAGGATCCGCAAGCGCGCCGGGGCGTCCGCCGGGACCGGCACGGGGTAGCTATCGGCGATGATCTCGCCGGGCTTCCAGCGCACCGTCGCATAGTTGCCCAACCCCGGATAGCTGTCGCGCTGCGCCGCCAGCCGCCCATCCGGCCCCACCACGTGAAGGAACACGCTGTAATTCTCCTCGAACCGCTCCAGGACCTGCCAATAGAGCGTGATCGTCATCTTGGAGCCCGGCGCCACCGGCCCCTCCGGCAGCTCATAGCCGATGAGCCGCGCCTTGCCTCCCAGCTCGGCATCGAGCGAGTGGGCAATGGGGGGCAGGCTGGCCTCGCTATAACGAGGAGGCGGGGCATAGATCGGGCGGATATAGCGAAAGGGCGTGACCGCGGCCAGCAGGAACAGCGCGCCGCCGAAGGCAGCCGCCAGCCAGGCCGCCTGCCGTCGCGGCAGCCGCCAGGTCCACCCCCACAGCAGCAACAACATGATGCAGGCGATGGCGGGAAAGAGGTGCCGGCCCACGGCCGCCTCGGTATAGATCATCCAGCGCACAAAGGCGGCGGCCACCGCCGCCACCCAGGCGGCCAGCAACGCCCAATGGGCCCAAGGCACCGCCTCGCGCCGTCGCCAGGCTCGCCAGACCTGCGCCGCCAGCCCGAGCAGCCCCACATAGACAAAGGCGCGCAGCACCCCGTACATCCAATCCGCGATATAGACGTTCTCCCAGCCAAAGCAGGCCCAAAACGAGATCTCTTTGCGCGGTATCTCGCGGATCAGGTCCAGCCAGGTCGGGCGGGGGGAACGCGGTGGAAAAATCTCCCACTTGGCGCCGAGGCCCAGGGGGTCAGTATAGAGCACCTGGTTGCGCACGAAGCTCCAGCCGGAGAGGAGCGCGGCCAGGCCGAAAACCAGCGCCCCCTCGTGCAGCAACTGGGCCCAAGAGCGGCTGCGCCAGGCGCGGTAGCCCAAGGCCAACCCTGCCAGCGGCAAGAGCGCCAGCGCGGTCCACTTGGTGAGGAGCGCCAGGCCCATGAGCGCTCCCAAGGCCACCAGCCGCTTGGAGCTGGCCTTGCCGCGTAGCAAACCCGCCAGCAGCCAGACGACCAGGGTGCAGAGCGGCGCGATGAGGTTGTCGTTGTTCACCGAGCCGCTTAGGTAGAGGAACTGGGGCGTGAAAGCCACCAGTGCCGCGGCGCCCCAGGCCATATAGCGCCGCTCAGGCCAGATCTCCAGGCCCAGCAGGTAGGCGCCCCACACGGTGAGCGCGCTCAGCAGCACCGAAAGCCAGCGCGCCAGGCGGATGGCCAGCACGGCGCCGCGGTAGGACCACTCCTCTCGCTCGGTGTGCACCAAGATGGTCTTGTTGTCCGCCGTCGCTGCGCGCGCCTCATAGCCCCAATACGGATTGGGCGTCGTCAGCTCGGAGAGGTCGTCCGTGGCGATGGGAGCGGTGACGAGAGCCATAAGGGCATAATACAGCGGCGGCTGAAAGAACTCGGATTTCTCGCCCTCCTGTGACAGGCGCGGTAGCCCCTTGCCGTCGGCGATGTGCTTGACGTAGGGATAGTGCCACATCTCGTCGGGAGCTTCCAGCAGCGGCGTGCTCTGGCTGTAGAGCAGGCCCAGCACGACGAACGCCGCCAGGACCAGCGCGATGGGGCCGTGCCTGCGCCACAGGCCCGTGCTGCCGACAGGGCCGCCGTTCATGCGGGCGTCTCCCCCGCGCGACGGGATGTGAGTGGCCGGCCCTTGTAGATCAGCGATACGACGGCGCTGATCAGCAGCACCCACGCGATGATGGAAAGCGCCAGGCCGAGATAAAAGCTGATGGGCACGTAGCGAAACTCGACGAACGACCGCCCCGCGGGCAAGAGCACCGCGCGCAGGATGCCATTGGCCTCATGGATGGGAGTCAGCTTGCCATTGACGTAGGCGCGCCAGCCGGGATAGGTCACCTCGCTGAGGACCAGCAGCCCCTCGCTAGGCAACTCGGCGAGAATCTGGACACGCAGCGGCGTCTGCCGCACAAAGCTGAGGCTATCCGCGCCGCCGCTGGCCGCCGAGGAGAGCAAGATCTGCTCCTGGAGCACCGCGCCCCGCGCCGGGTCAAAGAGCGGGCTGCGCATGTACTCGTACACCTGGTCCGCGTCGCGCGCCTGATAGACGCCGCGTACCACCCAGGCGCGCGGGCCCGGCTCGCGCAGGCGATGGACATAGAGCGCTTCCTTGCCCTCCCCCTCGGTGTGGACCACGTCCGCAGGGACCGCCTGGCCTTCGCGGCTCACCAGGCTGCCGCGCCAACTGACCACATACTTGACATTGAGCAGCGCCCAGCGCACCGCCTCCGGGGCCTCCTCCAGGAATCGCTCATAGTGGGCCGGGCGGATCGGCGCGATGCCCGTGACCTCCTCCAGGTCGAGCACGCAAGCGCTCTGCGGCGGCAGGCGATAGTCATCCTGGAAGCGAAATTGGCTCTCGTCCTCCGCCATGAGCTGGGTCGCCGGCGCCGGCGGGTACACGGGGTCCACCGGCGCCTGGTTCACCGCGCGGTTGAGCGAAAAGAGGTTGACCACCACCAGGGCAATGGACAGGACATTCCAGCCCAGCCGCCGCGTTCCGTTGTATAGGCGCGCGGAGAGCAAAGCCAGGCTTCCCACCGCCATGAGGAGCAGGATCGCCAGGTGGTTGGGGAGCTCGCCGCTGTCGCTCGGATCGATGCCCTGCCGGTGCAGCCAGATCGCCGCCACCAAAGCCGCGCCCGTCGCCAAGATGCCGCCGCGGATCAGGCGGGCGAGGCCGCGCAACCAGAGGCGCTCCCGCCGCATGAGCGCGCCCCAGAGAACGTCCGCGCCCTCGGCCGCCAGCACGCTCAACGCCAGGCTCACCAGCAGGGCCAGCCGCTCCTGGCCGCGAAAGAGATGATACCCCGGCAACAGAAGGTAGGCGAGCTCGAACCCGAACAGGTGGCGTCCGAAGGAGAGCACCAGCGCGACCACGGCGACCCCGAGCCAAAAGAGGGTGTCGCCGCGACGGCGCTCATCCAGGGCGCGGGTGCGCAGCGCCACGGCGGCCAGCAGCAAGGGCCAGATGCCGATATACAGAGGCTGCCACAGGCTCACCAGCCCCGTCAGGACGAACTGCACCAGATCCAGCGGCGGAAAGCCGGTCCCCGCCTGATCCACCGGCAGATCGGCCCGGGTGGAATAGCGGGCGTACTCGAGCGAAGGGAGGGCCTGCACCGCCCCCAGCCCGCCCGCGATCACCAGGACGAACAGCAGGTCGCGCAGGCCGCGATGCCAGGGCGTGCCGGTGCGCCAGGCCTGGTAGACCATGTAAGCCAGGGTAGCATAGACCACCAGCATGCTGGTCTGCGTGTGCCCGGCGAGGATGGTCATGCCAAAGGCAAAAGCCACCAGCCAGAGGTAGCTCCGCTTCTGCTCCTGATAGAGCGCGCGGGCGCCCAGGAGCGCCAGAGGCAGCCAGGCGGCGCTCTCCACGATGGCCACCTGCAACAGCGGGTAGCTGGTGAGGTAGCCGCCATAGGCAAAGGCCACGCTGCCCAGCAAGGCGCTCAGCCGGCGCTTGAGCTGGCTGCGCAGGAAGGCATAGGTGAAGACGCTGGTCAAAAAGACGTGGGCGATGACCTCCCACTCCAACAGGCGGAACGAGAAGGTCTTGAGCCCGGCCACCCAATTGGCCAGGTAAGTTACCAGGGCGGGAGGGTAAAAGAGCGCCGATTGCGGGTCAGCTTGCAGGGGATAGCCGGAATAGATGCAGTTCGTCCACAGCGGAAAGCGCCCCTGCCGCAGCTCGCGAAAGGCCATGGCGCGCCAGGAGTAGAACTGGTAGGAGAAATCGCCCTTGGGGAACATGACCCGGCTGGTGGCGCTGGGGGTCAGGAACCGCCAGAAAAAGAGCGCGCACAACACCACGAGCAAGAGAACGACCAACAGGTCTTTGCGATCAGGCTTGAACATGGCGTTCTTCCTTTTCACGGGCGCACGATGCGCACCTTGCCCAGCAGGATACGGTTATCTTGGGCATGGCCGCCCTCGCCCAGCAAGTTCAGCCGCTTGGGCTCGCCCTCCGCGGCATACATGCCCACCTGCAGGTCCCAGACCCCCGCGGGGGCCTCGGGTCTGACCACCAGCTCATAGGGGTCGCGGATGAGCTGGCCCTTGCGCCAGGTGGCGGTGGGGGCGAGGCCGTCTTGCGGCCAGGCGTCCTTTTGCGCCCATATCTCGTGATTCTCTCCCACGACCTGGGTAAAGACGGCATAGTTGGCGTCGATATCCCGCAGGGCGCGCCAATAGAGCGTCAGATGAAACGCCTCCCCGGGCCGGGCCGAGGTGCGGTCCAGTTCGTAGCCCACCAGGGCGATCCGGTCGTCCAGGTTGAACATCACTGGGTTGGGCACGTCCCCCTGGCGCGGCTGGATGGCGAGCTCGCCAAAGCGGGCATTGTCGCCCATGGGCTGGCCCTGCGAGTCCCGCGCCGGAAGGCGCTCCCCCGTCTCCAGCAGGTACAGCCCCACTTCGACGGTTGCTGTGGCCGGGGTCAGCGTAGCCGGCAGGATAGGCACCACATAGGTGTCGGCCACCATGTCTCCGGGCTGCCAGAGGGTAGTGGGAAAGGTCCCTTGCCCCGGGTACATGTCGCGCTGGCCGATGATGAGATCGTCGCCGCTCAGGAGGTGGACAAAGACGCTATAATCCTGCGCCATGGGCGCGCGCGCGCGCCAATAGAGCGTGATCGGCGCGTCCTCCCCCGGATGCGCCTCCTGGTCCGGCATGGCGTAGCCCACCAGCTCCATGCGCTCGCCAAAGACGATCCCCAGGCGCTGGATGCCCGCGGGGAGATCGGCCTCCGTCAGCAGCGGCGGGCGGGCGTAAGCAGGCGCAATATAAGCCCCGGGGGCGACCAGGCCCAAGACCAGAAAAGCCACGGCGATCACGACGGCGGCGACGGCCCGTCCCCGGCGAGGGACCAGGGCCAGCCAGCCCCAGACGAGCAGCACGGCGATGGCCGAGATGGCGGAGAACATCAGCCGCCCCTGGGTGGCGATGGTCATCAACGTCCAGCGGATCAGCGAGACGAAAACGATGGCGGGCGCCGCCGCCACCAGCAGCCAGCGCGCGCGCTCGTCCCAAGCCCAGCCCCGCCACCAGCGCGCGAGGCCCGTGAGCAGGCCCAGCCCGCCCACCCCCGCGGCGATATCCAGCAGGCGATAGAGCCACCCCGACATGGGCACGTTCATGCCGCCGAAAAAGCCCCAGAAAGACATGGTAAAGCCAACGCGCTCCCCCCAGAGCTGGCGCAGCGTCGGCACCGGATAGCGGGCGCCCACGATGGCCACAAACGTGTTCAGCCCGGAGGGGTCGCCATAGAGCCGCCAGTTGCGGACGAACCACCATCCGGCAATGAGGACGACGAGGCCATAGACCACCGCGCCGCCGCGGATCAGCGCCGCCCAGGAGCGCCGGCGATAGGCCGCATAGGCCAGCGCCGGGCCAGCCAGCGCCAGGAGGCCCAGGGCGCTGGACTTGGCCAGCGCGGCCAGCCCCAACGTCACGCCCAACCAGGCCAGGTCCCGCAGCCGGTCGACGCCCTTGGTCAGGCGCAGGAGAAGCCAGAGGGCCAGAGACGAGAGGGCCGTGGCCAGGTTGTCGTTGTTCACCGAGCTGCTGATAAAGAGGAACATGGGGTTAAAGGCGACAAACGCCGCCGCGCCGGCGGCCAGGGCGCGGTCGCCGGGGCAGAGCTCCAGGGCGATGGCGTAGGTCAGAAGCACCGCGCACGCGCCCAATAGCACCGAAAGCCAGCGCACGATGCGCACCGCCAAGGCCGCGCCGCGCCAGGGCCAGCCCTCGCGGGCGGTGTGGATGACCATGTTGGCGTTGCGGTCGGGCTTGGGGATGCCCATATCCGCATGAGGGTTGCGCCAGAGGATCTCGTCCAGGTCGTCGGTGTCGATCCAGCAGGTGGCCAGCGCTCCCAGGGCATAATAGAGCGGCGGCTGGCTGCCCTCCTGCCGCCAAGGCTGCTCCACACCCGGCTGCTGCACCGGCAGGCCGTGCCCGTCGGCCAGGTGCTTCACGAACGGATAGTGCCACAGCTCGTCGGAGGCCTCGAACAGCGGGTCGACCAGGCTATAGGTGATCCCTAACAGAATGTAGGCGGCCAGGACAACCGAGATCGCCCTATGCGTTCGCGCCGCCCTCAGGAACGCCGATTTCATGGAATAGCTCCAACGTCTGTTTGGCGATCTGCGGCCAGCTAAACCGCTCCGAGAGCGCCTGGGCCTCCCGCCCGAGATGCTCGCGCAGGTGGGGCGAAGCGATCAGCCGCGAGATGGCGTTGGCCAAGAGCGCCTCATCATCGGGCGGGACCAGCAGGATATTGCTGCCCCCCTTGAGCTCCGCGGGCTGCCACCGCTCCGCGGGGTTGGGGATATGGGACTTGGCCACCGGGTAGCGCGTGCTGACGATGGGCAGGCCGTGCGCCAGGGCGGCCATGAACGTCCCGCGCCGCAGCGACACGCCGTCGCGGTAGGGCAGGACGCAGATATCCGAGGCCAGCAGGCTGGCCGAGACCTCCTGCTCGGGGACAAAGCCGGTGGACAGCACGCGGTCCTTCAAGTTGAGCTGCTCGATCAGCCCCTGGATGTGCTCCGCATAGCGGAGGTTGTTCGGGTCGCTAGAGCCCACCTGCCCGCCCACCATGATCAGCTTGACGGGCAGTCCCTGCCCAGCCAACTGCCCCAGGGCGCGGATCAGGTTCTCGCCGCCCTTGCTCTCGTTCAGGAAGCCAAAGTAAGCCAGCAAGACGTCGTCGGCTTGCACCCCCCACTTGGCGCGCCAGGCGTTGCGGTCATAGCCGGGCGGCGGCACCGGCGCGATATTGCTGCCGATGGGCACGCGGGCCAGGCAATGGATGAACTTGTGCTGGGCCAACACGGCCTCATCATCCGCGTTGGTGACGATCACTCCGTCGCTCCAGCGGGCCAGGGCCAAAACAGCCTGCCAGCGCAGCGGCCCCGCCTTGGGGAAAAGATAGGGAACCCGGAGATCGTGATAGGTGATGACGACCTTGGGATGCTCTTTCAGCGAGCGCAGGCGCAGCGGCAAGAGATGGATGGAGGCGCGCATCCCGTAGGCCGCCGCCTGATACTGGATGTTGACCACATCCGGCCGCTCCGCGCGGATGGTGCGAAGCGCCTTCCCCGGGCCGATCAGCCTCCACTTGGTGGCCACGGGCCGCACCGCGATAGCCTGGTCTGCAGGGGTGACCTCTTCATAGGCATACTCGCCGGTTCCTTGCACACTGGTGAGCACGACCACCTGGTGCCCCAGCTCGACGTAGGCTTTGGCCAGTTCGTGGGTATAGTCGCCGACGCCGCCTTGCATCGGCGGGTACTCGCCGGTGATCAGGCAGATTTTCACGATATCCTCCCCGCACTCTTGAGCCCCGAGCGCATGACCTGCTCGTAGGTGCGCAGACGCGGCGCCCGCATGGAACGCTTGTGGCCGATCAGCCACTTGAGCCCCTCGCGGAGCCATTGGTAAGCGTAGGTGCCCAACAGGAACCAGCGCAGCGCCTCGCCCGCCGCGGCGCCATGGTGCTTGCGGAAAAAGTGGACCTTGCTGCTTTGAAAATAGATGTGCTGCGCCGCCACCACCTGGGAGCTGCTCTGGCCGCCATGGTGGATCACCTGCGCGGCAGGCAGGTAGGCCACGCGCCAGCCCGCGCCCTTGATGCGATAGGCCCAGTCCAGTTCTTCCGAGTACATGAACAGCGCCTCGTCCAGCAGCCCGACGCCGGCAAAGGCCTCCCGCCGCACGAGAAAGCAGGCGCCGGTGACCCAATCCACTTCTTGGGTCTCGTCGTCGGAGCGATCGCTCACATAGTATCGGCGCAGCAGGGGATGCTTGGGAAACCACTGCTGCAAGACCGTGCTTTCGATAAAGGCGGTGGCCAGCGTGGGAAAGCGCCGTCGGGAAGGCTGCACGCTGCCATCGGGGTTCAGCAGCTTGGGGCCGACAATGCCCACCTCCGGGTGAGCGCGCAGATACTCCCACAGCGCCGCCAACGCCCCGCCCACCACCTCGGTATCCGGGTTCAGCAGCAGGATGTGCTGGCCGCGGCTGCGGCGGATGCCCAGGTTGTTGGCGCGGACAAAGCCGATGTTCTCGTCCTGAGCCAAGAGCAGCGCTTGCGGATAGCGCTCCCGGACCATCTCGGCGCTGCCATCCGCCGAGGCGCTATCCACCACGATCACCTCGCCGGCCAGGGGCGCCGCAGCCAAGCTCGCGTACACGGAGCGCAGGCACGCCTCCAGCAGCGTCCTGACGTTCCAACTCACGACGACGATGGACAGGTCCATCGCGGCCTCACTGGCCACGTCCTATACCTCCAGCCCGAACAGGCGCGCGGCGTTGGCTGACGTAACGGAGGCGATCCAGGCCAGGCTCACCTCCTTGATCTCGGCGATGCGCTGGGCGATCAGGGGCACATAGGCGGGCTCGTTGCGGCGCCCTCGATGGGGATGCGGCGTCAGGTAGGGGCAATCCGTTTCGAGCAACAGCCGATCGGCGGGGAGTTGGCGCACCAACTCGACCAGGCGGCGCGCGTTGTTAAAGGTCACCGGCCCGTCCACGCCGATATAAAAGCCCAAGTCCAGCACCCGCCGAGCCAGCGCCAGGTCGCCCGCAAAGCAATGCATCACGCCCGCGCGCGACGCCCCGCCGCGGGCCCACTCGCTCAGCAACCCCACCGTCTCGTCGTGCGCCTCGCGGTCATGGATCACCACCGGCTTGCCCAGCGACGCGGCCAGGTCGAGCTGCGCCGCAAAGGCCTCCCGCTGCTGGGGGCGCGGTGAGAGGTCCCGGTAATAGTCCAGGCCGATCTCGCCGATGGCCACGACGCGCGGGTGCTGGGCCAGCCGCCGCAGCTCGTCCAGCGCGCCCCGGTCCACCGTGGCGGCGTCATGAGGATGCACCCCCACCGTCGCATAGAGGCCAGGGCTGCCTTCGGCCAGCTTGACCGAAGCCCGGCTGGAGGCCAGGTCCGCCCCGATATTGATGATCGTCGTCACGCCGGCCCCCATGGCGCGCTGGATCACCTCTAGCTGGTCCGCCTGGTATTTGCGATCATCCAGGTGGGCGTGGGTATCCACCCATCGTAAGTCGGCGCGCTCGGTCATGCCAATCCCGCGAGTCGTTTCCCGGCCTGCAGGATATCCTGCACCTTGTCCAGATGCGTCGTCTCGGTATAGACGCGGATGATCGGCTCCGTGCCGGAAAAGCGCACCAGCAGCCAGCCGCCGTCCTCCATGTTGAACTTGAAGCCGCCTTCGGTATCGCGCCCAATGACCTTGATGCCCGCCACCTCGGCGGGGCGCGCCTGTTCCATGCGGGAAACCACCTTCACGCGCTGCTCCGCGGGGAAGGTGATGTCCAGCCGGTCGTAATAGTGGCCGCCCACCTGGTCATAGAGGTGCGTGACCAGCTCGGAGGGCTTTTTGCCCAGCTTGACCATCATGTCCAGCAGGAAAAGCCCCGCCACGATGCCATCGCGCTCCGGCAGGTGGCCTTGGAAAGCAAAGCCGCCGCTCTCCTCGCCGCCGAACAGGGCGTCCACCGCCAGCATCTTGGGGCCAACGAACTTGAAGCCCACCTGCGTCTCATAGACCGGCAGGCCATAGAGCTTGGCCAGCTTGTCGGCCATGACCGTGGTGGTAATGGTCTTGACCACGGGGCCGCGCCGCTTGCAGACCTCCAGCAGATAGAGCAGCAAGAGCGCATAGACTTGGAGCTGGTTGATGAAAACCCCGTTCTCGTCCATAAAGCCCACGCGGTCGGCATCGCCGTCATTGGCGAGACCGGCGTCGGCATGGTGCTCGGCGATGGCCCGCTGCAAGGCGGTCAGGTTGCGCTCGATGGGCTCGGGGTTGTGCATGCCGGGGAAGAGGGGGTTGCGCACGTTGTTGATCTCGATAATGCGCGTCTTGCCGCCCGCCAACAGGGTGGGGAAATAGCCGATGCCCGCACCGAACATGGCGTCCACCACCACGTTCAGCCCGGCGTCCTTGATCGCCTGCAAATCCACCAGGGAGGCCACCTGCTTGAGGTAGGGCGTCACCGCGTCGATCATGACGATGGACCCCTGGGCCAGGCCCTGCTCCAAGGGCACGCGCTTGATCTCAATGCCCTTGGTCTGGGCATCCTCGAGATAGGCCTCCACCTTGGCCGTGATCTCGGGCGAGGCCGCGCCGGCGTACTCGGGGCGATACTTGAAGCCGTTCCAGATGCCCGGGTTGTGGCTGGCCGTGATGATGATGCCGCCCGCGGCCTTGTGCGTCAAGATGGCAAAGGAGGTCGTCGGGGTCGGGATGGTCCGGTCCGATAGGTAGGCGACGATGCCATTGCCCGCAAAGACCTCGGCCACCGCGGCCGCAAAGCTCTCCGACTGGAAGCGTGTATCGTAGCCGATCACCATGCCACGCCCGGCCATGCCGGTGCTCTTGACGTATTCGGCCACCGCCTGGGCGCAGAGGCGCACGTTATCGAAGGTATAGTCTTCGGCGATGATCCCGCGCCAGCCGTCGGTCCCAAACTTGATCTGTGTTGCCATCTTGCCTCCCCTTTGAGCGAACGTTTCAGACGCCAGTCCCCACCGCCTCACGGCAGGATGTGCATCGTTCCCGGCACCACGTGCTTGATATTGCCGTTGGTCAAACCATCCTGCAGGTACTTGGCGCGCCGCAAGGTCTCCAAATCCGCATCCACCATCATCTTGATCAATTGCTTGAAATTGACCTCGGGCTTCCAGCCCAGCACCCGCCGCGCCTTGCTGGCATCGCCCACCAGGTGCTCCACCTCGGCGGGGCGAAGGAACTTGGGGTCCACCACCACGAAATCCTGCCAGTCCAGGCCCAGGCAGCCAAAGGCCTCCTCGCACAGCTCGCGGATAGAGTGGGTTTCGCCGGTGGCGATCACATAGTCGTCCGGCTCCGGCTGCTGCAGCATCAGCCACATGGCCTTGACGTAATCGCCGGCATAGCCCCAGTCGCGCTTGGAGTCCAGGTTGCCGAGCCGCAGCTCGTTGGCCAGACCCATCTTGATCTTGGCGGCGCCATAGGTCACCTTGTGGGTCACGAACTCGTGGCCGCGGCGCGGGCTCTCGTGGTTGAACAGGATGCCCGAGCAAGCGAACAGGTCATAGCTCTCGCGATAGTTGATGGTGATCCAGTGTCCATAGACCTTGGCGACCCCGTAGGGGCTGCGCGGGTAAAAGGGCGTCTTTTCCGTCTGCGGAATCTGCTGGACCTTGCCGAACATCTCGGAGGAACTGGCCTGATAGAACTTGATCTTGGGGTCCACCATGCGGATGGCGTCCAGCAGGCGGGTGACGCCCAACGCGGTGCATTCGCCGGTGAGCACTGGCTGGCTCCAGGAGGTGGGGACGAAGGATTGCGCTGCCAGGTTATAGACCTCGTCGGGCTGCTGCTCGCGCAGGATGCCGATCAGCGAGACCTCATCGATCAAGTCGCCCTGCACCATCGAAACCTTGTCCTGCAGGTGCGCGATGCGATCCAAGTTGATGGTGCTGGTGCGGCGCACCATGCCGATCACGTCGTATCCCTTGTCCAGCAGAAACTCGGCCAGATAGGAGCCATCCTGGCCGGTGATCCCCGTGATGAGCGCCCTCTTTTTGCTGCCAACTTCGTTCGGAGCGGTCATGCTTCCTCCTCAAACAACATATACCGGGGCAACGCCGTGTTGGCGTCCCGATGCGATTTCCTAGAACGGATAATAGCGCGCGGCGGTGTCGAACAGGGCCAGGATATTCTCCGGCGGAGTGCCCGCCTGGATGGCGTGGGATGGCCCCAAGATGTAGCCGCCGCCCTGGCCCAAGATGGCGACGCGTTCCTCGACCTCTCGCCGCACATCCTCCGGGCTGCCGTAGGGGAGCGTCTTTTGCACGCTGACCCCGCCCTCGAAGCAAAGGCGATCGCCGAAGTCCTTCTTTAGCGCCACCGGGTCCATGCCCCGCGCGTCGAACTGGAGCGCTTGCAGCACATCGATGCCCATCTCGATGAGCCCCGGCGCCGCCTCCATCACGGCGCCGTCGCTGTGATAGATGACCTTGGCCCCGAGCTCGTGGATCACCTGGTTCAGCCTGGCGTGGCAGGGCTTCAGACAACGCTCCCACATGGGCAGCGACATGAGCAGCCCGTTCTGGCCGCCAATGTCGTCGGCGGTAAAGACCAGGTCCACCTCGCCCCGAGCCGCCTCCAGCATACGCCGGAAATGGTCTATATAAAAGGCAGTCACCCGCTCCAGGATGCCCTGCGCCAGGTCGGGATGCAGCGCCAGATCCTCGAACATGCGCTCGAACCCGCGCATGTACCAGGAGCTCTCGAAAATGTTGCCGTTGGTCACCATGATGCAGCGCTCGCCCTGGGCCTGCGCAGCGGCGATGCGCTCCGGGAGCACAGCATAGTCGAACCAGGCCGTGCTGGGCCAGCGATGCGTTGCCAGATCGGCCGCGTCACGGGCCTCGGCCAAGGGATAGTGCGCGATCTCGTCGTAACTCCCCTCGCCATAGCTCACCGCGGCCCGCCGAACGCCCCAGATGTCCTCGCCGGGCGCCAGCGGCGGCCCGATGTAGCGCGGCCCCACCTGGACGATGTCGATCAGCGGGTCCAGGTACTCGCGCACGGTCAGCCCGCGCTCCCGGCCGAGATGGGCCTCCAGCGCGCGATAAGCAGGCGGATTGATTCCCGCGCAGACCATGGCGATGGGAATGCGATCCGTTTCCTGATGCGCCAGGGCCAGGCGCACGCGCTGCCGGCTCGTCAGAACCTCTCGAAGACCCATCGCCGCTTCCGCTCCCTAGGCCGCGAGCTTGTGACGCCAGTAATCCAAGGTATCCCGCAGGCTGGTTGCCAGGGGGATCTCGGCGCGCCAGCCGGTGCGCTGGCGCAGCTTGGAGCTATCCCCCACGATCTCGGGCACGTCGGAAGGGCGCAGCCGCTCCGGGTCCTGTTCCACGCGGAAAGCGACCCTGCTCATAGCCAGCAACTGGTCCAGGATGCTCTGGACCGAGTAGGACCGCTCCGCGGCCATGTTGTACACCTGCCCGGGCTCGCCCAGCGTGAGCGCCAGGTGGTAGCCCCGCACGATATCTCGCACGTCGCTAAAGTCGCGCTGGCTTTCCAGGTTGCCGACGCTCAGCACCGGCTCCTGCAAGCCGGCCTCCGCCGCGGCGATCTGCCGGGCAAAGGCGGGGACGACGAAGGAGGGCTGCTGGCGCGGCCCGATATGGTTGAAGGGGCGCACGCGCACCACCGGCAACCCATAGCCCAGGTAATACTGATAGCCCAACATATCCTGGCTGATCTTGCTGACAGCATAGGGGTTGTTGGGGCGCAGCGGCGTCTCCTCGTCGATGGGCAGCTCTTCCGGCCGGACCAGGCCGTACTCGTCCGCCGAGCCCACCACCAGCGTGCGAGGCATGGGGTCCAGCTCGATGAGGGCCTGAAGCAGGTTCACCTGTCCCATGATGTTGGTGATCAACGTGGGGCCGGGGTTGCGATAGGCCGCGGGGACCGAGGCCAGCGCCGCCAGATGAAAGGCGTAATCGGGCTTGGCCTGCGCCGCCGCCTCGCGGATGGAGGCCTCTTGGCTGATGTCGCCGGGGATGATGTGCAGGCGCTCCCGGGCGGGGAGATGCTCCAGGTTATCCTTCACCCAGACGTAGGCATACAGGTCCCAATCGGTGTGGGCCAGCAAATAGTCCACCAAGTGGCTGCCCGCGAAACCCGCTGCGCCTGTGATCAATGCCCGCACGCCACCCGCCTCCCCTCGCGATTAACGCGGCATGGAATCTCCGATTCGCACCATTATACCCGGACTTGGCTGCGACGCCAACTCTTCAGGCCTGAGCGCTTGAGGCATCACCGCGAGGTGTGCCAGGCGGTTCAGCGACCGGCCAGCCAATTCAGGAGCGCATCCGCATCCAGGGGCTCGGCCCGCACGGCGAGCTGGGCCGTCGCGCCCATCGCCTGGTACGCGGCGCGCGCCCAGTCGGCGGCAAAGCGTCCCGCCGTATCGGCCAGCAGCAGCGGCCGGGGCGCGACCAGCGCCGCCGCCACGGGCAATCCCCCATAGGCGCCCAGCAGCGGCGCGACAAGCTCACCCCTATAGTCCGCATCGTCGACGCCGGAGAGCGCCCGCACATCCGCCGCGACGGCGCAGCCCGTCGGGCTGAGCGCGCCGGCCAGCAGGCACCAGGGCCCCGCCCCGCGCAGGCCCAGCAGCGCCGGGTGGCGGTCCCCGCGCCCCTGCAGATAGGCCAGGCCAGTGAGGATATCCTGTACGCGCTGGCCCACCAGGGGCGCATTAAAGGTGGCCCAGAACCAGTCGTGGTCGTCGCGCGCGATGGCGCCCTCGGGCAGCGAGCCCGTCTGGAAGGGCGCCAAGGCCAGCACCCCATAGCCCTGGCTCAGCAGCGCGCGGAGCAGCGCGTTCGGCTCGCCCAGGGTGTCCAGCCACCCATCCAGCCCCGCCTCGCTAACGGCCAGGAGGGTCCGGCCAGGCTGTCCCGCCGGCAGATACTCTGTCGCCGAGATGCGGTCCGCGGCGCGCCTGCGCCCCAGCGCCAGCGTCCGCGAGCGGCCCCAGGCTGTTTCGACCATCTCGCCCGCCTCGGCGACGATCTCTTCCGGCTTGGGCGCGGCCGCGCCCAGCACGTGCTCCAGCCGCGTGCGGGTGACGCGCGCGAGCTCGTCCAGCGCGGCGGGCGCGGCAGGCCAGAGCGCCCGCAGGCGCGCTTCCGCGCCCTGGCGCAGCGCGGTCTCCAGCGCCGGGCCAGCGGGCAGCTCCTTGGGCAACGCGCCGGTCGGGAAGAGGCGCATCCGCTCGTCCGGCTCGACGGCGAACTCGCGCTCGGCGTCGCGGCCCCGCTCTTCATCGCCCAGGAACCAGCGCGCGAACCAGCGATAGACATGGGCGCGGCTATCGGCGTTATAGTTGTGCGGGGCATCGATCTGCGCCCAGGCCAGCCGGTCATCAGCGCCATAGAGCTGATAGATGGAACGGACGGCGGGGTACTCGATGGTGGGCGTGTTCACGGTCCAATCGCCGGTGGCGGAGACCATCAACAGCGGCCGGGGCGCCGCCAGCGCGCCGATTTCGACGTTATAGGTCTGCGTGCGCAGGCCGGGGATGTTCTCGCAGACGCAGCCGCCCTGCATGTGCGCCGAGATCATGTTCACCGGCGCGGCGACCTTGATACGCGGCTCGATGGCAGTGACGATAAAGGTCTGCGTGCCGCCGCCGGAGGCGCCGGTGCAGCCGATCCGCTCCGGGTCCACCCCCTCCAAGCTCTCCAGGAAATCCACGGCGCGGATGCTGTTCCAGGTTTGCAGCGCCATGGGCGAGATGCCCCACAGCGCCCCCGCCGGCGTGGCAAAGCGGTGGGCCGGAACCTGGAGGCTGTCGTTATAGCCCACCATGTCGTAGGCAAAGGCGACCATGCCCATGCGCGCAAAGGTGATGCAGCGGGCGCGGATGGAGCCGAGCGCCTGGTGCTCCAGGCGCCCGCGCCCCCAGTGTCCGTGCGGGTTGAGGATCGCGGGGACCGGCCCCGCGGCCTGCCGAGGTCGGTAGAGATTGCCAGTGCAGAGAAAGCCCGGCCAGCTCTCAAAGGCGACGTTTTCGATGACATAGTCGTCGTATTCGAGGCGGCCCAGGACGCGAGGGTTGAGCGGGGGCTTGGCCGGGGTGGGCCACAGGCCCATCACGACGGCGATATGCTCCCGCAGCCAGGCGGCGCGCGCCTCCCACGCTGCCAAGGTGTCATAGCTGGGAAATTGGAAATGCATCTGTCCGCTGCGCGCCGTGAGGTAACGCCCATCCACCAGCGGCAATTTCGCTTCCTGGCTCATCTCGCCCTCCATCTCGCGACATACTCTGCAGCGAAAATCCACCGCGGAGACGCCGAGGGCGCAGAGGAAAACTCCGCCGCACGCTCAGCGCCTCTGTGGTGGATTCGTATTCTACGTGCCGGATTCCCACGAGGTCAGGTATTTGCGCTGTTCCTCGGTCAAGGTATCGATGCTCACGCCCATGGCCGCCAGCTTTAGGCGGGCGATCTCGGCGTCGATGTCGTGCGGCACCGAGTAGACCTGGCGCTCCAGCTTGCTGCCCTCGCGCACCATGTAGGCGGCGCTCAGCGCCTGATTGGCAAAGCTCATGTCCATCACGCTGGCAGGATGGCCCTCCGCCGCCGCCAGGTTGATCAGGCGGCCCTCGCCGAGCACCGAGATGCGCCGGCCGTCGGGCAGCGTGTACTGGTCCACGAACTCGCGGATGCGCAGCTTTTCCGCCGCCATGGCTTCCAGGGCGGGGATGTTGAGCTCGACGTTGAAATGCCCCGAGTTGGCGAGGATTGCCCCGTCCTTCATGACCTCCATGTGGCGCTTGTCCACCACGTTCTTGTCGCCGGTGGAGGTGATGAACACGTTGCCGATCTTGGCCGCCTCCATCATGGGCATGACCCGATAGCCATCCATCACCGCCTCCAGCGCGCGGAGCGGGTCCACCTCGGTGACAATGACGTTGGCGCCCATGCCGTGCGCGCGCATGGCGATGCCCCGCGAGCACCAGCCATAGCCCGCCACCACCACCACGCGCCCCGCCAGCAGGATATTGGTGGCGCGCACCACGCCATCGATGGTGGACTGCCCGGTGCCATAGCGGTTATCGAAAAAGTGCTTGGTCATGGCGTCGTTGACGGCGATGATGGGGTAGCGCAGCACGCCATCGGCGGCCATGGCTCGCAGCCGGATCACGCCGGTGGTGGTCTCCTCCGTGCCGCCGATCACGTTGCCGAGCAGCTCGGTGCGCTCTTTGTGCAGCACCGAGACGGTATCGGCGCCATCATCCATGGTGATCTGGGGCTTGATGTCCAGCGCCGAGTGGATGTGCCGATAGTAGGTGTCGTGGTCCTCGCCCTTGATGGCAAAAACGGGGATCTCGTAGCTGGCCACCAGCGCGGCGGCCACATCGTCCTGGGTCGAGAGAGGGTTGGAGGCGCAGAGGACCACGTCAGCGCCGCCGGCCTGCAGGGCGCGCATCAGGTTGGCGGTCTCCGTGGTCACGTGGAGGCAAGCCGCCACGCGCAGGCCCTTGAGCGGGCGGTCCTTGGCGAACTGCTCGCGGATGGAGCGCAGCACGGGCATATCCTGCTCTGCCCACTTGATGCGGAGCGACCCCTTCTCGGCCAGCCCCATATCTTTGACGTCATATTCAGCCATGTGATTCCTTCTCCTTGGTGTAAGGCTAGACTAGGTTCAACAGGTCTTCAATCTCGGGCGAATCGCCGAAATTGTCCTGGTAGCGCGCGACAAACTCGGGCAGGTCGTAGCGATGCGCCTGCGTCCCCGCCTGCTCCAGCACGTAGGTGGCCGCCAGCGCGCCCATGCGCCCCGTGGTCTCCCACGAGTACCCGCGCAGCAGGCTGACGATGAACCCGGCGCGGTAGGCGTCGCCCACGCCGGTGGGATCAACCACCTCGACCGGCTTGGCGACCGGGATGCGGATCTCCCGCCCGGCGTGATAGATCACCGAGCCGCGCTCGGCCAGCGTGACCACCAGCGTCTCCGTCAGCGCCGTGATCTCGCTTTCGGTCAGGCCGGTCTTGTTCTTGGTCATCTCGAGCTCGTACTCGTTGACGATAAAGGCCTTGGAGCCAGCGATCCCCGCCCGCAGCACCTCGCCATCCAGCCGAATGATCTGCTGGCTGGGGTCATAGATGTAGGGGATGCCCAGCTCGTGGCACTCCTGGACATACTTGGTCATGGCCTCCGGGTCATTCGGCGAGATGATCGTGATCTCGATCTCGCGCGGGTCGCCATCTCGGAAGGAGAGGGTGCGGGCTTCTTTCATCGCCCCGGTGTAAAAGCTGGCGATCTGGCAATTGGCGCGATCCGTGCTCACGAAAAAGGAGGCGGTGAAGTCGTTGGGGATGGTGACGATGCGAGAGGTGTCGACGCCCTGCTCCTCCAGCCAGGCGCGGTAATCGGCAAAGTCCTCGCCCACCGTGGCCATGACGCGCGGGCGCTGGCCCAGCAGCGCCAGGTTATAGGCGATATTGGTCGCGCACCCGCCCCGCAGCCGGCGCATCGAGTCCACCAGAAAGCTGACGCTCAGCGTCTCGATCTTGGAGGGCAAGATGTGGTCCTTGAAGTAGCCGGGGAAGGACATCAAATAGTCATAAGCAATCGAGCCGGTCACCATGATGCTCATCGCAACATCCCTCACTCAGTATCCATAGCGGCTGCGCATGGCCGACGACACGCCGGCGGTCAGGGCGAAAACCTGCTCCGCCAACTCGACCGAGAGCGCGCCGGCCCCGCACGAAGGCGTGATCATGCCGCGCTTGACCATCGCCTCCTTGGGCACGCCCTTTTCCTCCAACAGGCTCATCGCCGCCTCCAGCCGCGCCAGCAACGTCTCCACCGTCTCGGCGGCCGCCCGATCCCCGGCCGGCACGATGCCCCAGGCGAGGATGCCGCCCCGTTTGAGGAACGCATCCACCTCCTGCGCATAGTTGGCCAGCGAGGCGGCGTGGCTATAGGCATCAAGGCTGAGGATATCCACCGAAGTGGATAGCAGGATCGACCAGTCGGCGTCGCCGCAGCAATGGATGCCCTTCAGCCCCGTGATGCCCGCCAGGACCTCCTCCAGCAGGGTGACCACCTGGTCGCGGCTGATCGCCGCCACCCCGGGGCCAAAGGAGCTGAGGTGCGGCTCGTTGAGCATGATGATGGTCCGCTCGCAAAAGCGCCGCAGCCCCTGCTCCTGCCAAGCGGCCTTGAGGTACAGCAGGTGGGAGAGCGCCTCGGCCAGCAATTCGTCATAGAGGATCGGCCGCCGATTCTGGTCCACCACCGCCAGCCCCCAACTGATCGGCCCGGTCACCTGGCCCTTGAGGGCTTGCATCGGCTGCATGAAGGGCACCTGGTTCTCCAAGAGATGGAACAGTCCCTCCGCATAGTCCGGCCCGATGGCGCCATAGCCGGTATCGCCGTTGAGATAGGCGATGAAGAGCCGGTCCAGCGCCGCATCCAGGCCTTGCTCCCGGTCGATGTACAGGCGATCCCCCCGGATGACCGCGCCGGGAAACCGTTCGCTAAACTGGGCATAGGGGCTCTCGGGATAGCTCTTTCGCTCCAGTTGCGGCCACGCCGGCACGTCGGGGAAATAGGTCAGGACGGCATTCCAGGCCTCCGTCACCCGGGCGTGAGGGACGCCGCCGGTCATGGTGGCGAGCCAAGCGGGGTCGAAATCAGGGCTCATGCCGTTCCGCCAGCTCTTTCACACGGCGCAGCCCCGGACCAAAGGGCGGATAGACGATCCCCTGTTCGGTGATGATCCCAGTCACGTAGCGGTGCGGCGAGACGTCAAAGGCGGGATTGGCCACGGGAACGCCCTCGGGCGCGATGGGCAGGTCCCGAATGTGGGTCACCTCGCGGGCGTTGCGCTGCTCGATGGGGATGTCCTTGCCGGAGGCGATGTTCAGGTCGATGGTGGAGGTGGGCACCACGGGGTAGAAGGGCACGCCGTTCTCCTGGGCCAGCACCGCCAGGCTATATGTGCCGATCTTGTTGGCGACATCGCCATTGGCCGCCACGCGATCCGCGCCCACCAGCACGATGTCCACCTTGCCCTGGGACATGAAATAGCCCGCCATGTTATCCGTGATCAACGTGAGCGGGATGCCGTCGCGATGCAGCTCCCAGGCCGTCAGCCGCGCGCCCTGCAGGAAGGGCCGCGTCTCGTCCACATAAACGTGGATGTGCTTGCCCTCCTCATGCGCCGCGCGGATCACCCCCAGGGTGGTCCCATAGTCCACCGTCGCCAGCGCGCCAGCGTTGCAGTGGGTTAGGATGTTGTACCCATCCTCGATCAGCGCCGCGCCATTCCGGCCCATGCGCCGGTTGATCGCCACATCCTCATCGGCGATGCGCTGGGCCTCGGCGATGAGCAGCTCTTTGAGCGCTACCACATCGCTCGCCTGGCCCTGGCGCGCCACCCGCAACATGCGCGCGGTGGCCCAAAAGAGGTTGACCGCTGTGGGGCGCGTGGCGTTCAGCGTCTGCGCCGCCGCCTCCAACTCGCCCAGCCAGGCCTCCCGCGTGGTCGCCCGGCTGTTCAGGCTCGCCAGGGCCATGCCAAAAGCGGCAGTGGCGCCGATGGCCGGCGCGCCGCGCACGCGCATCTCTTTGATCGCCGTGGCCACCTCGCGATGGTCGCGGTATTCCAGGATGATCTCCTGGTGCGGCAACAGGGTCTGGTCGATCATCTTGACGACGCCCTGATCCCATTCGACAGTTCGCATGGTCCCTCGCTCCCAGGCGCTGGCCGCCCGGCGCCTCTCCCTACCCAGCCTTGGCCTGCCCCGTCAGCTCGCGCCCGGCATAGTTCTTCTTATAGTACTCTTGCCACCGCTCGCCCGACTTGATCTTGCGCCACCACCACTCGTTGTCGACATACCAGCGCA
>JAAYEA010000019.1 GCA_012689325.1 Chloroflexota bacterium
GCCACGAGGTCGTCCAGCTCGCCCGCGCTCAGGCCCGAGGTGACGCCGTGGCGGTCGGCGGGGTTGCGGGCGACCAGCACGTCGCGCAGCGTCGCCGCCGAGCCGTCGTGGAGGTACGGCGCCGTGGCCCAGACCCCCGCCAGCGTCGGCGTGTCATAGGCCGGGCCGACCCGCTCCCAAGCCGTGGCGGTCCCCACGTCGTGGCTGCGCAGGTCGGTATACAGCGGCGCCGGGTGGCAGTCGGCGCAGCCGGTGTCCGCCCGCTCGAACACCGCCCGCCCGCGCCGCGCCGCCGCGTCCAGCGGGTGGGGGCTCGGCGGCAGCGCCAGCGAGTCCATATAGAGCGCCAGGCAGTCGAGGTCGTAAGAGCGCCCCTGGTTATATTCCCCCAGCGTCGGGTGCAGCGCCCCGGCGATCAGCCCGGTACCGAACTGCTCCCGGCGGATGGCAAACTCGGCGTCGGCGGACTCGTCCCAGTCGCCCGACCAGCGCAGCGGGTAGGTGGCGACCATCCCCAGGAGGCTGGTGGTGTTGCGCGGCCCGGCAAAGCCAAAGAACCAGGTGCGGCCGTCTTGCTCGCCCTCGAAATGGCAGCTCTGGCACGAGATCCACTGCTCCCGCGCCAGCCGGGGGTCGTCGCTGGAGCAAAAGAGCCGCTTGCCGCGCAGCAGCGCCGGCGGCAGGGGCAGCTCGGTCACGGCGACGTTGGCGATGGGGGCGTAGCGCTGGGCGTCCAGCACGGTCACCGTGCCATCCAGCGTATTGTTGACATAAACGCGCCGCCCGTCCGGCGAGAGGGCGATCCCCGTGGGGTAGGCGCCCACCTCCAGGTGCGCCAGCCCCCGGCGCGTGACCACGTCCACCACCGAGACGTCGTTGGAGGCGGCGTTGGCGACCCAGAGCCGCCGCCCGTCGGCGCTGAGCGCCGCGTCGGTGGGGAGCCCCACCGGCTGGTCGGCGGTGTCCAGCGCGATGTTGGCGCGGGGCAGCAGCTCCCCCGTCGCCAAATCCAGCACGGCGACGATGGGAAATACGGTCGTGTCGTAGGTCAGCGCCCGGTTGGCCGTGTTGGCGCGGGTCTGCGGCAGGTAGGCGCGCGACCCGTCCGGCGAGAGCACGGCCCGCTGGCTGAGGTTGCTATCCGGCCAGGCGGCGATGACCCGCTCCACGGTCAGCCGCCAGGGGGAGGGCGCAGTCGCCGGCGCGGCCGCCCAAGTGACCGCGGCAGCGGTCACGCCGTCGCCCCCCGCCCACAGCAGCGGCAAATAGACCGTGGGGCGGGGCCGCCAGCGGACCACGCTGGCCCGCCCGCTGAGGAGGTGGGTCACCAGCGCCGCGCCGCCGTCGGGCAAGAGCGCCAGGCCATAGGGCTTGGGCTCCACCGCCAGCCGCGCCACCACCTCGCCGCGCGCGACGTCCACCAGCGCCACGGCGTCCTCGTCCCGCAGCGTCACCAGCGCCAGCGCGCCGTCGGCGGTGAGCAGCGCGCTGGTCGCCCCGCGCCCCACCGCCACGCGCCCCACCACCTGGCGCGCGGGGAGGTCCAGCAGGGCGATCTCGCCGGAATCCTGGCAGGCCACGACGGCGAGCCGCCCGGCGGCGTCGGTCGCCACGGTGCGGGGGGAGCGCCCGGCGGGGAGCTCGGCCAGCACGCGCAGGGTGGCGGCGTCCAGCAAGGCCACGGTGTGGCTATCGGCGTTGGCGACGAGGAGCGTCGCCCCGTCGGGGGTGAGGGCCAGCGAGCTGGCCCGGGCGGCGCCGGACAGGGGCGCCTGGCCGCGGACGCCCGCCGCCCACCCCCACCCCGCCAGGATCAAGACCGCCACCGCCGCCGCCAGCCGCCTGCCCACCTCGCCTCCCTCCGTGTCGTCGTGGTTGGATGATACCACAGAGTGGATGTGGCGCACAACCC